>JBCBSH010000001.1:0-73286 GCA_039819285.1 Pseudomonadota bacterium
CAGACGTGTGTCTCCGATCTGCCCAATTGCGCCAAGCCATCGACGATCATGTCTGGGCTGTCGAACAGGGACTGGCCGTCACCGGTCTCGATATCGAGGCGCTGATCGAGGACATTTACGGGGCTGAGTTCTATGGCGTCGGCGGGCCCATGGTGCCGCTTCTGGACGACCATATCGCTGGTCAGCCCGGCTGGATCGATGCGCTGCAGTCCATCGAGCTGACGGACCGCGCTGTTGAGTTGCGCGATGTTGCCAATCAGCTACCCATCGGCTGGCCGGTCGATCAAGACGTGCCGATATCGAGCGGGTTTGGGCCGCGCCAAGACCCCATCAACGGCCGAAGCGCGATGCATCAGGGGGTTGATTTCGACGGTCATTACGGCGACCCGATCCAAGCAACTGGGCCTGGAATGGTGGTCCGAGCGGAATGGTTCAGCGGCTATGGCCGTACCGTAGACATCGATCACGGCTTCGGCCTGGTCAGCCGCTATGCCCATCTTCAGGAAATCCTTGTCGAGGAAGGCCAGCCGATCGGCTATAGTGACGAGATCGGGCTCATGGGCAGTTCAGGCCGAAGCACGGGGTCGCATTTGCACTATGAAGTGCTGGTGGACGGCGTCCCCTACGATCCTATGAATTTCATCAGGGCGGGCGAACATGTTTACGAAATCGCAACAACCCAAGACGACGACTAAGCAGAGCAACGCGATGTCCAATACCAGCACCACCACGCCGGCGGCCAGCCGATCCGATGCTGAGATCGCCCGAAACACGCAGCCGAAACGGCTCCCTCGGTCATCAGCGCCGATATGCGCGTCTCGGGCGATCTCAGGACCGACGGCGACGTTCAGATCGATGGCATCATCGACGGCGATATCTCGTCCAACAGCCTGACCATCGGCAAGTCCGCCGTGGTCAATGGCGAGGTGGCGGCCGACATCGTGCGCGTCTGGGGCAAGGTGAATGGCCGCATTCGCTCCAAGGACGTATCGCTGCAGGAAACCGCAGAAGTGCATGGGGATATCCTGCACCACAGCCTTGAGGTGGTGCGTGGGGCCTATATCGAGGGCATGGTCAAGCGCGACACCAGCATCGGCGAGGCCGCGCCTGAACGGGCGCCGCAGCAGGCTGAGAAACCCCGCGAAACGGCGCGGGTCACCTCCATTGCAGGGGCGGACGCGGCGAAGGGCAAAAGCAACAACACCGCCAGCGGCCAGTCGGTCGCGCGCTGACATCTGCGCGATCACGCGCGTCTAGGCTCCGCTTGGTCGGCTCCCGGCCGGCCGGCGCATGAGTGGATTTGGCCGGCTATTCGGCCTGAGGCCAAACGTGCAGGGCCAGCCATACCGTCGGCTGGCCCGTGTCGGTCCAGGTGACGCGGTGGCGTTTATGGGCGGGGAGAAACACGGTGTCGCCGGGACCGAGGGACATTTCGCCTTCGTCTTCGATTAGCAGCCGGGCGGCTCCGGCCAGCACCATTACCCACTCATCCTGTTCCTGATCGTACCACTCGCCCTCGGGCGTGACCTGACCATTGGAGACAATCCGTTCCAACCGGATGCCGGGCCACTCGGCCAAGGTCTCGAAGACTTCCTCCGCCGTGGCATCGGGCAGATCGGCCAAGAGGTTGCTTGGCATGGCGTCGTGATCTCCTGCTTGTGTCTTGGCCGCCGCCAGCACCTGGTTTGTGAAAGGCAGGGTCGCTAGAAGGGCGACCAGCGGCCGGCGCGCGACCGGTCTGTCAACAAGCTGGCGCGGGCCCCTCGGATCGGGCTTCCAATCGTCGGCTGGTTGCACCATGGCATCATCCCCTGCGACAATCGGGCGGAAGACCAGGGCGGCCCCGTTGCTGCTCTGCCAGCCGCGGAGGCCGGGCACAAACCTCTTGGACATGGCTCCCGTGTTTGACGTTCTGGCCAATCGAACTTATCGGCGTCTGCTGGGCGCCTAGATCCTGTCGCCGACCGGAACGGGGCTGACGACGGTTGCGCCGGGCCTTCTTGCCTATGATCTTGAAAGCTTGTTCAGCCCCTATTGGCCGCTTCGTTGTTGACGGTGATGAATCTCCACTGGCCGTCCGACTGATCCCGGCGCGATTGCGCCGAAGCTACGGCTTCACATCACGGATGAGTTTTACTCAGTCGTCAATCGGCGTCTCCTGATAGAGCCGCTGGTGCCAATCGCCGTCTTGCTTCAGCCAGATCAACGTGATCGCGATCGGCGAGGGCAGCGGTTCGCCGCCAAAGGCGCCCGACACGTCGGCATGAAACCGCTGCAGTGCCGTGTCGTCGGCCACCGACTCGATCGTCATCTCGCCAAGCGGCTGAAGCGAAAAGGTGAATTGACCCTGCGACACGGCGGCCAGTTGGTCTTCCAAACTACGGCCACCGCCGTTGAACGACGAAATCCAGATAAAGCCGTCGGCCGTCATCGACCGAACGGTGTCGGTATCCCGGTTGGCGTAAGCCTGGGAAATGGCATTGAACGCCTGCATGATTTCGTCATCCAGGCTGTTGTTTTGGGCCTGGGCGCCGGTGGCAAGAACCGCCGCGACGCAGGCGACACCCATAATCCAAAGGCTGCGCATCAGTTGTTTCCCCCGACTGAAGCCATGAAACCAGGCTGGGTTGAAACATAGGTCGTGATTGGCTGCCTTACCATCCTCGGCAATGGCGAACAGCTAAACTAAGTTGGTGGTGAACGATTCAAGCGGCCTTTGAAGGCTTCGACGTTGAGGCATTTTCGCGGTCGGAACTTTGGCGACTGCTCGCCTCGCCGGACTCACGGCGAATGAGAGCTGCGACAGTCCGATGGCCGTGGCGCTTCGCATCTTCGATCGGCGTGTTGCCCCATCGGTCCTCCGGAGCCAGATCGACCCCCTGCCGGATCAGGAAGGCAACGGCTGTGTCATGGCCTTCGGCGGCCGCCAGATGCAGCGGCGTTCGCCCGTCATAGTCGGCGCTGTCCATTGTGTGTCCGTAGGCCACCAATCGCTTCAACTCGTCGATATCGCCGCAACTGGCCGCATGGATCGCGCTGAACGTGGCGTTTGATTCGATGGTCTTGCGACGGTGGCGCGGATCAAGCTTTCTGGTTTCCACAAGGCTGTCGTAATTGTGGAAATTGAACGTCTCGACCAGGCGATGCAGGAATTCCACGCCACGGACGCTGTTGCCGTTTTGGTCGATATGCGGTGACCATACCGCGATGCCCATGACGTTCGGCACCACGGCCATGATCGCACCGCAAACCCCCGATTTAGCCGGCATGCCGACCCGGAAGGCGAACTCGCCAGAATAGTCGTACATGCCGCACGCGTTCATCATCGACAGGCAGTTCTTAACCGTGTCGCCGCTGAACACGCGTTCGCCCGTGGGCGGACACACGCCACCATTGGCGTATGTGGCAGCGATGGTGGCCATTTGCTGGGCGGTCGTTTCGATCGAGCAGGCGGCGAAGTACAGGTCAAGCGTCGCCAGGATGTCCGTGCCTTCGGGGAAGGCGCGGACCTCGCGCATGTAGTGGGCAAGGGCGAAGTTGCGGTCCGCCGTCTCACGCTCCGAGTGGTAGATGGCGTTGTTGAAACCAGGCCTGCGCCCGCCGGTCAAATTGCCGATCAATGAGGTCAGATAATCAAACCGGTCCGCCATTGGCCAGTCGGCATGCAACAGGCTGGTGCTCATGATCGCGCCGGCGTTGATCATTGGATTGTGTGGCCGGCTGGCCTTGTTCAAGGTCAGCTCGTTAAAGGACTGGCCGCTCGGCTCGCGGCCGATATGGTCGTGCACGCGGGCCTCACCATGAAGCTCGAGTGCCGCGCTGTAGAGCAGGGGCTTACAGCTTGACTGAAACGAAAAGGGCTCAGCGGCGTCTCCCAAACTCAGGCGTTGTCCGTCGATCGTGCAAACCGCGACACCGAACTGGTCGGGATCGACCCTTGCAAGCTGAGGAATGTACTGGGCCAAGGCGCCGCCCTCATTGCGCAGCGTCGCCTCGTAGATCCGTGAAACGGTTGCTGAGAAATCGCCGAAAGACGGCAATACCAACTCTTGCCGAACCGCTCGCTCAAGCAACCTTCGACCGGACTGGGACAGCCGGTCGAAGGTCGCGCCGTCGATCTCGGACCCGTTGCGGCGCAGCCCGTCGGTCAGCGCGGCCAATCGGGGGTCATCGTTCGGCAAGCCGGCTTGGTCCAGCCGCGACAGGATTTCGGTAACGGAAACCTTCCCGCCGCCGGTTTCGTCAAGGGCACGGAACACCGGGTGCACAACGTTGGCAGACATGTTGTCACTCCATCTCTTGGCTCCCCCCGGCACTCGGTGCCGGGGGTTTGGAAATCTCATGTGTGCCCCGCAAACTTCCGTCGGGTCGTGGTTGACCGTCTCCCTTGAAGGCTCGCAAACGGATGACTGAGATCTATCGAGAAACAGTCCGAACCGCGAAGGAGGTGACGGCCAAAATGGCGTCAGGGCGTGCCTGTGCGTTTAGCCGACGGATGTTTCCGGCGAACAACGTGCCGCGCACTTTTGTGTTTCAGTTGTTTCGCGATCATGTCCGGCCGATCCGGACCGGGTGCGCTCCAGATCACTGACCCGGACAGCCGCGCTCCGCCGATGGTAGTCGACGATACGGCCGCTCTGGCTCGCCTCCACAGAGCAGCAGCGCAGTACAGACTGCTTCAACAACAGCCGTCCGCGCTGGACCCTGGACTTCAATCCCGGCACCGAGAGGCCCAGCCGCTCAGCCGCCGCGCGCTGGGTCAGCCCCCCAATCTCGGTCAACAACAGCGCCTCTGCGTAATGCGGTGCCAGCCGGTTGATGAACGGGATCATGCATCCCGACAAACTCGCGACGGCGTCATTGGCGGCCTCGCTCGGCTTTTCGGCGAGCAGGGCCGCCTGTTCAAGCGCCCGGTCTTCCGTGACTGACCGTCGATGAAAGTCGATGATCGCGTTGTTGGCCACCCGATGGACCCAGGCCAGCGGCTTGTCGGACCCGCTCAGCTTGTCCGCGTTCGCGACCAGGCGGACAAGTATATCCCCAGTCAGATCGTCCACATGTGACGGCGACACCCGGCGGCTAACGTAGCGGCGCAGGCGGGCACTGAATTCCGCCCATTGCGGTTCTGTGAACGGCCTTTTGCTCGCCATACCACCGTGCCCGCCTGTCGGTTCCCTCAAACGCAGCAGGTCTTGCCCGACATGTCGCTTGCGGCGTCGGGCTGATCGTCGGTGATATGATACCACTCCCAACTTAGTCCGTCTGGCTCGTCAGACCACAGCTTGTCCTGGGTCGCATGACAACAGGTGGTCGCCTCTTCGGTGCTGCTGATGAGGCCGGCCCTACCCAGGCGGCTGCGCGTTGGCGCCATTTCGGTCGGATCGGTGATCTCGACGCCGATATGGTTCAATCTTTCGGTGGCATCTTGCGTTTCGAACAGGACCAGCTTCAGCGGCGGTTCAGCGATGGCGAAGTTGGCATAGCCCGGCCGGCGCTTGTGTGGCGCGGTGTCGAACAGCCGGCTGTAGTAATCGACGGCCCGGTCGATGTTGGTAACGTTCAGCGCGAGTTGAAGTCTCATTGGGATACTCCCTAAGCTTGTTGAGCTCACCCTCACTGACGTGCCACTTCACAAAAGGACGCAACGAATTAGCAAACCAGTGCGCTTGGCCTGATCGGTGACGTCTGACCAGGGGTCGGACCTTAAGGCGTTCTGCGCCAGGCCGGGCGAGGGCGGGCGAATGCCATGCGGTGATGGGCCACGCCCTGATCAGTGACTTTGATCAGCGAGGATCCCTCGATTTCGGTACCGATCACATGCCACCAGCTCCAGCGGACCAGGATTCCGTCATGGTCGTACTCGACGCTGTCTGCGGATTCGACCTGACCCGTTCCCCCGGCCGCCTTCATCGTCTCGGTCCAGCGGTTCATCCAGGCAATAATGGTCGATCGGGTAATCAGTTTGGGTTCGCTGGGGTCGTCGAGTACGTAATCGTCTGCCAGTGCCGGCAAGACCTTCTCCGGGCGACCCCAGGATACCAGGTAGTCATTCAGGTGTTTGAAGCGATCGGCCACTACCATTTCCCTCTCGCATCCGGACGAAAGTCGGATTTGACGAGCAACAAATGACGACCTAGAAGCGAGACCGTCATCCCGCGATTCTAAATTTAAGACGATACCAGCTTGGGGAAGGTGCGCCAGACCCGATGCCGCCACTCTGGCGCATAGCGGATCGGCGAAAAACGCTGCCTGGCGAACTCTGCTCGAATACGCGTGACCTTGGTCGACGCAGCCAATCGTTGCGGCCGGTTGCTCAGAGGGAACCCGAGACCCCGACGATCTGGGCGCGGGAGGACCGGGCGTCCGACGAAACGGGCCCGTGTTACTCGCCAGAGCGCCCGATGAGTACGCCGCTTAAGCGCGGCCCTCCAGCGCCTTGGCAAAAACCCCCGGATCCGCGTTGCCGCCACTGGCGATCACAAGGGTCGTGCGGTTCGTGGTTTCGATCTTGCCCGACAGCGCCGCCGCCAAGGCCACGACACCGCCGGGCTCGACGACGAGTTTCAGGGTTTCGAAGGCGATCGCCATGGCATGGCGCACCTCATCATCGGTGACGACCAGCCCGCCGGCCAGTGTCTGCCGATTGACAGCAAATGTCAGGTCGCCAGGCTGTGCGGCCAGAAGTGCGTCGCAGATCGACCGCGCGGCAGCGTCATTTGAGACAATGGCCCCAGCCGCCAGCGATCGCGCGGTGTCATCGAACCCTGCCGGCTCGACCGCATAGACCGGACAGTCAGGCCAGGCCGCCTTGACGGCCGTCGAGACGCCTGCGATCAGGCCGCCGCCGCCGCAGCAACACAGCACGGCGTCGGGCGCCGTGTCGAGCTGCCGGGTGGCCTCCAGCCCGACTGTGCCTTGGCCCGCCATGATGCCATAATCATCGTAGGGCCGGACCAGAGTCGCGCCGGTCTCTGCCGCCAACCGCTCGCCGATCGTCTCACGCACCTCGCGGTATCGATCGTAGGTGATCACCCTGGCACCGTAGGCCTCGGTATTGGTCCGCTTTATGGCCGGCGCGTCGGCTGGCATGATGATGGTGGCCGGGATACCGAACAGGCGGGCCGCCGCCGCAACACCTTGGGCATGATTGCCGCTGGAATAGGCGACGACTCCATGGCCGCGTTCCTCTTCCGGAATTTGGCTGATGCGGTTGTAGGCGCCGCGAAACTTGAACGAGCCCGTGTGCTGCAGCGGCTCCGCCTTGATCAGCAACCGGCCGCCCACCTGCGCGTTGAGCAGGTGTGCCTCCAGGATCGGGGTGCGCACGGCGACGCCGTGAAGTCGGCCCGCGGCGGCCTCAATGTCGGTGAGCGAAAAGCCGTTATCTGATGTGGCTAAGGACGGCATCGATGACCTCTCGGCTGGCAGGTTCGTCTAGGTGAGGCGCGTGACCGACATTGTCGATCGTGGCGTGGATCAGGTCGGGATGGGCCGCTCGCATGCGCGCCAAACCATCGGAGGTCAATACGGGCGACTTGGCGCCGCGAATGACCCCGACGGGCAGGTGGCCTACCGCACGAAACAGGGGCCAAAGATCAGGAATGTCCTCGCGAGGCGTCAGTTGGCCAATGATCCGCTCGTCGAAATCAAACCGCAGCGGCCCGGCGCCGGTCTCGCGCCAGGTGCCCTTCGCGACGTCGAGCCAGCCTTGCGACTTCGGCTCCGGCACGCCGAGATCGGGCAGCAGGTCCTGCAGGTACCGCACGGCCTCGTCCCAGTTTGCCGGTGACGAGGCCTGAGCGAGAGCCTTGCCGATCGGCGCCACCGCCTCGGCGTCGAGGTCGGGGCCGACATCGTTCAGCACCAGGCCCGCCACGCTCGTCGGATGCATGACCGCAAGACCCAAGGCCAGCAAACCGCCGAGCGACGTGCCGATAAGGGCCGCCCCGTGGATCGAAAGCGCGGTCATGAGGTCGGCCAGATCCGCCACCAGTTGGGGCGGCGCGTAGTCGGAAGCCGATCGGCAGTAGCCGCTGCGCCCGCGGCCGCGATAATCCGGGCATGTAACTAAGAAGTCACTCGAAAGCCGAGATGCAACATAATGAAAATCATGAGAATTTCGCGTCAGGCCGGGCAGGCATAGGACGGGCGGTGCCGACGCCAGCCGGTCGCCATACATCCGATAGAACAGCGGCGTTCCGTCCTGCGCCGAGATGTAGCCCGTCGTGACCGACGGATCGCCGGTCACCGTTGCAGGTCCTGCTCCAACCCTTGTTGGCGTGGCCCTTCACCCAAGAGGCGTCGATAGACCTGCGCGGTTTCCAGAACCCGCTGGGTGTAGTTGCGTGTCTCATAGAAGGGAATGGTCTCCATCCAGTCGATGACGTCGTAGAGCTCCATTCGCCTCGGGTCGCCGAAGCGGCTGATCCATTGGTCCACGCGCGCGGCGCCGGCATTGTAGGACGGTATCGCCAGCACCCATGAGCCGCCGTAGCGATTGATCCGATCGGCCAGATAGCTTGAACCAAGCCGAATGTTCAGGGCCGGGTCGGTGGTCAGACGGGCGGTATCGACCGAGACGCCGATTTGGCTGCCGACCCGACGGGCGGTGTCCGGCAGCAACTGCATCAGCCCACGGGCGTTCGCGCCGCTGACGGCATCAAAGTCGAACTCGCTTTCCGTTCGGATGATCGCATGGACAAGCGCCGGATCGACCGCCGAGTGGGCGGTGGAGGTATCGACGACCGGATAGGTCGACCCGACCACCTGGATGCCGTCCTGAACGGCCTGCTTGCCCGCCCGCACGGCGCGGAAGTTGTTGCCGGCCTCCATCGCCAACTGGCCGACCAGGACATGATCGGCCGGCGTTTCGGCCTCCGCGACCAGAACCGCGAGGAACTCCTCGGCATGTTCGGCCTGGCCAAGCTGGGCCAGGGCGCGCACGATTTGAACCCGCTCGTCCGCCTCGAACGCCTGTGCCGTCGCGGCGGGTACGCCGGGCGTGGGCTCCAACGCGGCGACCGACGCCTGTCCCAGTTCTCCGGCCGCCATTTGGCCGTAGAAGGCCGTGGGGTGCTGGGCCGCCAACTGGTACCAGCGCTGGGCCTCCGCCTGGTTGCCGAGGGCCGCTTGCGATCGGCCGGACCAGTAGGCGCCCCGCGCGCTGCTGATCGGTGTGCTGGTGGCGTTGTACAGGTTCTGGAAATGGCCGAACGCGCGCGCCGGATCATTGAGGCGGCGCAACGCGACCCAGCCGGACAGCCATTCGCCTTGCAAGAGCGGGAAGCCGCCCGGTTGGCGATGGTCGCTGGCGAGCGCGTAGGCGGTGCTGTAGTCGCCGCGATAGAAGGCCTCGCGCGCCTGATAGTGCCGTTCGGTCCACCAGCGCCTGGCGTGTTCGGATTGGGCCGGCTGGCTGGGCAGCAGTTCGATGGCCCCGGCATCCAAGCCGGCGCGGCGGCGCCAACGGGTCCGCTCGTAATTCAGCCCTTCATCACTCCGCAGATTGGACGGCACGGCTTGGATCGCGCCGTCCACCCCCGGCTGGCGGGCCTGCAACAGAATGCGTGCGTTGCCGAGCGCGCGGCGACCGCTATCGACCAGCGGCAGCATGCGGCGCGCCTCGTCCAGCCGCCCGACCCAAATGAGATTGTCCAGCCGGCGCCAGTGATCGTCGGCCGTGAACGCGCTGCCGAAGCGCGCCAACATCTGGTCCTGTTGGCCCTGCGTGATCGGAATACTCGGCCAGCGGCTGCGCAGGTAGAGCCCGATCTCGTTCTGACGGCCCAGCGCGGCCAAGGCCTCGGCATAAGCGAACGTCGCATCGAAGGTCAGCGGCGGATAGCGCTGATGCCAGGCGACGCGTTCGGCCGGCGACATGTTCGTCGGCATGACCCGCTCAGCCTGCAGCCGAAGATCGGTAAGGCCCGGCCAGTTTGGGTGCTGATCAAGGAATTGGGTGATCTGGGCGAAGCTGGCGCTGCCGTCTCTGCGGGGCAAGTCCAGCCACAAGACGACATCGGCAAGCAGCGGGTCCGACGCTTGTGGCACCAGCGTTCGGGCTGTCGACCAGGCATTCAGATCGGCGGCCTCGAAGGCCGCGCGGTAGATGGCCAGATCGGCCAGCGAGAGCTGGGATTGCTGAGCCTGGGCGGGAGACGCAAGCGTCAGCCCAAACAGCGCCAGCAGCCACGCGGCTCGCTTGGCAAGACTAGGCCTTTTGTCTATGGTCACGGCCCTTTTTTCAGGCTGCCCCAAGGCACGCATCATGGCGAACGGTTCCATTCTTTTCAGCGGGTCGATTCCCGCCCTGATCACCCCGTTTACGCAAGACGGGGTCGATGAGAAAGCGTTTCAGGAATTCATCGACTGGCAAATCGAAGAGGGGTCCAGCGGTGTGGTACCGGTCGGCACCACAGGCGAATCGCCGACGCTGAGCCATGCGGAGCATGAGCGCGTGGTCGAACTCGCGGTCGAGGTGGCCAACGGGCGGGTGCCGGTGATCGCGGGCGCGGGCTCGAACGCGACGTCCGAGGCGATCTCGCTGGCCCGTCACGCCAAGGCGGCCGGCGCCGACGCCGCTTTGGTTGTCCTGCCTTACTACAACAAGCCGACGCAAGAGGGATTGTATCAGCATTTCAAGGCCATCCACGACACCGCCGATCTGCCGATCCTAATTTACAACATTCCGGGCCGCTGTGTGATCGATATGTCGGTCGAGACCATGACCCGTCTGGCCAAGCTGCCAAACATCGTGGGCGTAAAGGATGCGACCAATGACCTCGGCCGACCGCTGCTGACGCGGGTTGGGATCGGTCCCGAATTTTGCCAACTGTCCGGCGAGGACATCACGGCGACCGCTTTTTACGCCCAGGGCGGCCATGGCTGTATCTCGGTGACCGCGAATGTTGCCCCGCGCCTATGCGCCGAGCAATACACGGCTTGGGAGCGCGGTGATCTCGCCGAGATGGGGCGGATCCGAGACCGGCTGGCGATGCTGCACCGCGCTTTGTTCCTGGAGGCCAGTCCCGCACCGGTCAAGTATGCCGCCAGCTTGCTGGGCAAGGCCCAGCCGACCGTACGCGCGCCCTTGGTGGAGATAACTGTCGAGACCAAAAAGGCAGTTCGCGCGGCAATGGAACATGCCGGAATCCTGAACTAGCGACCAATGGCAAGCAAATCGGGACAGGAGGGCGAAACCGTCGCCCGCAATCGGCGTGCGCGTCATGACTATTTCATCGACGACACGCTGGAGGCTGGCGTCATCCTGACGGGCAGCGAAGTGAAGTCGCTGCGCGCCGGTCGGGCCAGTCTGAACGAATCCTATGCCGGGCCGATGGAGGGGGAGCTTTACCTGTTCAACGCCCACATTCCGGAATACCGGCCGGCCAACCGGTTCAACCATGCCCCCAGGCGGCCGCGCAAGCTGCTGGTTAGGCGCAAGCAGTTGAACGAGCTGTTGGGCGCCTCTCAGCGTCAGGGCGTGACCCTGGTGCCGTTGGCGATTTACTTCAACAATCGCGGGCTGGCGAAGGTCGCGATTGGGCTTGCGCGCGGCAAGAAGCAGCATGACAAGCGCGAAACGGTCAAACAGCGCGATTGGCAACGCGAAAAGCAGAGATTGCTGCGCGAAAAAGGCTGATCCTGACAGCCGAAGTAACGCGCGGTTAACGGTGCCGACCTAGCGTCGCGATCAAACGGCTGACAGGCGATGCGGCGCTCGCCAACGTAGCTCCGCCGGTCAGCCAGTTTGGTTTCTTCCGACACCCACATGAGGAAGGCATGACCGCTTCGGCGACCTCTCTGGACCAGACGAAAATGGGTGCGGCCGCCGTTGGCGTGGCCATTGCCCAAGCCTTGAGCGACTCCGATCCCTCCTTAGTGCGGCGCGCGCACCAAAAGGCTATGGCACTTCAGCGCGTCATGCGGCTACGCGGCGAAGACCAGGCTGCGGATATCCTGTTGTATTTCAGCAGTGCCCTGATGGACGAATCGTTGATGCCGCCCGAGGCCGCCTAGCCCGCGTCTATTAGGCGGCGTACGTCTGCGAAGACGGCACGGAACATATCGGTGGTCAGCCGGCCCGTGTTGGTGTTGTACCGCGAGCAGTGATAGCTGTCCGCCAGCACCGGCCCGTCGGGCAACTGGTGAAGGGCGCCGTGGCCGAACGGAAACGCGGCCTGGCGCAGCCCATGGCCGGCGATGACCGACCGGTGCGCAACACCGCCAAGCGCGACGATGGCCTTCAGGCCCGGCAGCGCGTCGAATTCGCCGGTGAGAAACCGTCGGCAGGTGTTGACTTCCGCCGGGGTCGGCGCGTTCTTGGGCGGCACGCAGCGCACGGCGTTGGTGATCCGGCAATTCAGCAGGCGCAGTCCGTCATCAGGGTCGGCCCTGTAGGTCCCGTCGGCGAAGCCGAACGCGACAAGCGTGGCATAGAGCAGGTCGCCGGCATAGTCGCCCGTAAACGGTCGACCGGTACGATTGGCGCCGCGCAGCCCGGGTGCCAGACCCACGATCAGCAGTTGGGCGCCACCGGCTGCCGGTTCGGCCTCGTGGAAGCTGGGGACCGGTGCGTTAAAGAAGTCCGGATGCTGGTCTTGGTTGTCGGCCCTAAATGCCGCCAGGCGTGGGCACAGTGCACAATTCTGCGCCGGCTGTACGGCTGCGGCGGCAGTCATGCGAAACGTCAGGCCCAGGCTGGGTGGTCAGGCAGAGCGCAAATGCGCCATCGCCTGTTCGTACTCCTGCTCGTACTGATCGTCGTCGTCACCCTCGGGCGCGCGGTTGGCGTTCGGCCCGCCCTCGCGCTCGATGTGTGGGGCCAGGTCCTGCAGCTCGATGAAATTGTCGGCAAGTCGACGCAGATCGTCCGAGACCATCGGTGGCTGGGCCTTGATGGTGCTGACCACCGTCACCCGGACGCCCCGGGGCTGCAGCGCCTCGACCAACCGCTTGAAGTCGCCGTCGCCGGTAAACAGCAGAATGTGGTCAACCTTGTCGGCAATCTCCAGCGCATCGATGGCCAGGTCGATGTCGATCGACCCCTTCACCTTTCGGCGCCCCTGGCTGTCGGTGTACTCGCGGATCGGTTTGGTGACCATGGTGAAGCCGTTATAGTCCAACCAGTCGACCAGCGGCCGCAGCGGCGAATACTCCTGATCCTCGAACATCGTCGTGTAGTAGAAGGCCCGGATCAGGCGCCCCTTCTTGGCGAACATGGACAAAAGGCGCCGATAATCGATATCGAAATTGAGGGCCCTGGCCGTTGCATAAAGGTTGGCGCCGTCAATAAAAATCGCCAGACGTTCTTCCTTGTAGAAAATCATCCAGAAACCTTCCCAATCCGCCTTGTTCGACGGAAACTTAGCAGTTCAATCTAAAATCGCCTTCGATAGGGCGGAGTCTTCAAATCGCAACGAATTAGTTGAAGCGGCCCCGAGATATACTATCCCAACCATTGATTCTCGCCGGAATCGCAGGCGATCTTTCGTATGATCATCCATGTAATCGGTTCCGAAAGAAAGCGCCAGCCCTATTCAAAGGCTCATATCGGCTATGCCGGCGAGGTCTTGCGTCCGGCGGGCCGCATGCCTATATTCCGCGCCTTCCGGCCACATGATTGCATTTGGAGCATAATCGCCCATGGCGCGCGTTACTGTTGAAGACTGTGTTGAGAAAGTCCCCAATCGATTTGATCTGGTCATGTTTGCCGGCCAGCGTGCCCGCAACATCACCGCCGGTGAAGAGCTGACCGTCGAGCGTGACAACGACAAGAATCCGGTCGTTGCGCTGCGCGAGATCGCGGACGAGACGGTTGAGTTGGAAGGTCTGAAGGAAAACCTGATCCGCGGGCATCAGAAGTTCATCAGCATGGAAGATGAGCCCGAAGAAGAGATCATCGAGTTCATGGCCGGCGAGGAAGAACTGGCTGGGGTGGTTCAGGCGGAGAACGAGCTTGTCGCCGGCACCGACCATGTCTCCGACGCCAGCGAGATCGCAACAGACGCCGAGCCGCCGGCCAGCGATGAGGCCGCCGGTGATCAGCCGGACGCCGACGAAGAGCAGATTTGATCTTTTCCATCCGTTTAGGCGCCTTACGTTGTAAAGTAGGTTAAGGCGCCCGTCGGCATGCCGGTTTCCTCCGGCCGCGAGGCGAGGGAAATGGATGATCCGGCAATACGAGCTGATTGAGACGGTCAAGCGTTACGATCCATCGGCGGACGAAGACCTGATCAACCGCGCCTACGTATTTTCCATGAAAGCCCACGGCACCCAGCAGCGTGCCTCGGGCGACCCTTACTTTCTGCACCCGCTTGAAGTTGCCGGCATTCTTGCCGGCATGAAGCTGGACAGCGGCTCCATCGTTACAGGATTGCTGCACGACACGGTCGAGGACACGGTAGCGACGCGCGGCGACATCGAACAGCAGTTCGGCGACGAGATCGCCGGACTGGTCGAGGGCGTGACCAAGCTATCGCAGTTGGAACTGCAGGATTCGGCGTCGAAGCAAGCGGAAAACTTCCGCAAGCTGGTGCTGGCAATGTCGAAGGACCTGCGTGTCCTTTTGGTGAAGCTGGCCGACCGTTTGCACAACATGCGCACGCTGAATGCCATCGCGTGTGAGGAAAAGCGCCGCCGCATCGCGCGCGAAACGTTGGAGATCTATGCCCCGCTGGCCGAACGCATCGGCATGGGCGAGATGCAGGACGAGCTTGAGGACCTGGCCTTCGACCAGCTTCATCCCGAGGCGCGCGAAGGCATCGACGCGCGGCTGACCTTCTTGCGTAAGGAAGGCGGCGACCTGGTTGCCCGCATCATCGGCGAGTTGAGCGACGTACTGCGGGAAGGCGGCATCAAGGCGGAGGTGTCCGGGCGCGAGAAGCGCCCATATTCCATCTGGCGCAAGATGCAGCGCAAATCGATCGCCTTCGAGCAACTGTCGGACATCATGGCGTTCCGCATCAATGTCGACACGGTCGCAGAGTGCTATCAGGCCTTGGGCGAGATCCACGCGCACTACGCATCGCTGCCGAACCGGTTCAAGGACTATATCTCGACGCCGAAGACCAACGGCTATCAGTCGCTGCACACGGGCGTCATCGGCCCGCATCGCCAGCGCATCGAGATCCAGATCCGCACTTATGAGATGCACAGCGTCGCCGAGTTGGGCGTCGCGGCGCACTGGTCCTACAAGTCCGGCGAGCCGATCACCGACGGCCCGCAATACCGCTGGCTGCGCGAGCTCCTGGACATCATGGAGCATGCCTCGAAGCCGGACGAGTTCCTGGAGCATACGAAGCTGGAACTGTTTCAGGACCAGGTCTTCTGCTTCACGCCCAAGGGCACGCTGATCAACCTGCCGCAAGGTGCCACGCCGATCGACTTTGCCTATGCGGTCCATTCGGAGATTGGCGACACCTGCGTCGGGGCGAAGATCAATGGCCGGCTGGTGCCCTTGCGCGAGGCTCTGTCGAACGGCGACCAGGTGGAGATCCTAACCTCGAAGACCTCCACCCCCTCACCGGAATGGGAGCGGATCGCGGTTACCGGCAAGGCCCGCGCGCGCATCCGCCGCTTCATCCGCCTGCGCCAGCGGGACCAGTATGCCGAGCTTGGCCGTGCGATGCTGCAGAAGCTGTTCCGGCAAGAGGGGTACGAGTTCACCGAGAAGGCCGTCGCCGGCGTGGTCAAGACCTTGAAGGTGAACGCGGTCGAGGACGTCTACGCCAATGTCGGTTCGGGCATCACGCCGGCGCGCGAGGTCTTCAATCTGGTCTTCCCCGGCCACCGCAGCGAGCAGCAAAAGGAACAGGAAGAGCAGCGGCGCGGCCAGGTCATTCCGCTGACAAGGGGCCAAGCGCGCAAGTCCGGCGATCCCTCGATCCCGATCAAAGGCCTGATCCCGGGCATGGCGGTGCATTACGCGCGCTGCTGTCACCCGATCCCCGGTGATCGCATCGTCGGCATCGTCACCACGGGCAAAGGTGTCACCATCCACACCATCGACTGCGAGACGCTGGAGAGCTTCTACGACCAGCCGGAGCGGTGGCTGGATGTGAGTTGGGACGACCGGGCGGCCGACGACCATGTCGGCCGCATCCATGCCGTGATCGCCAACGAGCCCGGCAGCCTCGGCAACCTGACCACGGTGATCGGCAAGAATGGCGGCAACATAACCAACCTGAAGATCACCAACCGCAACACCGACTTTTTCGAGATGTTGATCGACATCGACGTCGCCGATGTCAAACACCTGGCCAACATCATCGCCGCCTTGCGGGCGACGCGCGAGATTTCGCGGGTCGACCGGGCGCGCAGTGGTTGATCGGGACGGCGCGGCCATGATCCTGGGTATCGGCAACGACATCATCGATATCAGGCGGGTCGAACGCACGCTGGAGCGGTTTGGCCGGCGCTTCACCGACCGTGTCTTCACGGAGTTGGAGCGCGCCAAGTCCGATCGCAGGCGCCTGCGCGCCGCCAGCTATGCTAAGCGGTTTGCCGCCAAGGAGGCCTGCTCGAAGGCACTGGGCACGGGCCTCAGGCGCGGCGTTTTCTGGCGCGACATGGGTGTCGTGAACCTGCCCAGCGGCCAGCCGACCATGCGGCTGACGAACGGGGCCGCGCGCCGCTTGAGCGAAATGGTGCCGGATGGCATGGCGGCCCAGATCCACCTCACGATCACCGACGATTTTCCGCAAGCCCAGGCGGTCGTGATCATCTCGGCGGTCCCGACCGCCGGGCTACAGACCACAGAAGCTTGATTTCCGGCGCCGCAAGGCCGATACACCCCCCAACTGAAACTCAGCAGCACAGCCCATGACCACTTCGGCCTCCGCCAAGAGCAAATCCGGCGGCATTATCGGCACGATCAAGACCATCGTCATCGCGGTTCTGATCGCGCTGGGCGTGCGCACCTTTCTCTATGAGCCGTTCAACATACCGACGGGGTCGATGGTGCCGACCTTGCTGGTCGGTGACTATCTGTTCGTGTCGAAGTTTGCCTACGGCTACAGCGCCCAGACGCTGTTGTTCGGCATTCCGGCCTTCGATGGCCGCATCTTCGCCAGCGAGCCGGACCGTGGCGACGTGATCGTGTTTCGCCTGCCGACCAACCCGTCGGAGCACTACATTAAGCGCCTGATCGGCCTTCCTGGGGACGAAATCCAGATGATTGAAGGCCGGCTCTACATCAATGGCGAGATGGTCGAGCGGGAACGGATCGAGGATTACGTCTATCAGGGCGTGCGTTACCAGCAGTACATCGAAACCCTGCCGAATGGCCGCGAGCACAACATTATCGAACGGTCCGACAGCGCCGGGCTGGACAACACGCCGGTCTATGTCGTGCCGGAGGATCATTACTTCTTCATGGGCGACAATCGCGATGGCAGCCTGGACAGCCGCGTGCCCGGCCGCAACGGTCAGCCGGCCCAGGTCGGCTATGTGCCCGGCGACAATCTGGTCGGTCGCGCCGAGGTGATCTGGTTCAGCCTGGAGGATTCCAGCTTCTTCGAGGTCTGGAACTGGCCGACCTCGCTGCGCGTCAGCCGCATTTTCGACGCGGTCAATTAGGTTGAACGGGGCTGACGCGACCGAGTTTCACGCCGACGCGCTGATCGAACGGATCGGCCATCCTTTCCATGATCGCGCGCTGCTGCGCGAGGCGATGACCCATCCCAGCGTCGAACCGGCGGAGCGCAGCGGCGCCAAGTTCGGCTACGAACGGCTGGAATTCCTCGGCGATCGTGTGCTGGCCCTGGTCATTGCCCAGTGGCTGCTCGATCGCTATCCGCGTGAGCATGAGGGCCAGATTGCCAAGCGCTTTGTCGCCATGGTTCGGCGTGAGGCCCTGGCGTGGGTCGCGGAAAATCTCAGCCTTGGCCAGTTCGTGCTGATGTCTGAGGCGGAGGCGGGGGCGGGCGGGCGCAACAAGGACGCCATCCTCGCCGATGCCTGCGAGGCGCTAATCGGCGCGCTTTATCGCGATGGCGGTCTGGACGCCGCAGACCGGTTCATCCGCACCCAGTGGCACGGTTTGGTCGAACAGCACCTGAAGCCGCCGCAGGACCCGAAGACCGCCCTGCAGGAATGGGCGCAGGCGCGCGGGCTGCCACTGCCTTCATACGAGACCACCGGACGCAAGGGGCCGGACCACGCGCCCTCTTTCACCGTGACGGTCAGCGTACGGGGTTGGCCGCCGGCATCGGCTGAAGGGGCCAACAAGCGCGAGGCCGCTAAGCTCGCCGCCGAGGCGCTGCTGGCCAAACTGACCCGAGCGGACGATGACTGAGGGACGGGACCAGACCGCGCCCACGCGTTGCGGCTTCATCGCGTTGGTTGGTGCGCCGAACGCTGGCAAATCGACCCTGATCAACCGGTTGGTGGGCCAAAAGGTCGCGATCGTCTCGCCGAAGGTGCAGACGACACGGACCCGCGTGCTGGGCATCCTATTGAAAGACCAAAGCCAGCTTATCTTCGTCGACACGCCCGGCATCTTCGCCGCCAAGCGGCGGCTTGAGCGCTCCATGGTGTCCGCCGCTTGGGAGGGCGCGGACGAGGCCGACATCGTCGCGCTTCTGGCGGATGCCAGCCGGCGGTCGATCGATACGGACACTGAGATGATCATCGACCGGCTGAAAAGCGATGAGCGGCGCGCCATTCTCATTCTGAACAAGGTCGATGCGGTCCGGCGCGAGAAGCTTCTTTTGTTAGCGGAAGAGCTGAATGCCAGCGGCGTGTTCACGGACATCTTCATGATCTCCGCGCTGAACGGCGACGGCACAGACGACCTCGTCCGGCATTTGGCCGCCCGCGTGCCGGAAAGCCCTTGGCTGTTTCCGGAAGACCAGGTCTCGGACATGCCGATGCGCTTGCTAGCGGCCGAGATCACCCGCGAGAAGCTGTTCAACCGGCTGCATCAGGAACTGCCTTATTCAGTCGCCGTCGAAACCGAGGCGTGGCAGCAGCTTGATGATGGCAGTGTCCGGATATCCCAAGTGATCTACGTTGAGCGCGATGGCCAGAAGGGGATCGTGCTCGGCGCCGGTGGCCGCACGATCAAGGCGATCGGCACGGACGCAAGGCTTGAACTGGCCGAGATCATGGAATGCCCGGTTCACCTGTCCCTGTTCGTCAAGGTCCGCCGCAACTGGACGGAAGATCCCGCGCGGTATCGCGACCTTGGCCTGAACTATCACGGCTGATCGGGCGCGCGAGCGATGGAATGGCGCGATGACGGCATCGTCCTGTCGGCCCGGCCCTATGGCGAGACCGGCACGATCTGCGTGCTGATGACCCGCGAACACGGACGGCACGCCGGCCTGGTCCGGGGCCAGCGCATTCGCGCCCAACTTCAGCCAGGCACCCGCGTGACGGCCCATTGGCGCGCGCGCCTGGCGGAGCATTTGGGGACCTTCACCCTGGAACCAGCCTCAAGCGTCGCCGCCCTGGTGATCGACGATCCGTTGCGACTGGCCGCGCTTGCCTCGGCGTGTGGGCTGGTCGAACTCGCGGCGCCGGAGCGGTCGGCCTATCCAAACATCTATGACGGTTTGGCAAGCCTGCTGGAACTGTTGCCCGGCCTGCACTGGGACGCGGCCTATGTCCAGTGGGAGATCGGGTTGCTGCGCGCGCTCGGTTTCGGGCTTGATTTGGAACGCTGTGCCGCGACCGGATCGAACGACCAACTGGCTTATGTCAGCCCGCGCACCGGTCGGGCCGTCAGCCTGTCGGCGGCGGAACCCTATGCCGATCGGTTGCTGCCGCTGCCGGGCTTTCTGATCGGGAAGGGGGAGGCCGACCCGCTCGCCGTAGCCAAGGGCCTTGCATTGACCGGCCACTTCATCGAACGCAACCTGTTCGGACAGTCGCACCAGCCCGTGCCGCCCGCCCGGCCGCGCTATGTTGAACGTTATCGCCGATATGCCGCAACATCTGGTAGCGTGGACGCATGAGCGACTCGGCCACCATTCTCCCCATCGCGCTGACCGATGCCCTGGGCGAGCGTTATCTCGCCTACGCACTATCGACCATCGTTTCGCGCTCGCTGCCGGATGTGCGCGACGGTCTGAAGCCCGTGCACCGAAGGCTGATGTACGCGATGCGGCAGTTGCGCCTGGCGCCGGATCTGGCGCCGAAAAAGTCTGCCCGCGTGGTCGGCGACGTGATCGGCAAGTATCACCCCCACGGCGAACAAGCGGTCTATGACGCGTTGGTGCGGTTGGCCCAGGACTTTGCCCAACGCTACCCGCTGATCGACGGGCAGGGCAATTTCGGCAATATCGACGGCGATAACGCCGCGGCCATGCGCTACACCGAGGCGCGGCTGACCGATGTGGCCGACGCCCTCTTGATCGGTATCGACGAAGACGCGGTCGACTTCCGCGACACCTATGACGGCGAAGGCAGCGAGCCGGTCGTTCTGCCCGCCGCGTTTCCAAACCTGCTGGCCAACGGGGCGCAAGGCATCGCCGTAGGCATGGCCACGTCGATCCCACCGCACAATGCGGGCGAGCTGTGCGCCGCCCTGATGCATCTGATCGACAAGCCGGACTGCACCGACGCCTCGCTGCTGAAGCACGTGAAGGGCCCGGATTTCCCGACCGGCGGCATTCTCGTCGAAAGCAAAGAGGCGCTCGCCCAGGCCTACGCCACGGGCCGTGGCAGTTTTCGGGTGCGCGCGCGTTGGGAAAAGGAAGATCTGAAGCAGGGCCAGTACCAGATCGTCGTTACCGAGATCCCCTATCAGGTGCCCAAGGCGCGCCTGATTGAGAAGATCGCCGATCTGCTCAACGCCCGCAAACTGCCGTTGCTGGAAGACGTGCGCGACGAATCGACGGACGATGTGCGCCTCATCCTGGTGCCGCGCAGCCGCAACGTCGATCCAGAGCAGTTGATGGAGCTTCTGTTCCGGCAGACGGATCTGGAATCCCGCGTGCCTTTGAACCTGAACGTGCTGGACGCCGACCAGGTGCCCAAGGTGATGTCGCTGAAGCAGGCCTTGCGCGCCTTCTTGGACCATCGCCTGGAGGTGCTGGAGCGACGCACGCGCCATCGGCTGGCCAAGATCGCCCAGCGGCTGGACGTGCTGGCCGGCTATCTGGTTGCCTATCTGAACCTGGACGAGGTGATCCGCATCATCCGGTTCGAGGACGAGCCGAAGGCGGAACTGATGACCCGGTTCGAGCTGACCGAAAGCCAGGCCGACGCGATCTTGAACATGCGCCTGCGTGCCCTGCACAAGCTGCAGGAAATCGAGATCCGCAAGGAACATGACGAGTTGTCTGCTGAGCAGGCGGATCTGGAAGACTTGCTGGGCGACGATGCGCGGCGCTGGACCGTTCTGCGTTTCGAGATCGGCAAGGTCGACGAGGCCTTCGGCCGCAAGACCGAACTGGGGCGGCGGCGAACAACCGTCGGCGAGGCGCCGACGGCGACGATCATCGCCCTGGAAACCCTAGTCGAGAAGGAACCGATCACCGTCTACCTGTCCCAGAAGGGCTGGATCCGGGCCGTCAAGGGCCATCAGGATCATGACGCGGAGGTCAAGTACAAGGACGGTGATCGCGGCCGGTTTGTGCTGCACGCTGAGACCACCGACAGGTTACTGATCTTTGCCACCAATGGCCGTTTCTATACGCTCGCTGGCGACAAGCTGCCGCGCGGGCGCGGCTTTGGCGAGCCGGTGCGCCTGATGATCGATCTGGGCAACGACGCCGATATCATCGCCTTGGTGCGCCACGAAGCGGAGGCCAAGCTGTTGGTCGCCTCCAGCGATGGGCGCGGCTTTATCGTGCCGCAGGCGGATGTTGCGGCCCAGACCCGGTCCGGTAAACAGGTGCTGAACGTGAAGGGTGCCGTGGAGGCCAAAGCCTGCGTATCGGCGGTGGGCGACAAGGTCGCGATCTTGGGCGAGAACCGCAAACTGCTGGTGTTCGATCGCGACGAGGTGCCGGAGATGACGCGTGGCAAGGGGGTCATCCTGCAGCGCTACAAGGATGGCGGCCTGGCCGACATGCAGGTGTTCGACCATGCGCAGGGCCTGGTCTGGGGGCGCCGCACCCTGACCGAAGCGGATCTGATGGCCTATGTCGGCAAGCGTTCCGGCGCCGGTCGCCTGGCCGCCAAGGGCTTGCCGAAGGCCAACCGGTTTCGTTGATCCTTGATTTGATGCCGCCAGCCGATAGTCTGGCCGCCGATTGCGAAAGAGGAGAGGTCATTGATGTCAGTTCATCAGGGCACACTGGTCGACGCCGCTTGGCCGGAGGGCACGGCCGGCGCGAATGCACTACGTGCAGTCGCGCTGATCATCTTCGGCAGTTTGCTGATGACCGTGGGCGCCAAGGTGCAGGTGCCGTTCTATCCGGTGCCGACGACCATGCAGACCCTTTCACTGATGCTGATCATCGCCACGTTCGGCGGCCGACTGGCCTTCGGCGCGGTCGGCGTCTATCTCGCGCAGGGATTTGTCGGCGTACCAGTGTTCGCCTATGCCGCGGCCGGGCCGGCCTATTTCGCCGGCACGACGGGCGGGTATCTGGTCGGCTTCCTGGTCGCGGCGGCCGTCGGTGGCTGGCTTATGGAGAAATGGGGTGGGCGCGGGGTGCTGCGAACGGGCGCCGTTCTCTTGATTTCGCTGGTGATCGTCTTTGCCTGCGGCCTGACTTGGCTTTCGACACTGATCGGCGTTCCGGCCGCGTTCCAGTACGGCTTCGCCCATGTCATTCTCGGCGACATCGTCAAACTCGCCCTGGCCGTGGCCGTGGTTGCGGCCGGCTGGCAGGTCGTCAAGCAGCGCTAGACGGCCAGGCGATAGATCGATCCGGAGCCTCGCTCGACGATGAGCGAGGCTCTTGATTTATGTCCGCCCTCCTGTCACCCCACCACAAAACTGTGGCCTCGCGACCGCATGCCGGGCTATTAGCGGGGCCAGGTTCGGGCAGAGCGACACCATAGGACAGCATCGATGGCGGAAGAGACTACCGGCAGTACATACGACGACGTCCCGTATTACAGCTATGCCTATCCACAAACCCATCCCGATCGGCTGAACGTCATCGCCCATCTGTTCGGCATGACGCCGACGCCTGTTGAGAACTGCCGGGTTTTGGAACTGGGCTGCGCCAGCGGCGGCAACCTGCTGCCGATGGGCGAGGCGCTGCCGGGCTCGACCTTTTTGGGCATCGACCGCTCCGGCCGGCAGATCGATGACGGCCTGAAGATTTTGAAAGAAAGCGGGCTGAAGAATGTCGAGCTGCAGCATTGCGACATTCTCGACTTTCCGAAGGATTCGGAGCCCTTCGACTACATCCTGGTCCATGGCATCTATTCCTGGGTGCCGGAGCCGGTGCAGAAGAAGATCCTCGACATCTGCAAGCGGCACCTGACGCCCCAGGGCGTGGCCTATGTCAGCTACAATATTTTCCCCGGCTGGCACATGCGCGGCATGCTGCGCGACATGATGGTCTACCATTCCGGCCAGATCGCCGATCCGGCGTTGCGGGTGGCCGAGGCAAGGGCCCTCATCGATTTCCTGCAAGGGGCGGTCGCGACCCAGGACAGTGCCTATTCCAGACTGCTGCAGGACGAGTTGAAGCTGCTGAAGCGGGTCAACGACTCCTACGTCTTCCATGAGCATCTGGAGGACCATAACGAGCCGGTCTACTTCCACCAGTTCAACGACCGGCTGAAACAGGCCGGGCTGCAGTTCCTGGGCGAAGCCAATTTCCACACCATGATGGCGCGGAACTTTCCGGAGAAGGTTGCCGCTACGCTGCAGAAGGTGTCCGGCAACAATATCATCCGGATGGAACAGTATATGGACTTCGTCCGGAACGGCCATTTCCGCCAGACACTTATGGTGCATAACAGCATTCCACTGAAACGGGATGTCGGCGGACGGCCGATCACGGACTTGTTCGTCGCGTGCGCCGCCGTGCCCGCGGAAGGGGCCGATCCGTCACCGGCAAATGCGGGGTCGACCGCTTACAAGCTGCCGAACGGGCGCCAGTTCAATACAACCAAATCCGTGCTGAAGGCGGCCCTGCCCATCGTGCGGGGTGCGTGGCCCGACGCGATCGGCATCAAGGATCTTGCCGAACAGGTCCATGGCCAAGCAAGCCCCAGGACGGGCGATCGTCCATTGAGCGTTGACGAGGTTGCCGCCGTGCTGTCGGCCGACTTTGTGCAGCTTTACTCTCTCGGCGTTGCCGAGGTCAGGCCGCGCTCACTTGGGGTCGAGAAGACAGCCGGCGAAAAACCCAAGGTCAGCGACCTCGCCAGGCTCTACGCCAAAACCGGCGGCCCGCTGATCAATCTGCGGCACGAGACCATCAAGCTGAACGACATGGGGCGGAACATCCTTGGCCTGCTTGATGGCGAGCGGACCAGGGACATGGTCCTGGCCGATCTCGTCGATCTGGCGACCAGCGACAAAATCAAGGTTCAGCGCAGCGGCCAGGTCATCAGCGACCCGGATACGCTGCGCGAGGTGCTGGTGAAGCCGATCGGCGATACGGTAACGACGCTGGCCAATCAAGGCTTCCTGGTCGGCGGCTGAAGCGGCCGCAAGAACCCTCCACAAGTTCTTTCTAAAAGAGAAATGCGCCCGAGATAGGGTCGTAACTTGACGCGTTCTTGACGCTGGTTGTGCAGGGTTCGCGCCAGAGCCGGCCTCGTCGCTCGGGGTAACCGGCCATCCGAAGCGCGGCTCGGGGAGCCCCGTTCGGGCACCCACGTTCCAGTGTCTTCGATAACTCAGGAAAACTGGAGGTCATGGACTGAATCCCACAGGTTCCGCCGCAGCGCGGAGCCTCTCCAAGGAGTGGTAAGCCATGACGGAAGACAACGGTATTCCAGAAGAAGACCTCAACAATGAGGACTTCCAATTCGTTCTAGGACAGTTGCTGGCAGCCTATCGGCCGATCCTGAAGCAAGAGCTGGATCGGGCCGAAGACCCGAAAATGCTGACGGCGGAGCTGGCGGAGAACCCGCCCAGTTGCGAGGACGAACTGAAGCTCGCCGAGCGCCTGTTTGACGACTTCTCTAGCGAAAAAGTAACACTGCGCCTGCTGAGCGCGACGGCGTTGGAACAGTTGGGGCCGGTCGAGCAGTGGCGCTGGTGTATCGCCCATCTTCGATGTTGCCTGATCTTCGGCTGGCTGGTGCGTCGCGCCCCGACGTTCCGAGCGGCCGTGCGCTATCTCTGGTACTATTGGCTGTGTGTGCGCCGGGTTCACGGCATTGCCCCGGACGACCGGCCGCTGACGGCGGATGAGCGCGAGGACTTCAATGTCCTGGTCCGCGGTTTGGCCGATGTCTACAAGCCCTTCCTGGAAGGCCAACGCCAGTCGACCGAGGCTTCGGCCGACGTGGCGGCTGCGGTCATTGAAGGAGAAATCGACTGTCGCGAAGGCATCGCCGAGGCCAACGCGATCTTCAATCGTTTCCTGACCGTCGATCGGGCGCCGGCCTTGTTCGGCAAGCAAGTGTTCGAGGAACACCAGCAAGCGCCCCATTTCTGGTTCTGCCGCTGTTGGTGTCTATGCGCCATCAAGTTCGGCTGGTGTCTGGCGGGTGCCAAGAGCATCCTGGATGTCGTGCGCTGCCTGATCGCGTATCTGCGCTGCATCCGCGACTGCTTCCAGCCGCTGGTCTGCGGTCTGCAGACGCCGGAAGGATGCGTCGAGGAAGACGTAATCCAAACGCCGGCGCTAACCCTGTTTCGGGGCGTTGAGATCACCGGTTCAGCGTCGGGTGCGTTTTGCAGCCATTACACACTCGAATGGCGCGAGGCTGGCACGGTGCCGTGGCGCAGTGACGGTGTGCGCTACTCCGGCAATCCGGAACCGGCACAAGGTCAGTGCGGTGTCGTTAACGGCGTGCTTGGCTATTTGACGACCTACCCGCTGGTCCCGGCGGGGCCGGTCGAGATCCGGCTTTGCGTCCATTCCAGCCAGCCAGGTACGTCGCCAAGCTGCTGCACCTTGAGTTTCGAGTTGCAGCGGAACCTGGTGTGGATCAGAGGCATCGAGGGCATCGAGGCCGATGAGCCGCCCGGCATTTTGGACAGCACCGCTCAACTCGTTGACAGTGCTGGGGTCGTCCGGTCGTTTGGCGCCTCGCTGCGGGTCATGGGTTCGGCAGCGATCGGTGGCTGCGAGGACAAGGCGCTGAAGCGCTACACATTGTCGTTCCATCCGGGGTTCGTCACCGATCCGCTGCTGCCCGGGTTCGTGCAATTTTGGCAGGTCGACTACATCAACGGATTCCAGACGGCCTATGGCCAGACGCACCCGATCAACGAGCAGGCGCTGACCAACCGATGGCGTCGGCAGCGCATTTGCCTGCCGCCGCCGGTCGGTTGTTTTACCATCGGCAACTATCTGCAAGCCGTGCGATGGAACACGCTGGCGGCACAATCCTTCCGGGTCGAGCCGATCGATCCGCCCACGGCACCGAACCCGCCGATCTGGACGTCAACGCCCGTGCCGACACCGAACTGCCGCAGTGGTCGGCACACCTTGCGGCTGACGGTGGAGGATATCGGGGGCGGCCTGAAGCATGATCTTCAGCAGGTCTGGATTGACAACAAGGACATCCACGGCAAGATCACCCAGATCGCCGGCGTACCGCCTTGCGCCATTGTCGAACTCAGCAAGTTCGCCGCACCGGGTGCCGATTGCGCCGTTGCCTGGCCGGCTCAACTGAGCGGCATCGCCTTCGACGAGCTGATCGAGGAGGGCAACACCGCACAGCCGAGCGACAATTTCGGCGGCTACACGGTGTCGATCAAGAAAGATGGCGGCAGCTATTTTCCGGTGCCGATTCCCGGTCCCGGCGTGGCCCCTTGGGGGCCTCCGTTCGTCGGCACGTCACGCGTCGGCGACCCCGGCACCCGCTGTCCCAACGCGGTACCGGCCGGTCCGCCGCCGGGCCCGGAGGTGGTCGGCACGCTGGCGACGCTCGACATGCGCCGCTTGGATGCGGTGTGCAACCCGGCGGAGCCTGGCCTAACCCTCAAGCGCGGCGAGTGCTGTGGCTTTGTCGTCGCGCTGTCGGTCTGGGACACCTCGATCTGCCCGGGTCTCTCGGGCGGGCGTCACGAGGCGCACGACCAGTTTCCGTTCTATATCTGCAACAACCTGCCGCCGGTCGATATCACCTGACCGGATCACAAGCAGGATTTGGAGGGCGGGCCACCTTGTGGCCCGTCACTCTGCGTTAGCCGGCGCAGCCGAGAACCGGTTCGAACTCCAGCGCCGCCATCTGACGGTCGATGACGCAGATGTAGCGGACGTAGTTGGGGCTGGTTGGGCTGGTGTGATAGCGGCCGACCGCATCGCGCCAGTTGCCGGTGTAGCGGTAAAGAAAGAGCAGCAGCCGCGCGGCATAGTCGACGTTGGTTTCCGGATCCAAAAACAGCTCCGGGTCGCCATCGACCTCGTCGAGGTGATAGCGGGCGAAGATCTGCATGCAGCCGATGGCCATGTTCTGATGGGGCTGGCCCGCGCTGTTGACCAGCAGGTTGGCCGCCTCGTCGAAACTGGCCGGGCGCAGGGTGCGGCCGCCATGGTTGAGCGCCAGCGGGTTCAACCGGCTCTCGGTGATGCCGATCGCCATCAGAAGACCTTCAGGGATGTCGTACTCCAACTCCGCAAACCGGATGTAGTTGGCGCAGCCCTGATCGATGGGGGCGGTCACGGGGCTGGCACCCGCCTGACCCGCGAGGACGAACGGCACAACGAGAATGGCAAGTGCAGCGGCGGCAAGTCGCTTCATGACAACACGAATACTGGTGCGTGGGACGGCCAGCGTGATAGCGGGCCGCAACCAAGCATGCCAGGCTCATTTCTGCAACCCTTCTATGCTGCAGTGCAATATCCAAAGTTGAGGGTGGTGCGACGACGCAACGTCTGCGTTCAGGCGGGCGCCGAGATCCCGACCATGCCACGGATGGCGCGCATCAAGCCACTCTCAGAATCCTTGAACGCGTCCAAGATCTCGAAATGGTTCACGTCGGGGCTGTCGACCACGACCAGCGGCAAGCCGCGCAAGCGCCAATCGGACGCAAAGTCGGCCTGTTGGCGCTGGAACTCGTCGGTCTCATTGCCGCCGACGGTCAAGATCAGTGGCCCGGATTGGGCCGGCATCACGTTGCGCGGGCTCAAGCGCGCCACCGCCTCCGGCGTCAGTCGCAGTACGTCGTTCTGATAAGACAGGCGCAGCGGCTCCAACTCGTAAAGACCGCTGACCGAACAGCCGCCCTTAACGATGTCGAAGGGCAGGCCCCGGCGGGGCCAATCGGTTGACAGCATCATCGCGGTCAAGTGGCCGCCTGCGGAATGGCCGCCGATATAGAGCCGCTTGCGGTCCAGCCGGTGGTCGCGCGCATGGTGATGAACCCACTCCACGGCGCCGCGCACCTCTTCGACCAGGGCATCCAGGCTGACGTCCGGGCAGAGGTCGTAGCCGACCGAGGCGTAGGCGATGCCGTTGGCCACGAAGCCGGGTGCCGGGAACAGGGTGTAGTCCTTCGACAACGCCTGCCAATATCCGCCATGGATGAACAGCATGATCGGAAACGGGCCGTCGCCCTCCGGCACGAACAGGTCAAGCAGTTGCTTGTCGCCCGCGCCATAGCGAATGTCGCGCACCGGTGCCAATTGCCCCACGGCCGCCTCGCTGTCGGCTAGCCATTGGTCAAAGAACGCCTGATGGGTCGGAACCTGGGCCCGCAGATTGTACTGGGCATCCAGCGCCTCTTGGTCGTAGGCGCCGAAGACCGGCTCGGCCGCCGACTTTGCCTTACGTGAAGGCATTGAAGGTGATGATCGTGTGAGTGTCGCGAATGTGCGGCAGGGTCTGGATCTGCTCGCCAACGAAGCGGCCGACATCCATGTCGGCCGGCAGGTAGCATTTGATCAAGAGATCCCAATGGCCGGAGGTCGAGTAAACCTCCGACACTTGTTCCACCGTGTCCACGGCCTCGGCCGCGACCTCATAGGTCCGGCCCAATTCGCATTTCACCTGAACGAAGATCGCGCGCATCGGATGAGCGCCCCCCTGAGATACGGCGTGACTGACAGTCAACCTATCAAGCGCGCTGCCCGCCTGCCAGCCCGTTGGACGCCGGCGGTCTCGGAAGGCCAGAGAAAGCGCTTGGTTGGATGGGCGGTTGGCACCGGACATTGCACAACCGCGTAGAAGTGTCATAAATATTTCTTGCAGAAATAACACAAAATGCAATATCTCTTGCAGTATCATGCATCGCATGAAGCAAGGAGGGCCTGTGTCCATTCTGAACAAGATCCAAGGCGCGGCTGAAAACCTAACGCCATCGGAAACAAGGCTGGTTCAGTCGGTGGTGCAGAGCCCACGGGAATCCGCGCTCGGCACGGCGGCTGAGCTGGCGCAAAGCGCTGGCGTGCACGAGGCGACGGTCTCGAGGCTTGCCCGAAAGCTCGGCTTCGAGAGCTACGCCTCCTTCCGCCGCGCCATGCGCGAGGAGTTCATACCGACGCGCGAACCGGCGACGCGCCTGCAGAAAACCCTCGGCAGTGCAACGCCTGGCTCCATCCTGGGCACTCTGGTCCGCCAGGAGATGGAGGCATTGGCGCGGGTCGAGGATTTCGTTGATCCGGACCAGATTACGGGCATCGCCGAGCGCCTGATGGCCGCGCGGCGCATCCATATTTTCGGACGCGGTAATGCCGAGACGCTGGCGATGCTGATGCACAAACGGTTCCAGCGCTTTGGTCGGGATGTGCACAGGCTGTCGGGCGATTCGCGCGAACTGGCCGAACAGGCGCTGGGCTTTGGTGAAGGCGACGTCTTGCTCGTGTTCGCGTTTCGGCGTGCGCCCAAGGTCTATGCGCCGCTGATCGACAGCGCCCGCCAGGCAGGTGTCTGGACGGCGGTCATATCGGGCACGCTCGGTCCCACCTTGTCGCCTGCGCCCGACGCCCTGCTGGCCGTGCCGCGGTCCGGCGAACCCGACGCATTTCAGACGCTGACCGTGCCGATGACGCTGTGCAACGCCATCGTCATTGCCGCCGGAGCACTCGATGAGGGGCGGTCGCTGGAGACGCTGGACCGCCTCGGCGGGCTGATCGAACGGTTCGAATGACACTGAAAACGCAAACCAAAGGAGGAAACCCATGAGGGGGTCTTACGTTGCGTACGCTTTCGCGCTTGGCCTGGTGATTGCCCCGCCGGCGATGGCGCAAAACCTGGACGACATGTCGGCGGACGAGTTGCTGCCGATTGCGGAGGAAGAGGGGACGGTCACGGTCTACTCCTTCACCAGCCGGATCGCCCGGGTGGAGGACGCCTTCGAACAGGCCTATCCGAATATCGACCTGCAAGGCTACGACATTTCCTCGACGGAGCAGATTGCCCGCTTGCAGGCGGAGGCCACGGCCGGCGTCGCGAACGCGGACGTGGTCTACATCTCCGATACGCCGGTTGTCCTGACTGAGCTGTTGGCCGAGGGCATCATCGAGCCCTACGTGCCGCCGCGCGTGCAGGACCTTGTGCTGGAGCAGTATCGCGCGCCGCTCCTGGCCCAGCGGCTGTCGACCAAGGTGTTGATGTACAATGAAGAGGCCAACCCCGACGGCTCGCCGATCACCAATCTGTGGCAGTTGACGACGCCGGAATGGACTGGGCGCGTCGTGATGGTCGATCCGCTCCAGCGCGGCGACTATTTGGATCTGATGACGGAAATCGTGCTTCAGTCCGATGCCATGGCGGGGGCGTACGAGGCTGAGTTCGGCTCGCCGATCGACCTCGGCGACGCCAGCAGCGCGGGCGAGCGGTTCATCATGGATCTGTTTGACAACGACGTCATTCTGGTGCGCTCGACGGACGATGTGAACGCTGCCGTGGGCCAGCTTGGCCAGGACAATCCGCCGGTCGGCTTCACCAGCTATTCCGATCGCCGCGACAATGAGGAGGAGGGCTGGGCGCTTCAGGTGGCCAACGAGGCCACGCCGGCCCCGGGCATCATCTTCCCTGCCGTCGTTGCCTTGGCCAGTGGGGCGGAAAACCCCGCTGCCGCGCGCCTGGTGATCGACTTCCTGATGGGCGACGACAGCGACACGGGCGGGCCGGGCTTTGCCCCGTTCTACGTGCCCGGCGACTACGCGACCCGCACCGACATCACGCCCCATCCGGATGCCGTGCCGCTTGACGAGTTCACCGCTTGGCGCATCGATCCGAACGCAACCGCCAGCATCCGTGCGGATGTGGCGGACCTGATCCTGGTCCTGCAATAGCCGCCCGCATTTAGCGCCGGTTCTGAGCCGTCGCCCCTTCGGGCGGCGGCCGGCCGGCTGTTAGGCTATCCTTGGGCAACAGAGACTTGCGCGAATGACGACTGTCATGACCGGACGCCGTGTGCTGTTTCGGCAGGGAACCGTCTTGAAGACGATCGTGCTTGCGCTGCTGGTCGTCTTGATCGTGCTGCCCTTGATCCGCACGGTTCTGGTCACGCTGCAGCCGGACGCGATCGATGCTTGGTCCGACGTGCTGGTCGGGCGGCTGTCGCACAATCTCTTCTACCGCCCGCTGGTCAATACCCTGATCCTCGGCGTCGGTGTTTCCGTCGGCTGTGTCTTGATCGGCGGCTATCTCGCTTGGCTGGTCGTCATGACCAACATGCCGCTCAGGCGCACGATCGGGGTAATGGCGACACTGCCGTTCATGATCCCCAGCTTTGCCACCGCACTGGCCTGGGGCACGCTGTTCCGTAACGACCGGGTTGGGGGTCAGGTCGGTTTCATCCAAGGGCTCGGCGTCGACGTGCCGGATGTGCTGGCCTGGGGCATGCTGCCCAGCCTGATCGTTCTCACGCTGCACTACTCGTCGTTGGCCTTCACGGTGATCGCCGCGGCGCTGGCGACGGTGAACTCAGATCTTGTGGAGGCCGCCCAACTCGCGGGCGCCAAGGGGATCAGGGTCGTTCTCGGCATCATCCTGCCTGTCACGACGCCGGCCCTGGTTTCCGCCGCCTCGCTCTGCTTCGCCGGCGCCGTGTCCAACTTCGCCACGCCGGCGCTGCTGGGCTTGCCGGTGCGCATGCAGACACTGTCGACCCGCCTGTTCGGCATGATCGAGGTCGGCCAGACGGCGCGCGGCTACGTGATCGGCATCATGCTGGTGCTGGTCTCCGCGCTGTTTCTGTGGCTCGGCAATCGGGTGATTTCTGGCCGGCGATCCTATGCCACCATCACGGGCAAGGGCGGCAGGGCGAAGCGTTTCGATCTGCGGGGCGCCAAATGGCCGCTGTTTGGCATCGCGGCTGTGATCCTGCTTGTGGCCACGGTCGTGCCGATCGTGGTGCTGGTCGCCTCCAGCTTCGCGCCGTCGTCGGCCCAGCTTTTCGGCAATTGGACCAGCCATTACTGGCTCGGCCAGTCGAGCCCGACGATCGCGCAAGGCACGCCCGGCATCGTCTACAATCCGGACATCGTGCGGGCGTTGATCGTGACCCTTGGCCTAGGCTGCGCGGTCGCGGTGGCGGGCATGGCCGTCGGCCTCTTGTCCGCCTACACCGTGGCGCGCCATCGCACCGGTTGGGCCAGCGCCACGATCACGCAAGTCAGCTTTCTGCCCTTGCTGGTGCCAGGCATCGCCTTCGGTGCCGCCTACATTGCCTATCTGGGTGCGCCGATCGGTCCCTTGCCGGCGCTCTACGGCACCTTCGCCTTGCTGGTGATCGCGGCGACGGCCTACCTGCTGCCGTTCGCCGTGCAAACCGGCCGCGCCGTCATCCAACAGGTCAGTGGTGAGTTGGAGGAAAGCGCCAGGCTCACCGGCGCCAGCTTCCTGCGCCGGTTGGCGGAGATCACGGTGCCGTTGGCGATCCGCGGCCTTGTCGCCGGCGGTCTTCTCGTGTTCGTGAAGATCGTTCGCGACCTGTCGCTGGTCGTGCTGCTGTTCACGCCGACCATGCCCGTCCTGTCGGTGCTGGCCTATCGCTACGCCTCGGAGGGCTTCACCCAATTCGCCAACGCCGTCGCCGTGGTCATTCTGGCCCTGTCGATCGCGATGACCTTGATCGCGCAGCGCCTGCAGGCGAAGTCTCAACCCTGGCTGAAGAACTGAACCGATGTTGGAACTGCGCAACCTTTCGAAAAGCTTCGGGGATTTCCAGGCGGTCAAGAGCGTCTCGCTGTCCGTTCCCGATGGCGCCTTTCTGACCCTGTTGGGCCCCTCGGGCTGTGGCAAGACCACCTTGCTGCGCATGCTGGCCGGTTTGGAACTGGCCAGCCAAGGGCAGATCGTGTTCGACGGGCAATTGGTGTCGGACGGCGACAAGAGCTGGAGCGTCGACCCCGCCAAACGCAACTCCGGCTTGGTCTTTCAATCCTACGCCCTGTGGCCGCACATGTCGGTACGCGGCAACGTCGAATGGCCGTTGAAGGTCGCCCGGGTCGACAAGACTGTTCGGGACCAGCGCGTGGCCGAGGTTCTGGCGCTGTTGAACATTGCCGAGCTCGCCGACCGGTATCCCAACGAGATCTCGGGCGGTCAGCAGCAGCGGGTGGCCATAGCCCGCACCATCGCACCGAGACCGAAGGTGCTGCTGTTCGATGAACCGTTGTCCAATTTGGATGCCAAGCTGCGCGTCGAGATGCGGACGGAGTTGATGCGCCTGCACCGAGCAACCGGCGCCACGACCGTCTATGTCACCCACGACCAGATCGAAGCAATGACCATGGCCAGCCATATAGCGGTGATGAAGGATGGCAGGGTGGAGCAGTTCGGCCAGCCCGACGATCTGATCCGCGTGCCGGAAACGGCCTTCGTCGCCACCTTTGTTGGCACGCCGCCGAACAATTTGGTCTCGGTCAGCCCCGGCCCGGACGGTCCGGTTGTGCGCGGCCGGCCGATCAGCTTGCGGCCCCCTGTCGAGGGACCGTGTTTTGCGATGTTCCGTCCCGAAGCAATACGCCTCGACGACCAAAACCTAGATCGAACTCTGACCATGGAGTTGGTCGAGGCCAGCCGCATTGCGGGGCGTACGATGGTGACGATGGTCGATGGCGACATGCGGTTGACGGCGATCGTCGATCAGCCGCCAACTGTGGAGATTGGCGGCAGTGTGCGCGTTCTGCTGCCGGAACGGCCCACCTGTTGGTTTGACGACACGGGCCGGCGGGTGGGAACCGATAGGGCCGAGGCTTGCTGATGCGCCTGTTGCTGGTCCGTCACGGCCAATCTGAATGGAATGCCTCGCGGCGTCTCCAAGGACAGGCTGATGTCGCCCTTTCCGAGGAGGGGAGGCGGCAGGCCGATGCGCTGCGTCCCACGATCGAGGCGATTGCGCCCGACCGAGCCATCTCGTCTGATTTGGCCCGTGTCCGAGAAACCGCCGAACGCATCGGCGCAAAGCAGGCGACATTTACGTCCGACCTGCGCGAAATTGATGTCGGCGACTGGACTGGCAAAGCCATTGACGCGATCAGTTCGGCCGATCCTGAGGCGTATGCCGGCTGGCGTGCCGGAACCCACGCCCCGCCGGGTGGCGAGGATTGGTCGAGCTTTGTCGCGCGGGTCGGCGCGGTTATCGAGCGCGAACAGACCACTGGACCGGGTGAGACGCTGCTGGTCGTCTGCCACGGTGGGGTCATCCGGGCCCTGATACAGCACCTGCTCGGGCTGCCGCCCGCCCGGATCATTCCAGTCGCGCCGGCCAGCCTGACCTTGCTGCAGCTCGATAAGGCCGGCGGGCAAAACGGTCGTCTTGAACTGTTCAATTACCGCCCTGGAAATCTCGACTTCGAAGCGCCCGACTGAGGGCGTTCACGCCCTGTTTCGCTCAGGCGCCCTAAGCATCACCGGCAATCGCGATGCACTCGATCTCGACCCGCCCGCCGAGTGCCAGACCGTTCGCACCGAAGGCGCTGCGCGCCGGGTAGGGGCGGGTGAAGTAGCTGGCGTAGATTTCGTTGAACGCCGGCCAGTCCGCCATATCCGCCAACATGACCGTGCATTTCGCGATATGGCCCATGCTAAGCCCATGCGCCTCCAGCGTGGTCTTGATGTTCTCCATTGTCTGCCGCGCCTCGGCCTCGATGCCGCCTGCGACCAGTTCCATGCGCCCGGGCACGATGCCCATCTGGCCCGACAGATAGATCGTATCGCCCACGCGCACGGCCTCGGAGAAGGGCAATGTGTCAGGCAGAAGGGTGCCGGAGTTCAGGAATTCCATCGATCGGGGTCTCGCGTGTCGCAATGGGTTTGTCGGCGCTGGCGCGGACCTTACAACAGTGTGGGCGTTTTCGGTGCCCTGTATTGGCGTTGCCTGACCGGTCCATTGGGCCGCCCCAGGCCGTGACCAATCGAACGAAAGAAGTCTCTCCGGCTCGCGTTCAGATCAGCTTGTCATGAATGTGGGCTCTGTCGCTCCGGTAGATATCGACATCGCCGCGTCGCAAAACGCGACGTTGCGCCGGGTCTCCCGCAGCGGCCCGGCTTGTGATGAAATCGATGAGGGCGTCGAGTCGTTGAACCGCCATGTGCAGGACCGGCCTCGGCGTCTCGATGCCGCCATAAGCCGCGCAAAACAGCGTCAATCGGCGCCGTTGGGTCTGGGTATCGCTGATCGGCGTGTCCGGATTGTCCGGTGCGGTCAGCGGCACGAAGCGATAGGCGGCGTAAGCAACGTCCCACAGGCGCGGACCCGGCGAAGCGGTATCAAAGTCAATGACGCCGGCGGGGCGTCGATCTCGGAAGACGATGTTGTAGGGCGCGAAATCGTTGTGACAGATCACCTCGGCCGGCTGGCGTGGGGCCAATTGCCACACGGTGGCCGATGGAGCGGTGAACCCCACCGTACTGTCGTGATAGCGCCGCAACAGGGTTGCGATCTCTGTTAGCAGGCGATCGTGCCAGGCCCAGCCGGGCAGTGGATAGTGGCCGGCGTCGCCCTCAAGATAGCTCACGATTTCGCGCCCCTGGGCATCGAAGCCGATGGGATCTGGGGCAAGTTGGAAGCCGTTTCGTCGGACATGCCTCAGCAGAGCGTGGATCGTCGGCGTCCACGGCCCGGCCTGGCGGCGCACCGTTGACCCGACGCGAACGACCGGCGTGGTGTTGCCGCCTTTCAGGGGACACTCAGTGTCGCCGGCGCCAGTCATCGGTCCCATCTGCTGCCGTTTCGAACCCGAATGAGCGCAGGCAGGTTGCGTCGTCGAAGCGGAGGCATATCCTCTTGGCCATTCTATGTTTTTGTCGACTTCGAAACGGGATGATTGTGGCTTATCGCACGCCGAAACCGCTTGCTGCCAGGGTAACCGGCTTGATTGAGGTCTGATCGTGCTGCTCGACGTGCAGAACGTCCACAAAACCTACCCGACCGAGGAGGGCGACCTGGCCGTCCTGCGCGGCGTGTCCCTGGGTTTGGATGAAGGGCAGAGCCTGGCGCTGACCGGTGAATCCGGATCGGGCAAGAGCACGCTGTTGCATCTGGTGGCCGGCTTGGACCGGCCGACATCCGGGCACATCGTGCTTGAGGGCCAAGACCTGACGACCCTCGACGATCGCGGGCGGGCTTCGTTGCGGCGCGGATCGGTCGGCCTGGTCTTTCAGCAGTTCAATCTGATCCCGTCGCTGACCGTCGCCCAAAACCTGGCCTTCCACGCACGACTGGCCGATCGCCACGACAAGGATTGGACAGGTCTGCTGGCCGATCGCCTCGGCCTGTCGGGGCATTTGGCGCGATATCCGGAACACCTTTCCGGCGGGCAGCAGCAGCGCGTCGCCATCGGCCGAACGTTGGCCGCACGGCCCCGGCTCGTGCTGGCCGACGAACCGACCGGCAATCTGGATGAGGACAGCGGCGACCGGGTCCTGGACCTGATGCTGGACCTGGTCGCTGAGGCCGGCGCCGCCTTGTTGATGGTGACCCACTCAAGGCGCCTCGCCGCGCGATTGGACCGACAGCTCACCCTGGAACATGGACGCATCGCATGATCCAGGCTGCATTGTTGGCTCTTCTGTCTCACTGGTGGTGCCATAAGGTGCAGCTTGCGGCCTTGATGATCGGGCTGGCCCTCGCCACCGGCCTTTGGACGGGTGTCCAGGCGATCAACCAGGAGGCGCGGTCCAGCTATGACGCGGCCGCATCGGTGCTGGGCCAGGACCAGCTTGACCGGCTGCAGCGGGCTGACGGCGCATCGATCGCGCTGCAGGCTTTCGTCGACCTGCGCCGCGCCGGCTGGCTGGTCTCTCCGGTCGTCGAGGGGGAGGTGCGGATCGGGGGCGCCCGCCTGCGCGTTTTAGGGATCGACCCGCTGACGGCGCCACCGGCGGCCGCTGCGGTGGACTTGACCGGTGACGGCGATCTGGCGGCCTTCATCGGCGACGACAGGCTGGTTTTCGTCAATCCTGAGACCGCAGGAAGGCTGCCCTCGGATCACCTGACTGTCCGCCGGTCGGATCATCTTCCTCCCGGCGTGGCGATCGCCGATATCTCGACCGCTTGGTCGCTGTTGGACATGGAGGGCTTCTCTCACCTTCTGCTGTGGCCGGAACAGCCGCTTGGCGTTCCGCCGCTCGAAGATGCAGCACCCGACCTTGTCCGGATCGCCGCGGATGGTGCGAATGACGTCGGCCGCCTCACGGACAGCTTTCACTTGAACCTAACGGCGTTCGGCCTGCTTTCCTTTGTGGTCGGACTGTTCATTGTCCATTCGGCCGTCGGCCTTGCCTTCGAACAGCGGCGGCCGATGTTCCGCACCCTGCGCGCGCTGGGTCTGCCGGCCCGGCATCTTGTCGCTCTGCTGGGTGGTGAAATGCTGATCCTCGCATTGATCGGCGGCGCGCTGGGCATTGTGATCGGCTATTTTGTCGCCGCCATCCTGCTGCCCGACGTCGCGGCCACGTTGCGCGGCCTTTACGGGGCCGAAGTCTCCGGCACCCTGCGGCTCGATCCGGGTTGGATCTTGGCCGGCTTTGGCATCGCGCTGGTCGGTACGGCGGTTGCATCCGCCCAAAGCCTCTGGCGGTTGGCGCGCCTGCCAGTGCTTGCACCGGCCCAGCCGCGGGCCTGGTCGATCGCCACGGCTCGCAGCCTGGCCCTCCAGGCCGGACTTGGGTCTGCCTTACTGCTCGTTGCTGCCATTCTGGCCCTGTTTGGTCACGGCCTGCTGTCGGGCTTTGGGATCCTGGCCACCTTGCTTTTGGGCGCCGCTCTCCTGCTGCCGGCGGTGTTGATGGCGCTGCTGAAGCTTGGGGCCAGCTTTGCCCGGAGGCCCTTGGCGGAGTGGATTTGGGCCGACACGCGCCAGCAGGTTCCCGGCCTGTCGCTGGCGCTGATGGCCCTGTTGCTGGCGTTGGCGGCCAGCATCGGCGTGGGCACCATGGTCTCATCGTTTCGGCTGACTTTCACTGACTGGCTGGACCAGCGCCTGGCATCGGAACTCTATGTCACGGCGGGCACGGAGGAAGAGGCGGAAAGGCTACGGGCCTTTCTAGAGCCCTTGGCCGACGCCGTGCTGCCGATCCGATCGGTCGAGGCGCAGGTTGCCGGCGCCCCGGCGGAGATCTATGGCATCGTCGATCACGCCACCTACCGGGATCATTGGCCTCTGCTGCAAGGCCAGGACGATACCTGGGACCGTATCGCAGCCAGTGACGGTGCCTTGATCAACGAGCAGCTTCATCGCCGCGCCGGCCTTTCGATCGGCGACGCGGTCACGCTGCCGAACGGCTGGTCGGAGACCGTGGTCGGCGTCTATTCCGACTACGGCAACCCGACAGGCCAGGTGATTGTTGGCTTGGATGCGCTGGCCGATCGCTATCCGGATCTTGCGCGGCTGCGTCACGCAGTGCGGATCTCACCCGATGACGCGCCCGCGCTGGCCGATCGCATCCGCGACGAATTCGGCTTTTCGGTTCGCGTGATCAATCAGGACGAGGTCAAGCGCCTGTCGCTCGACGTCTTTGAGCGGACCTTCCTGGTGACGGGGGCACTTACCGTGCTGACGCTCGGCGTCGCGGCCTTTGCCATCCTGACCAGCTTGCTGACGCTTGCTGCCATGCGGCTGCCGCAACTGGCGCCGGTCTGGGCCCTGGGGCTGACCCGACGGCGGCTGGCCTGGATCGAGCTGGCCCGCGCGGTCCTGCTGGCGCTCTTGACCTGGCTTGTCGCCGTGCCCCTTGGCCTGCTGCTTGCGTGGCTGCTGCTCGCGATCGTCAATGTCGAGGCCTTTGGCTGGCGCCTGCCGCTCTTTGTGTTCCCGCTCGATTGGCTGGCCCTTGCCCTGTGGGCGATACTGGCGGCGGCACTGGCGGCCGCCTGGCCGGCCTGGCGGCTGGCGCGCATCCCGCCCGCCAGACTGCTGCAGGTGTTTGCCCATGAGCGTTAGGGCGGCTCTTGTCGCGTTTCTGTTGCTGGTCAGTTCGGCCCAGGGACAAGGTTTTGCCGATCTGGGCCGGGATGCGGAAGGGTTTGCTGTGCCCGTGCCCGGCACCGCCTTCGACTTTCCGCGCGACCACGGGGCGCACCCCGAGTACCGGATCGAATGGTGGTATCTGACGGCGACCCTGACCGGCGCGGATGGCCGAGACTACGGCCTGCAATGGACCCTCTTTCGCTCCGCCCTTCGCCCCGAAAGCGGTGAGGGGTGGGACACGCCGCAGATCTGGATGGGCCATGCCGGCCTGACGACGGAAGACGCGCATTTTGTCGCCGAGCGGCTGTCGCGGGGCGGGGTTGGCCAGGCGGGAGTTAGGATCGAACCGTTCGCCGCCTGGATCGACGATTGGCGCATGGAAAGCCAGGCGGGCGAGGGGGATGATGCGCTTTCCGACCTGACGCTTACTGCCCGTGGCCGGGATTTCGCCTACAATCTCACCCTCTCGGCCAACGGGCCGATCGTCCCGCAAGGCGATAATGGCTATTCGGTCAAGTCGGCTTCGGGCCAGGCCAGCTTTTATTATTCCCAGCCCTTTTACGAAGTCGTGGGCGTGCTCGACCTGCCGGACGGCCCCGTCGAAGTCACCGGGCAGGCGTGGCTCGACAGGGAATGGTCGTCCCAGCCTTTGGACGCCGACCAGACCGGCTGGGACTGGTTCTCGCTTCACTTCGACGACGGCGCGAAGCTGATGGGTTTCGGCCTGCGCGAGGTCGATGGCGATGTCTACACCTCCGCCACTTGGATCGAACCGGACGGCACGCCCACGCCTTACGGAGACGGCGCCCTGCGCCTCACACCTCTCGTCACGGACGAAGTCGCGGGCCGCGCTGTTCCCATCGAATGGCGCCTGGAACTGCCCGACCGGGGCGTCGACATTGCGACCCGTCCGCTGAACCCGCAAAGCTGGATGGACACGCTGTTTCCCTATTGGGAGGGTCCGATCCGCTTTTCCGGCAGCCATGAGGGCAGGGGATATCTGGAGATGACTGGCTATCAATGATCGCGGCCGGTCGCGCTTTGCATGCCAGAGCCCCCGACATTTCGGTTCGCTGGCGCTCGTGACGATGTAGGATCGTCGGCCGCCACACGGACAGGAGAGACCGATAATGCCAGCCGACGAAGCCGCCAGGCCCAAGCTTCGCAGCCAGCTTTGGTTTGACAATCCCGACAATCCGGGCATGACCGCGCTCTACATCGAACGCTATCTGAACTTCGGTCTGACACGGGGAGAGCTGCAGTCGGGCAAGCCGATCATCGGCATCGCGCAGACGGGGTCGGACCTGTCGCCCTGCAACCGCCACCATCTCGACCTGGCCAAACGGGTGCGCGAGGGCATCGTGTCGGCCGGCGGCATTTGCTTTGAGTTTCCGGTGCATCCGATTCAGGAGACGGGCAAACGCCCGACGGCGGCCCTGGACCGCAATCTGGCCTATCTCGGCCTGGTCGAGACCCTGTTCGGCTACCCGATCGACGGCGTCGTCTTGACCACCGGCTGCGACAAGACCACGCCCGCCTGCCTGATGGCGGCGGCAACCGTGAACCTGCCCGCGATCGTGCTGTCCGGCGGGCCGATGCTGAACGGCTATTGGCACGGGCAGCGCACGGGCTCCGGCACCGTGGTGTGGGAGGCGCGCGAGCGGTTGGCGGCCGGCGAGATCGATTATGAAGGCTTCATGGAGATCGTGGCGTCCTCCGCCCCCTCGATCGGCCATTGCAACACCATGGGTACGGCGTCGACCATGAACGCCTTGGCCGAGGCCCTGGGCATGTCGCTGCCCGGCTGTGCCGCCATCCCGGCACCCTATCGCGAGCGGGGCCAGATGGCCTACGAGACCGGCCGGCGGGCCGTCGAGCTGGTGCACGAGGATCTCAAACCCAGCGACGTCATGACCCGCCAGGCGTTTGAAAATGCCATCCTGGTCAACTCGGCCATCGGCGGGTCGACCAACGCCCCGATCCATCTCAACGCCGTCGCCCGGCATCTGGGCGTGACGCTGAACAATGACGATTGGCAGGCGATCGGGCTCGACATCCCTCTGTTAGCCAACATCCAGCCGGCGGGCACCTATCTGGCGGAGGAGTTTCATCGCGCCGGCGGCGTACCGGCCGTGGTCGCTGAACTGATGCGGCAAGGCAAGATCCGTGAGCAGGCCATGACCGTCAGCGGCCGCACCATGGGCCAGAATTGCCGCAACGCGGACATCGACGATGACGACGTCATCCGCCGCTATGACAATCCGCTGCAAGAGCGGGCCGGCTTCATCAACCTGAAGGGCAACCTGTTCGACAGCGCAATCATGAAGACCAGTGTGATTTCCGATGAGTTTCGCGCGCGTTACCTGTCAAACCCGGGCGATCCCGACGCTTTTGAGGGCGAGGCGGTCGTGTTTGAAGGGCCGGAGGACTATCACGACCGCATCGACGACCCCGCGCTGGGCATCGACGAGCATACCATGCTGTTCATCCGGGGTGCCGGGCCGATCGGCTATCCCGGCGGCGCGGAGGTCGTGAACATGCGCCCGCCCGCCTATCTGTTGGAACGCGGCGTTCACGCGCTGCCCTGCATCGGCGATGGGCGCCAGTCCGGCACGTCCGGGTCGCCGTCGATCCTGAATGCGGTGCCGGAGGCGGCCTTGAATGGCGGTCTGGCTGTGCTGCAAACCGGCGATCGGGTGCGCATCGACTTGAAAGCGTACCGCGCCGACATCCTGATCGACGACGACGAGTTGGCGCGACGGCGCGCGGCGCTGATGGCCGACGGCGGCTTCAAGATCCCGGATCATCAGACGCCATGGCAGGAAATCCAACGCCAGCACGTCGCCCAGTTCGACGAGGGCATGGTGCTGAAACCCGCGATCAACTACCGCGACGTGGCCCACAAGAACGGGCCGTTGACGGTGCCGCGCCACAACCATTGACGGCGGAGATAGAGGGCAAGTGGTGTGACCATCGATGTGCTGATGACGGTACCGTTCCAGCCGTCCTGTGAAGAGGCGCTGGACCGCACCTACACGCTTCACCGGCTTTGGCAGCAGGCGGATGCGCAAGACTTCCTTGAACGATCCGGCCGGGGCATCCGCGCCGTGGCAACCGATGGTGCCTTCGGCTGCCCTGCTTGGGTGATGGACCTGTTGCCCGATCTGGAGATCATCGGGAATTTCGGGGTTGGATACGACTCAGTCGACATCCCGGCCGCGAAGGACAGAGGCATCGTCGTTACCAACACGCCCGACGTGCTGAACGACGCGGTGGCGGAAATGGCCATCGGCCTGATGCTGGCGCTGGGCCGTCAAATCGCGACTGCCGATCGGTTCATACGCGCTGGCCGCTGGCTCGAAGGCAATCACCCGCTGACGCGGGAGTTTCGGGGCAGCACGGTCGGCATCGTCGGGCTGGGCCGTATCGGCAAGGAAATCGCGGTCCGCGCGAACGCGATGAAGGCGACCGTGGTCTATCACGGCAGGTCTCAGCAACCGGGCGTTCCTTACCGCTATTTCGCCGATCTGGCCGCGATGGCCGCCGAGTGCGATTGGCTTGTCGTCGCCGTCCCAGGTGGGGTTGGTACGCAGGGGCTGGTGTCGCGCGACGTGCTGGCGGCCTTGGGCCCCGACGGCATGGTCGTCAATGTCGCCCGCGGCTCGGTCGTCGATCAGCACGCGCTGGTCGAGCTGCTGCAATCGGGCGCGCTGGCCGGTGCCGCGCTCGACGTCTTTGCCGACGAGCCCAACGTGCCGCCGGACCTGTTCGGCATGGACCATGTCGTGATGTCGCCGCACATCGCCAGCGCGACCCACCGCACAAGGTGGGAAATGGGCGACCTTGTCGTCCGAAACCTGGCCGCCCATTTCGCCGGTGAAAGCTTGCTGACGCCGGTTACCTGACCGTCTCTTTTGCCGAATCCGGTGCCGAGGGGCCGACTGAGCCAAGCCAGTGTCGCCGTTCGCGCGCCAGACGTCGCAGTGCCGCGAATGGCGGTTCGTCCGCCTTCACCGAGCTGTTTGCCGCCGACGCAACGGTTTCCACCGGCAACTCGCCGCCATCAGAGCCATACATGACAACCCAGGTCTCGAAATCGTCGGTGAAGTTCTCGAACCGGTGGACCGCCCCAGCCGGGGCAAAGATCGCATCGCCTGGGCCGAAAGCAAACCGTGCCAGGGCGTCCTCGCTGTCACCGATGGCGAATGTGCCCGAGCCGGCGACAACGACGTAGACCTCGTCCTGCTCGTGCACCGGCTGGTGATCGATGCCGCGTGGCTGGTAGAGAAAGAGCTTTAGCGTACCGCGTTCCCGCATCAGCGCCGCCGGCAGCCCGAAAGGGGCCGTGCCGTGGGCGAGACCGTCATGGATGGCGCGGCGCGCGTCGTGGATTTGCATCACTGTTCCAGGAATGATTGCGTCTGGTCGACGGCTGGCTGAGACCGAGGCCATTTCCGGCTCCTTAATGAGATCCGAACGAGTTGCAGGAACATGAACACTGTCCCGCGTACGGATATGTCGCGACTAAGCGGTCCCAGACAAGAACCACATGTGGCACGAATAGTGGGTCCAATCTGAGTGGGAGCCGAACGCCCGCGAGGTGCCCAAAAGACGGTAGGGCTGGTGCATTGGCCGAGCCGCTCAAGCCGACTGGTCAGCCCCGTTGTCGGGAGGTTCGCAGCGCGCCCAGAAAGCTGTCCACCGCCCTTACGTTGGTTAAGTGAACGACGCGGACATGTGGCGGCGGGGCCCCGGCCATGGCCTGGATCTTGGCGCGGGTCGGTCGCCGGCTGCGTAAGATGTAAGCCAGAAAGCGCAGCATCTCGATATTCAAGCGTTCCGGACAACCTTCCGGAAGATCCGGCCGGCTGCGGCCGCGATAGCGGAGGGTGCGCCTGATAACCCGCAACAGGCGGAGCGTTACCGGCAAATCGAGCCAGATAAGGGTATCGGCCCGCGCGAGACGTTCCGCATAGGTCCGCGAATGGCCGCCTTCGAAGATCCAGGCCTCGCGCCCATGCACCTCGCGGGTCATGCGGTCCTTCTCGGACTTGGGCCGCTCGACCCATCCCGGCATGTGGTGGATATGGTCCATGTGAAAGACCGGCAACCCGGTAAGGGGGCCGAGCGCACGCGCAAGGGTGCTTTTGCCCGAACCTGGCCCGCCGACAATCATGACGCGCTTCATCGCTATGCTCGCGAACGGTTGTATCGACCGTTGCCGGCGTCCAACTATTTCAAGGGTCGAGTATCGAGTCGGGCCCGGACCGGCCGGCAGTTAGCAAGCCGCCGGCTTGTTTGCAACAGGAGGACGCAATGATGAACGCCTTGAAGAAGGCCCGCGCGGTGGGCATCAACCATATCGCTCTGGAGGTCGGCGACATTGACGAGGCGCTGGACTTCTACGGCGGGTTTCTGGAGTTCACCTTGCGTTCGAAAAGCACCGGCATGGCGTTCATCGATCTGGGCGACCAGTTCATCGCCTTGTCGAGGGGACGGTCGCAACCCGGAGATGACGAGCGCCATTTCGGCCTCGTCGTCGACGACAAGGAGGCCGTGCGCAGGGTGCTGGAGGACATGGGCGTCGAGATCGTCTCAAGCCGCTTCCTGGACTTCTACGACCCCTGGGGCAACCGCATCGAAATCGTCGGCTACGACAACATCCAGTTTTCGAAGACGGAAGGCGTTTTGCGCGGCATGGGGCTCGACGGCCTCGGCAAGACGGAAAAGGCGATGAAGGAGTTGGCGGACAAGGGGATGGGGTGAGGCCCAGGACGTGATATCGAAAAGGGAAGTTTGCTTCACGTTGGCGAATCAACGCTAGAAACCTGAGCACATAGCCGACCAAAGCAAGTCTTGTTGTGTGTCTCGCGGCGCGCCAGCATCGCGATCGTGTGCACCGCGACGTCAAATGGCCGCATCCGCGACGTGATGGAAAACGTCGTCACTGGCGAGATCAAGCGGGTGCTGCAGAAGAGGCGAACGCGTGAGCGCCCGGATGCTGATGATGAGCCCGAATTCGGCTCGTTCCGCGACGGGCCAGACGAAGAGCACACCATCTTACGCGGTATGCCGGATGGCAGCATCCACGCCGACCCGGCCGTTTTTGGCCTGCGGTTTGGCGCGGCTCGCGAGCAAGGCCGAGTTATCCCACGGCTCAATGCCCGAGCCGAAGGTCTGACCACGACATTTCCCTGGCGGTTTCTGCAAGGCGCGCGATGTCTGAAGATCGCGGACGGATTCTATGAGCCGGAGAAGGTCCAAGGCTCCAAGGAGAAGGTTGCGTGGTCGTTCTATCAGCGAAGGTCCAGGTCCGGCGATCTTGACGATGCGCGCCCGTTTTTCATCGCCGGTCTTTGGAACGAGTTCGTCACGCCTGACGGCGAGGTCGTACTCACATACGCGCTGATCACGGTTGAGGCTAACGAGGCCATCCGCGTGCACGATCGTATGCCGGCCATCATCCCGATCGAAGACGACCAGGCCGCAATGCGTTGGCTTTTCGATCCCGACTGGCCACTGGATCTGCTGAAGCCCTATCCGGCGGAGGATATGGAGGGTTGGCGCGTATCGGATGCCGCAAAACGATCGCGGCCGAGGCAGGGTCGGTATCTGATCGAGCCCGTGACCGACGAACCCGATCAAGGGAGTCTTCTGTAGCGTCGCGAACCAGTGGCACAGCGCGCCCTAAGGTCTCTTTCAAAAACCTGCTAGAACGAGGGCCGAACGGCCAGTTAGGCGCCAATGATTGGGGGTGGGGATGCATCGTCTGGTGAAGATCGGCAGGTTTGTGAAACGCGGGTTTCTGAAGATTCTGCCGATCACGGTCTTCTTTATCGTCGGCCTCAACCTGATCGCGGTTTCGAAGCATCTGGTGCTGGCAGAGCCGGGGGTCGTCTATGAGGGCCTGGCGACGGCAACGTTGGGCGCCCTCCTGATCGCCAAGATCGTCGTGGTGGTGGACAAACTGCCGATCATGCGCTTCTTCGGCGGCCGGCCGCTCTACCAGACGATCCTGTTGAGGGCCATCTTCTACTCGCTGTGCGTGTTTGCGTTCCGCTGGGTGGAGATGCTGATCGGCCACTGGATCGAAGCGGGAGACTTCAGTGCTGGTCTCGGTAGCGCGCAGACGATGTTGCTATGGAATCACGTGGTCTTTCTGCAGATTTGGACCATTGTCTTGTTCCTGGTCTACCTGACGGTTACAGAGCTGCTCGACGCCGTCGGCGATGAGTCGAGACTTCAAACCCTCTTCCTGCGCCGCTCGCGACAGCGCGTGGCGAAGCATGAACAGGGCTGACGGCCGTCTCCCGAACTTCGGTGGCCATGCTAGGCAGTAAGGAAACCGTACGCCCCCAACGCTTCGCTCTTGAGGCGATCGATCTGGACGAGACCGCTGGCGAGCCCCTCTACCGGCAGCTCGAGGCCGGTATTCGCGAGGCGATCCAGGCTGGCCGGCTGCGTCCGGGGGAGCGGTTGCCGTCCACGCGGCAACTCGCCCGCGACCTCGGCGTGGCCCGCAACACCGTCGTCAACGCCTACGGACAGCTCATCATCGAAGGTTATCTCGCGCCGACAGCCGGGTCGGGCACGCGCGTCGCGACGCCGGTGCCCGATGGCTTGCTTCAGGCGGCGGACGCGGGGCGGGCGGTAGGTAAAGTTGTCAAGCCGCCGACCCTGTCCGCGGCGGCGGACAGAGTGTTTTCCATCAATGCCGTGATCGCCGACGAGGTCGATCGGCCGTTGCGTCCGTTTCGGGCCCACACGCCGGCCAGCGACGCGTTTCCTCGTCGACTGTGGGCCCAGCTCGTTGCTCGGCGTCTGCGCACGCTGTCGCGCAGCTGGATGGATCGGGCCGATCCAAGAGGTTATCGGCCGCTACGCGAGGCAATTGCGGGCTATCTTGGCTCGTCGCGCGGGGTAACCTGCGATGCCGACCAGGTAATGGTCACAGCCGGTGCACAGCAGGCGATCAATCTGATCGCCCAATTGCTGATCGATCCCGGCGACACCGTCTGTATTGAGGACCCGGGCTATGTGCCGGCGGCCACGGTGTTCGAACTCGCCGGTGCCAGGATCGTCCCGATCCCGGTCGACGATGAGGGCATCGACGTCGACGCGTTGAAGGTGCGCGCGCCGAGGGCAAAACTGGTCTTCGTCACGCCCGCGAGCCAGTTTCCATTATGCAAGACCATGTCGCTGGCCCGCCGTCTGGCACTGCTCGATTGGGCGGACCGGGCCGGTGCGACCATTTTGGAGGATGATTGCAGCGGCGAGTACCGCTATGCCGGGCGCCCGTTGCAGGCGCTCCACGGGCTGGCGCCGGACGGCCGGGTGCTCTATGTCGGCACATTCAGCAAGCTGCTATTTCCGACCTTGAGACTTGGCTATGTGGTCGTGCCTGACAGCATGGTCGACCATGTCGCGACCGCACGGTGGCTGGTTGACCAGCACTCACCGCCATTGGAGCAGGCGGTCGTCGCTGATTTCATCGATGAGGGCCATTTCGCCCGCCATGTCCGCCGCATGCGCGCGCTCTATGCCGAACGCCAGGCGGCACTGGTGGCGGCCGCCGCTGATGAGTTTGGCGCGTTTCTGCACGTGCCGGCACTCGACACCGGTCTGCACCTGGTCGGCTGGCCGTCATCGGGGGCGTCGGAGCGCGGCCTCGTCGCGGCTGCCGCGTCGGCCGGGCTGGAACAGATGCCGTTGTCCTGGTTCGGCCTCGAACAACCGAAGAAGACAGGCCTGATCCTGGGCTACGCGCCCTTCGCCGAAAGCGAGCTTCGCCGTGCGGCCACCAGGTTCCGCGAGGCCGTCGAGCGACAGCCTCTGGACCGTTGAGATGCGGATTCGCCCCAACGGCCAGAGGCAAGCCGAAACACCTGTCAGTCGGCGTCGGCCTGTAGCTCCGCCAGCAGTTCCTCCAGCAGCGCCATGCCAGCACCCCAACCCTTGTCCAGGCCTTCCAACGCGCCGGCGAAGCAGACGAGTTCCGCCTCGCTGGCCTTATGGGGCACCCAGGTCAGGCGCATGGTGGTCTGGCCGCTGTCGTCTTCTTCGAGCGTGACCGTCGTCAGCAGCACCCGCGGCCAGTCGGCCATCATCGGGTTGGCGGCGATGTTCCAGTCCGCATCCGCGACCGAGTGCAGCCAGACCAGACGGGCAGGGGGCTCAACCTCGGTATACTCGACGCGCTCATAGTTGGAATTGCCGCCCCATTTCATCTCGTTCAGCCACAGGCCGCCGGGCTTGACGTCAAGCCGGTGAACGATGGTTTCCACATTGGGGCCGTACCAGCGCGACAGCAGTTTTGGCTCGGTGAAGGTTCTCCACACCAGCGCGCGCGGCGCGTCGAACACCCGCTCCAGCACGTAAGTCGGCAATTCAGTCATCGTCGGCCCCTCTCTTTTCAGCCTGTTTCAGCTCATGCAAAAGACCGTCGAGTTGATCCAGGCTCGACGACCAAAACTCCTTGAATTCCTCAAGCCAACTGACCGCCGCCGCCATTGGCTCGGCCTTTAGCCGCGCTGGTCTGCGCTGTTTATCGATGTCCCGTTCGATCAGGCCGGCCCGTTCCAGCACCTTCAGATGCTTCGACACCGCCGGCTGGCTCATCTCAAACGGTGCGGCGAGTTCGTTTACGGAGGCCTCGCCGGCCGCCAGACGCGACAGGATCGCCCGCCGCGTCGGATCGGCCAACGCGGCAAAGACCGCGTCGAGGGCCTGAGGGTCTGGTTGATAACTACGAAGTTCCATAACCGTATAGTTATGGAATTGTGACGAGAAGGTCAACCCCGTGACTGCCGGGCGCGATACATATTGGAGACCGTTTGCAGCGATTGGACCCCACCGGCCCTGGCCGGTCGCACTGCAGGCTCTGCAAGGATATGGGCGGCAAAGGTCCTCAGGGCATCGTGTCGCTCCCTTTTTCGCTGGCCAGGCGGCGGCTTTCTTTCTTGAGAGCTCGGCTTGGCGGGCAGACTTCTCTCAGGAATCCGCCGAGTGCAGACGACAGCGTGTCGCTGCGAAGGCCGTAGCGTATGAACTGACCCTCTCGCCTCCGCCAGACCAGCCCGGCATTCTCCAGAATTGTCAAATGCTTGGAGATTGAGGGTTGCGACATATCGAATCGGCTGGCGATCTCGCCCGCCGTTAGGTCGACATCAGACAGGTAGGCCAGGATACGCCTGCGTATCGTCGACGACAGAGCTTCGAAGACCCGTTCCATCGGCTCTTGATCCTCATAGATATATAGTTTATTAGTTAAATAACTCTTGCTCTCTTTCTTAGCTGATTTAAGGCGCGAAGGAAAGCGTCTCGCAATCTCAAAGGGGAGGCCGCGATGCAAAAGCATGTCGTCATCGGAGGTGGATCAGGTTTCATTGGATCGGCACTCGCCAACTCATTGAGAGCCAGAGGGGATCGCGTCACGGTGATATCGCGCACGGCCGGGGTTGGTCGCATTACCTGGCAAGACTTGCGGCAAAACGGTCTTCCCAGATGTGACGCCGTTATCAATTTCGCCGGCCAGCACATCCTTAAGCCGACGCGTCGCTGGACCGACCGTTACAGAGATGAGGTCATTCGCTCGCGGGTTGAAACCACAAGACTTTTGGTCGATGCCATCAACGCGGCTGCACATCCGCCCGCGGTTTTTGCTTCCACAGCCGGAAAATGCTTCTACGGCTCGCGCGATGACATAACCGACGACGACTACCCTGAGCTTGATGAGGACAGTCAGCCGATGGGTATGGACTTCCCCGCCGAGCTCGTTGCCTTGTGGGAGCGGGCGGCTGATCATTTGGACAACGAGCGTGTGCGTCATGTTCGGCTCAGGATCGGCATCGTCCTGGGGGCGGTTGAGCGAAAGTCAATGATCGGGCGGTTGTGGCAGGTGGGGAGAACTCGTGGGTTGCTGCCCTTGATACGTTTGCCGTTCTGTCTCGGAGTGGGAGCGATCTTGGGAACGGGCCGCCAGCCTTTCCCTTGGGTTCACATAGACGACATGGTGGGCATCGTATTGCATGTGATCGATAGGCGGGACGCGGTCGGCCGATACAACTGCGTGGCTCCTGGGATCGTGTCTAACGAGGAATTCACGCGTGCCTTTGCAAGCCGCCTACACCGACCGGTCACGTGGGCCGCCCCGTCCGCGTTGGTGACTGCGCTGGTCGGAAAGGAACGGGCCTCGATCCTGCTAAAGGGGCAACGCGTTCGCCCCAAGCGCACCTTGGAATTGGGTTATGTCTTTCGATATCCGAAGATCGATGATGCGCTGGATGATCTTATCCGCTTTGCAATCTGACACGCTTAGAACTGCTCCACCTTCAGCGCCATAACGCTTTCGGCACCTTCGATGATTGCCGGCAGCAGGGACACCGTCTGAGGCATCACCTGATCGGCAAAGAACAGGGCGGTGGCTCGCTTGGCCTCGGCAAAGTCCGGATTGGCGCCGTTGGACGTTGCGGCGGCGGCGCGGGCCATCAACCAGCCGCCGACGGTGATGGCGAACAGCTTCAGGTATGGGGCAGATACCGAAGCCGCGATTATCGGATTGTCTTTGCCCGTCCGGAGCAGCCAATCGGTCGCTGCGTGCAGATCGTCAAGGCTGGCCCGCAGGCGATCGGTGATGCGATTAATGGTTGACAGGCCATCCAGCGGGGCCGCCATTTCGGCGATCAGCGCCTTGGCCGCAGCCCCGTCGTCGCGCAGGACCTTGCGAAACACCAGATCGTTGGCCTGGATGCCGTTGGTGCCTTCATAGATCGGCGTGATGCGGGCGTCGCGATAGTGCTGGGCGGCGCCGGTTTCCTCGATGAAGCCCATGCCGCCATGCACCTGAATGCCCAGCGAGGCGACTTCCACGCCCATATCGGTGCACCAGGCCTTGACCATCGGCGTCAGCAGATCGACCAGCGCGCCGGCCCGTTGCCGTTCGGCCTGGTCCGGGTGGCGCTTTGACCGGTCGAGCGCGCCGACGGCGTAGTAGGTCAGCGCGCGCCCGGCCTCGACCTGGGACCGCATGGCCATTAGCATACGCCGCACGTCGGGATGGTGGATGATCGCAACCGCCCCGTCGCCGGGTCTCGTCACCGCGCGGGACTGCACGCGTGCCACGGCGTAGTCGCGGGCCTGCTGATACGCCCGCTCACCGATCGCGACCCCCTGCAGGCCGACGGCCAGGCGCGCGTTGTTCATCATCGTGAACATGCAGGCCATGCCGCGATTTTCCTCGCCGACCAGCCAGCCCTGCGCGCCCTCGTTGTCGCCATAGGCCATCACCGCTGTGGGGCTGGCATGGATGCCCAGCTTGTGTTCCAGGCTGACGCAGCGCAGGTCGTTGCGCTGTCCTGGTGCGCCGTGGGCGTCCGGAATGAATTTGGGCACCACGAACAGGCTGATGCCCTTGGTGCCGTCCGGCGCGCCGGGCAGGCGGGCCAACACCAGATGAATGATGTTGTCGGCCAGATCGTGCTCGCCATAGGTGATGTAGATCTTCTGGCCGGTGATGCGGTAGCTGCCGTCGCCATTCGGCACGGCCTTGGCGCGGATTGCGCCGACGTCCGAACCGGCCTGCGGCTCGGTCAGGTTCATCGTGCCGGTCCATTCGCCGGAGATCAGCTTGTGCAGATACAGCGCCTTCTGTTCCTCGGTGCCGTGGGCCTCGATGGCCTCCACCGCCGCGACGTTCAGCGTAGGACACAAGCCGAACGACATGTTGGCGGCATGGATCTGCTCCATCACCGCCATGGCCACCGACCAGGGCAGCCCCTGGCCGCCATGATCGGGCGAAAACGGCATCGAATTCCAGCCATCATCCCGGTAGCGGGCGTAGGCCTCGCGGAAACCATCGGGCGTCCGTACGGCGCCGTTTTCAAGGATCGACGGGTGTTGGTCGCCGACTTGGTTGAGCGGCGCGATGACCTTGCCGGTCAGCTTGGCCGCCTCCTCAAGCACCGCGTCGACCAGTTCTGGCGAAGCGTCCTCAAAGCCAGGCAGCGTTGCCAGATCTGCGAGACCGGCGAATTCGGCGAGGGCGAACCGCATGTCCTGAAGCGGGGCGGTATATGCGCTCATTCGGTCATCCTTGGTAACGGCGGTGCTGCCGGTTTACGACGCGGCTGCGGCAGAGGTAAGGGGTCTGGGCGCTGCGGCCCGCGTGAGGCGGTCGTTGATCGCTGCGCCCAGCCCCTGGTCCGGGATGGGTGCGACCGCAATGCCAGCGATGCCAGGCTGATCGAGCGCGCGCAGCATGGCGAACAGGTTCGCGGCCGCTTCGTGCAGGTCGCCTTCGGTGCTCAGGTTTGCAATGCGGTCGCCCTTGCGTAGGTCTGGCCCGAAGGCCAGGTAGGCCTCACCGGGGCGCGGCTGGCTCGCATTCAGCCGCAAGGGCGCGCTGGGGGCGTAGTGGCTGGCAAGCTGGCCGGGCGATTTCGGCTGGTCGGTCTCGTCGCCGCTGGCGAGGGGGCCGATCAGGGCCTCCAGATCCTCCGCCGTAACCGACCCGGGTCGCAACAGTCGGGCAACGGGACCCGTCAGGTCGATGACCGTGCTCTCAAGACCGACAGCGCAACGGCCGCCGGCCAGGATCAGCGGAATGCGTCCGCCCAAGCTGTCGAGCACGTGTTGTGCCGTCGTCGGGCTGACCTGGCCGGACAGGTTGGCGCTTGGCGCCGCGATGGGCCTGCCGGATTCCGCCAGTAGGGATCTTGCCACTGGCCGCGCCGGAACGCGCATGGCAATGCTGTCCAAGCCAGCGCTGACCAGAAGCGAGGCCGGACTGTCTGGCCGTCGCGGCAAGACCAGGGTCAGCGGACCCGGCCAGAAGGTCGCCGCCAAGCGTCGCGCACGATCGTCAAACGCCGCCAGCGTTTCCGCGATCTGCGGGCTTGCGACATGGACGATCAAGGGATTGAAGCGGGGCCGCTGCTTGGCGGCAAAGATCGCGGCTACCGCCCGGTCGTCCGTGGCGTCGGCGCCCAAACCGTAGACCGTCTCCGTGGGAAAGGCGACCAGCTCGCCGGCGCGCAACAGGCGCGCGGCCTCGGCAACCCCAGTGGGGCTGGCCGCGATCAGCCGCGTCTCCATGAGGCTCGAACCATCAGACATGGTCGCCATATAGCGCGCCGGCGCGGTTTTGACCAACCCCGGCTGTCGATGAAGCAGGCGCGGCCAGGGTTGGCTGCTGCGGTGCAACATTGACTTGCGTTTGTCTTGTTGCGGTGCAGTATGAACCTTTCGGGTGCGGAGAGCGGCCATGGCAGGATCGGTTATCACGATCGCTCAGCAGAAGGGCGGGGCGGGCAAGACCACTTTGGCGGCCCATTTAGCGGTGGCGATGGCTCAATCCGGCCGGTCCGTCGCGATCATGGACATCGATCCGCAAGGCAGCCTGACGGCCTGGTCCCAGGCGCGGGGCGAGGCGGAGCCGGCGATTGCTGGCCATCAGGTCACCGGTTGGCGCGCCGCCGGAGCCGTCGAACGGCTGGCGCGGGACTTCGATGTCGTGATCGTCGACAGCCCGCCGCACGCCGAAACGGAGGCTCGGATCGCCGTGCGCGCGGCCGATCTTGTCCTGGTGCCGGTACAGCCTAGCCCGATGGACTTTTGGGCCACAAAACCGACCATTGCCTTGGCGGCGGCGGAGAAGACGGCGGTTCTGGTCGTCCTGAACCGCGTGCCCGCCCGTGCCAGGCTCGCGGATGAGATTACCGATCAGATGGATGAACTGGGCACCGATCTGGCCGTCGCGCGGATTGGCAACCGGATCGCTCTGGCGGCGGCCTTGATGAAGGGGCGCGGTGTCACCGAAACCCATCGACGCTCCATGGCGGCCGAAGAAATCGACGCCCTGGCTAAAGAGATCCTGACCCGGCTTCGTTAGCGGGCTTGTCTGCAGCAGCCGTCGGTTCGGGCAAGATCAGCGTCAGCAGGATAGCCGTCAGGCCCGACAGCGCTATGGGTGACCCGGTGACCGAACGCACGATTGCCGGCAATTCCTGAAAGGCATCGGGCACCAGTGCCGAGCCAAGCCCTAGACCCAACGAAACCGCTGCCACCAGCACGCGCTTTCGTGTGAAGGGCTCGGACGACAAGAGGCGGATGCCAGCGACGGCGATCGAGCCAAAAAGCACGACCATGGCCCCCCCGATGACCGGTTGGGGGATCGCGACAAACAGGGCGCCAACGAAGGGAAACAGACCGAGCAGGACAAGGATCGGCGCAATGAACAACGCGATATGGCGGCTGGCGATGCCGGTCAGTTGAATAACACCGTTGTTCTGGCCGAAGGTCGTGCTGGGAAAGCTGTTGAAGATCGCGGCGATCGCTGAGTTGACGCCGTCGCCCAGAATGCCGCCCTGAATGCGCTTGAGGTAGGTCGGTCCTTCCACCGGCTCGCCCGCGATGACGGACGTCGCAGTCAGGTCGCCGGCTGCCTCGATGGCGGTGATGAGATATAAAATCGCTATTGGAACAAAGAGTTCGATGCTAAAGTCAATTCCGTACTTTAACGGTGTTGGCATCGTGACGGCCGGTTGACTGGCGAGGCTGCTGAGATCCAAGAGCCCGGTCAGGGCCGCAATCGACGAGCCGATGAGAACGCCGATCAGAATGGCGGAGATCCTGATCAAGGGGCGGCGTTGGATGAAGGCGGCGATGATGATCGCCATGGTGACCCCGCCAATCGCCAGATTGCTCAGGCTGCCGAAGTCGGCCGCTCCGCTGCCGCCGGCGAGGCTGCTGAATCCGACTTCGATCAGGCTCAGGCCAATTACGGTCACGACGACGCCGGTGACCGTCCGCGTGATAATGCGCCGGATCAGCGGTACGATCTGGCTGAGCCCGATTTCGACCAGGCAGCCGACCAGGCATGTGCCGAAAATGGCCGCCAGCATGGCCTCGTCGCTGCTGCCTGCCGCGCGCATCGCCAGGCCGCCGCCAACAATGGTGGCCACGAAGGTGAAGCTCGTGCCCTGAAGGCAGAGCAGGCCGGACCCGACGGGGCCGATGCGGCGCGACTGAATAAAAGTGGCGACGCCGGAGACCATCAGCGCCATCGACACCAGATAGGCGCTTTCGGTGTCGTCGAGCTGCAGGCCGCGCGCGATCAGCAGCGGAACGATCGCGATTGCGAAAACACTGGCCATCAAGTGTTGTAGCGCCGCCAGCAGACTGCGCAGGGCATCTGGCCGATCGTTAAGCCGGTAAATCAGATCGCTGGCCGCGACCGAAAGGTTCGGTGGACCTTCGTTTGCGACGGGCGGACCTACTCGCTCTTCAGCGGTCGCCGGCGGCGTGTCGCGCCCAGTACTCAACGCGTTGGGCGAATGGAAGGACAGCGCCCATAGGCCACGAAATGGGGGTTGCGAAAGTCCTTCTTGGCGTATGCCATCGGCGCGCCGTCTAGCGTCTCGACCCGCCCTCCGGCAGCGGCGAGGACCGCCTGGCCCGCGGCGATATCCCATTCCATGGTGGGCCCCAAGCGCGGGTAGATATCGGCTTCGCCGGAAGCGACCAGGCAAAGCTTCAGCGAACTGCCGATCTGTCTCTGATTGCTGACCTGGGCCGACTGCAAAAGCGCGTCCAGGGCCTGCTTGTCACCGTGGCTGCGGCTTGAGACAACCGTCAAGCCCGTCACCGGTGCTGGCCTGGCGATGATGGGTTCGTTCGTGCCGCCGGCCCAACGGCGATAGGCGCCGACGCCGCACAGGCCGCCATAGACGATATCGAGCGCAGGCGCGACCACGACACCGAGGATGGGCTGGCCGTCGACGATCAAGGCGATGTTGACCGTGAATTCGCCCTTGCCGTCCTTACGGACGAACTCCTTCGTGCCGTCCAGCGGGTCGACCAGCCAGAAGGGGCCGTCATCGGTTTCAGGCACGTGACCGGCCGAGGCTGCCTCCTCGGCCACCACGGGGGTCTCCGGCGTCAGGTCGGCCAGTCCCTTCAGAATGATCGCTTCGGCGGCCTGGTCCGCCTTCGTGACAGGGCTGCCGTCCGCCTTTGTGCCCGGCTGCACTTTGCCGTGATAGCGCAGCACTTCGTCGCCCGCTTGGCACGCTAGCTTGTCGACCCGGTCCAACAGGTCCGGTGTCGGTGGAACAGACATCGCTCGTCGCTCGTTTTCCCGGACTATTCGGCCGCTTGATCGATACGCCGGTCTTGGATCGCTCGCCAGACTGATGACGGGGTCGCCGGCATGTCGATGTGATCGATGCCGTGAACGGACACGGCGTCAACCAGGGCATTGATGATTGCTGGTGGAGCACCGATCGCCCCGGCTTCGCCGGCCCCCTTGACGCCCAGCGGATTGGTCTTGCAGGGGATCTCATTGTAGCGGAAATCCACGAACGGCAAGCTGTCGGCACGCGGCATGGCATAGTCCATGAACGAACCGCTGAGAAGCTGGCCGGAGTCCTCGTCATACACGGTCTTCTCCAGCAGCGCCTGGCCAATGCCTTGTGCGATACCGCCATGGACCTGGCCGGCCACGAGCAGCGGGTTCAGCACCTTGCCGAAATCGTCCACGACGGTATAGCGCAGGATCTCGACAGTGCCGGTGTCCGGGTCGACCTCCAACTCGCAGATATGCGCCCCGTTGGGAAAGGTCGAGGCGGGCGGCTTGAAATCGCCTTGCTCGTCAAAGGCGACGTCTTCGCCCAGATCGTCCGCGATCTCGGCCAACGTTACCGACCGATCGGTGCCGACGATGGTGAACCGGCCGTCTTCCAGCGCGATGTCAGCGGCGGCGGCCTCCATCATGTCGGCGGCTCTTGCCTTGGCGCGCTCCTGAATCTTCAGGGCCGCATCGGCGACATTGGCGCCGCCGACCGGGATCGCGCGCGATCCGCCGACGCCAGAGCCGGTGGGCATAGCGTCCGTGTCGCCCTGGATGATGGTGATGTCGTCGAAATCGACACCGAGATGTTCGGAAATGATCTGCTTGAAGCCGGTCTCGTGGCCTTGGCCGTTGGTTTGGCTGCCCACGGTGAGCACAACGCGGCCGTCGCCCTTGACACTGACCAGCGCATATTCCGATCCGCCACCACCGCAGGCCTCGACATAGGTCGCCAGGCCAATGCCACGCAACTTGCCTCGCTCGGCGGCCTCTGCGCGACGATGCTCGAAATCATGCCAGTCCGCCGCCTCCAGCGCGTCGTCCATGTTGCGCGCGAACTCGCCTGAATCGTAGGTGAGACCGGTCGCTGTCGTGTGCGGCATGGCCTCCGGCGGAATGTAGTTCCGACGCCGGATCTCGGCCGGAGAAATGCCCAGCTCGCGGGCCGCCTTGTCGACGATCCTTTCGACCGTAAACGCGGCTTCCGGCCGGCCGGCGCCGCGATAGGCATCGACCGGCTGGGTGTTTGTGAAGACGCCACGAACCCGGCTGTGTACCCGTTGGATCGTATAAAGGCCGCTTAACATGCGGTTGCCGGCATTGGTCGCAACGAACGGCCCGAAATTGGACAGATAACCGCCGAGATTGGCGATCGTGTCGACGCGCAAGGCCAGAAACTTGCCGTCCGCGTCCACCGCCAGCTCTGCGTGGGTGACGTTGTCGCGACCGTGATCGTCGCTGACGAAGGCTTCGCTGCGTTCGGCGGCCCATTTCACGGGTCGGCCCAAGACGCGCGCGGCGTGCAAGGTGGCGGGGTACTCGGGATACAGGAAGATCTTCATGCCAAAGCCGCCGCCGACATCCGGCGTCAGCACGCGCATGGATTCCGGATCGACGTTCAACACGTCCTTGGTGATCCGGTCTTTGATGTTGTGGGCACCCTGGCTCGAAACTGTGAAGGTGAACCGTTCGGTCGCCGGGTCGTATTCCGCCAGACAGGCACGGCCTTCCATCGGGCTGGACACGACCCGGTTGTTCACATGGTCAAGCGTGATGATCCTGTGCGCCCGGTCGAACAGCGCGTTCGTCTCGGCCTCGTGGCCCAGTTCCCAGTCGAAGACCAGATTGCGCGGCGCCTCGGGCCAGATCTGGGGCGCGCCGTTCCGCAGCGCGGCGGCTGGATCGACCACCGCGTCGATCGGGTCATAGTCGATCATAACCAGGTCGGCGGCGTCTTTCGCTTGGGCCAGCGTTTCGGCCACGATCATGATGACCGGATCGCCGACATGGCGAACCTGATCGACCGCCAGGTTCGGGCGCGGCGGCTCCGCCATCGCGCTGCCGTCCCGGTTGGTCAGGCGCGCGTAGGTCGGGATGCCGGAAATGCCCGCCTGCGTCAGGTCTTCGCCGGTAAAGACACCGACGACGCCTGGCGCTTCGGCGGCTTCGCCGAGGTCGATCTCCGTGATCATTGCATTGGCGAACGGGGATCGGACGAAGAAGGCTTGCAACTGGCCGTCGGGCTTAATGTCGTCCGTGTAGCGGCCGCTACCGGTGATCAGCTTGGGATCCTCGGTACGCGGAACTGATTGTCCGATGCCGAATTTTGCCATGGCGTTCGCCTGTCGCTATCGGGGCGCCGGAGCAACGCCGGCGATGGGGTCTGCTAAGTTTGCGTCTAACATCGCTATCGGAGGCCAACCGGTCAACGCTGTCACCGCAATTGAGCGCTCATGATAGCATTGCATCGTTCGCCCCCACCAACCTGGAAGCTTAGCGCGGTGGGGCGGTTAGGTCGATTTGATCCGTTTGTGCCTACCGGTCGGCGGTCCAGGTCTGGGGGCGCCGAAAGCCACCTTTTCCGATGCATCCAGTTGCAACGAACCAGCCGAGAATTACAGCCTTTTCAAGACAAGAGTCAGTCGCGACCGCCGGCGGTTAGGCCAAGATAAATTGCGAGAAAGAAAAAGATCGGGACCAAAACTAACACCGCAAGCTGAATCCAATCCAAACCTAGAAATACAATCTCCGACATTTTCAGTCCTTTTGGGCCATATCTGTTGTGGGAACTGTCTGAGGCCACGCGCCGGGCAAGAGCGATAACCATAGCAAGCCTGTCCCGACATTCCGATACACTTTCTTGGCAAGGCAGACCTTTCCGCCTGCAAACCGCCAAATAGTTTTGTTTCTGTGATATGGGTTATGCATTCGATGTAATATATACGAGTGGAAGCTACCCTCGGTAGTAGAAAACGACCATGCGTAACGCCGCCTTACAAAGGAGACACTGTCAATGCCGGCCATGCGTCTTGCAAACGAAATCGCCGACCTCGTCAGACGTTCTGGGGCTCAAGTCGAGGTTCGACCTGGTGTGGAAGGGTTCAAGACCGTCGCGTTTGCCGTCGAAGGCAAGCGCAGCGGCAACCCGGAGTTCGATCCGGACCTTCACCCGCTGACCCCAGCGAACAGTTTTTGGATCCGGTTTCGCGAGCCGGACGACTCGACAATCGCGTTCATCGCGGCGCGCCTGATCAAGACTGACAGTCTGCGGGAAATGGCGGCGGATCGTAGTCTTTGGTATGGCGACATGATCCGGTTTCGCGAACCGCTGGACGTGGTGTCGGATCCGAACGATCCGGTGTTGAACGGCGATGTTGTTCTGGATGGTTCCATGTGGGTCGATCCCAGCTATCGGGGGCGGGCTTACTCCTGGTGCCTTAGCCGGATGCTGCGGTGCGTGGCGTGCGATCTCTGGGACCCGGATCACTATTTCGGCTTCTCGCTAGCGAGGCTCGCGAAGAGTCGATTGCCTGTTTACAGCTATGGCTATGCCAGCATTGATCACTTCGCCCGCGACTATCTAGTTCCCGGGTTACCGCGTTGCGACCTCTACATCACGCCGTTGAACCGCCAGCAGGCGAAGGTTCAGTTCGCCATGGATCTGGCGTTCCTGCAGGCCAGCCCGAACCTTGTGCTCGACCGCGACTTCTCACAATCGCTGAAGCAACATGGCGTCGAGGTAGCCGGCGAAATGGCCGCCGCCGGGTAGAACACGGCGCAACCGGCTGCACAGGCACCGGCCGTTCACGGGCAAGAACCGTGGACGGCCGGGTTGTGACTACGAGATCGGGGTGGCGGCTCGCCGCAGATAGCCCAGCTGACGCAAGCTGGCAAAGCTGTCGCGTGTGACGATCAGATGATCGTGCAGTTCGATATCGACGCTGTTGGCGGCGTATTTCAGGTCGCGCGAGAACTGAATATCCGCGGCCGAAGGGGTCGGGTCGTCTGACGGGTGATTGTGCACCAGCACCACGCCGCTGGCGTCCAGATTCAGGGCGCGCTTGATGATCTCGCGCGACTCAACGGGTGCGAAGGCGTTGCTGCCGCGGCTGATCTGCTCGTCGTGGATCAAGCGCAGCTTGTTGTCGACGAACAGGGCGCGCACGACCTCAACGGATCTGTGGCCGACCCGCGCGCGGCAATAGACCAGCAGTTCGTCCAAGCTTTTTAGAAGCGGCTTGTCGACCAGATCCCGACGGATGATTCGGGTGGCCATTTCACCAGCGGCCTTTAGTTGCGCGATACTGCCGTATGAGAGGTTGCCGATGTCCTTCAAGCGCTGGGGCTCTGCATTGATCACCTCAGCCAGATTGCCAAAAGTCGAAACCAGTCGGGCGGCGGTGGCCCTCGGATCAATACGCGGAAAGATCTGGATCAGGAATTGCTCAAGTAGGGCGGTGTCGTCCAGCTTGTCGAAGATGTCCGGGTCTAGCCCGACGATCGCGTCGTTCGCCTGCTCGACATTGGCATAGCCACCATGCGCCGGGCGCCGGTCCTGGAAGTGAAAGGGCGCGACCTGCCTGTCGGTCGAACACTCTTGCAGTCGGACGACCGTCATCAGATGGGTGCAGCGCCGTTCGTTGTTCGATCCAAGCGGCATAATCAACCGCGCGAAGCGGCGAGAGACACCACCCGTGCCGAGCGAGATTTCCATGAAGCTACAGCGGCGCAGGAACGCGGCGGTGGAATAGTCGACCATGACCGCCTCGGCCATAATCGGGTCCGGATAGTGCTTCACCAGCTTGCCGCTCAGGTCCTCACCCGCCAAACGCGCCTCGCGATCGAATTCGACGAAGGCGTACCGGTCGGGATCGCCGGTTTGAACGTCGATGAGGTGCTTTTGAAGCCCGTCCTTCTTGGATTTGAAGGAGGCAAGCATGTCCTGGTGGCGCGGCAGCCGATCGGTTGAGCTGTGGCCCTGCCACTGTTCGTAGATCTGGGCGAAGTCCGGCAGCGCCTCGACGGCCTCGATGCCATATTCGTCGCGCCGCAACAGGCAGTTGCCGTTGGCGGCCAATCGCTCGCTAAAGCCAATGAGGAATCGGCTGATCTGCGGGCGGGCTATAGGGCGTAGTCGCAGCACCGGTCGTTTACCGTAGCGTCCGTCGGCAGTGATTATCGATCTTGGCGACTGCATATACCAGCCTGCGCAAGATTAATCGACGTAATCGTTCAAAAAAGAGGCAGAAAAAAGGGAATGCCGCCCAAAAAAGGACGGCACTCTACATGTGTGGGTTGTTTGTCTTTTGATTGACTACTTTAATTGGGGAACTGCTATTCCGTCTCGCCGATTGCCCGCAAGAGGCCGACATACCGGTTGCGCAGCTTTTCATCATGGATGGCGTAGTAGGCCTCGACCAACTCGTTGGTTTCGCGGTCCATATGGGCGTCGAAGACATCGCTGGCGGATTCCGCAACGCCGGCCGGGATACCCTCGATGTTTTCGTCAACACCTTCGAAAAAGAAGCCGACAGGAACACCCAGAAATTCGGCGAACCGCCAAAGCTTGCCGGCGCCGATGCGGTTGGCGCCCTTCTCGTATTTCTGAACCTGTTGGAAGGAAAGGCCGACGGCGTTGCCTAGCTTTTCCTGGGACAAACCCAGCATTCTGCGCCGCAAACGAATTCTGGCGCCGACATATGTATCGACGGGGTTGGGACCCTCGTCCTTGTCGGCCATACGACTTGCCATAACGAAATTCTCCTCAATGAAATTCGGTGATTTGCATACTTACGATAATTAACGACGGTTTTACTGCACCCGTCCTGCGGGTCAAGAGATAATCCAACTCAATCGTCACAATTCGGTTATTTTGGGTTGCTCCGTTCAATTGCAAGTCCGAATAGGTCTCAATTCGGTGATAAGAACGATTCTCAAGTCGTCTCCGAAATGGGCCAAGAGCACAGTCTCAACTATAGTCGACAATCGCGAATTCGCGCGAACGCGACGAAGGCCGGTATTCGAAGTCTGGGGCCAGTTTCGTCTTTGCCGCGATAGCGGCGATGGATCGTGGACCGGCAGTTGATTGGCATCGCTGTTTGTCCGAAACAGTGAAGACGCCGGGCCTGCCCAAGTCGCGTCAAACCGGTGCCGTCAGTCCAGCCCGGCCATCCTGGGTATCCAAAGAACCAGGTCCGGCACATAGGTGATCAACAGCAGCAGGGCCACCAGGACCGCGACGAAGATCCAGATCTCGCGGATCATCTGGCCCAGTGGAATGCCGTTCAGCGCCTTGATGATGAACAGCAGGATGCCGAGCGGCGGTGTGATCAGGCCGATCATCATGTTGAACACCAGTACGACGCCCAGATGCACCAGGTCGATGCCCAGCGCGGCGGCAGCCGGAATGAACAGCGGCGTGACCACCAGCATGATGGTCGACACGTCCAGCACGCAGCCCAGCAGCAGGTAGAGAACGTTCAGCAGAAGCAGGAACATGGCCGGCGTCAGGTCGAGCTGTTGAAACAGCTCGAACACGGCCTGCGGCAGCCGCTCGATCGTGACCACATAGTTGAAGATGAACGCGCCGCCCAGAATGATGGTGACCACGGCGGTCGTGCGCGCCGTTGCGATCACGACATCGAGGAATTCCTTCCAGCCCAGCGTGCGGTAACCGAAGACCGCCAGCAGCAGGGCGTAGAACGCGGACACCGCCGCTGCCTCGGTCGGCGTAAAGGCGCCGGTATAGATGCCGCCCAACAGCAGCGCGGGCATGAACAGGGGCGGCAGCGCGCGCAGGATAATGATCGGAAACTGGCGCAGCGGTATGGCGTTCTCGACCGGGAAGCCCCGGATCTTGGCCATCACCATCACCATGGTGCCGAGCGCCAGGCAGATCATGATCGCCGGGATCATGCCGCCCAGGAACAAGGCTCCGACCGAGGTGGACGAGATCAGCGCATAAAACACCATCGGGATCGACGGCGGGAAGATCGGGCCGACCACGGCCGAAGCGGCGGTGACCGCGCCGGCGAACCCGGCCGGATAGCGGTCCTTGTCGGTCATCATATTGACCAGGACCTTGCCGACCCCGGCGACGTCGGACACCGCGCTGCCGCTCATGCCGGAAAAGATCAGGCTGGTGGCGATGTTGACCTGGGCCAGGCCGCCGGGCAGGCGGCCGACCATGGCCAGCGCGAAATCGAGCAGCCGGTCGGTGATCTTGCCGGCGTTCATCAGATTGGCTGCGAAGATGAACAGGGGCACGGCCAGCGCGACGAAATTGTCGAAAATGCCGTTCAGCACCTGTTCGGAGGCCAGCCCGACGTCGCGGCCCACCATCAGCAGATAGAAGACGCTGGAAACGATCATCGAAATGCCGATCGGCATGCCGGCGACCGTGGTCCCGACCAGGATGGCCAGCATGATGATAAAGGCGTATTCGGCCAGCATCAGATGTAGTCGGGCCAGCGCCTGCCAAGGAGGCCGCGCAAACGCCAGCCGCTCTGCGCGGCAAAGGCGATCAGAAAGATGAAAAAGACGCCGAAGACCCAGACCCTGGGGATGCGCAGGACCGAGGTCCGCCTACGCGTCAGGAATTCCAGATAGTCCCAGGTCGGCGCCAGCAGCAGCACGAAGGCCACGATCAGGAAGATCAGCGAGATCGCCGCCAGCCAGCGGCGTGTTCGCGCCGAGACGCTGTCGTAGACGATGTCGAACGAGACATGTTCCTGTTCCTTCACCATGAAGGCGGCGGCCCAGAACACCGTCCACATATAGGCGATCATCGTGTACTCCTCCGACCACGCGACCGGGCTGTCGAGCACGTAGCGGAAGAAGACCTGAAGGATGATGCCGGCGAACGTCGCCAGAAAGAGAAGGACGCCGACGAGATCGGCGCCCTTCTTTAGCTGCTTCGCCAAGCCTGGCATGGGCTTGAGGGAAGGTCGTCCGGGATGACGGATTAGCCGCCCAGCTCGTTAATCCGGTCGATCCAGCCCTCCGGCCACTCCGCGGCGCGGTCGGAGTTGAGGTAGAAGTCCTGAACATGGCTGCGGAAGGCATCCACGTCAGGCGTCGTGACGGTCAGCCCCTCGCCTTCGAAATAGGCCACCAGGCGATCCTCGTTGGCCACGCGCTCGGCATTGTTCCAGTCGCAGGCCTCGACGGCGGCGGCAGTCATCGCCGCCTGCTCGTCCTCGGTCAACTGCTCCCAGGTCTGGTTGTTGACCGCCAGGTTGATGAAATCGACCAGATGGCCGGTCAGCACGATCTGTTCCGTCACCTCGTAGAACCGCGCGGCCTCAACCGTCGGCAGCGGGTTGTCTTGCGCGTCGATGGTGCCTGTTTGGAGGGCCAGATAGACGTCGGAGAAGGGCAGGGGCGTCGGGCTCGCGCCCAGGGCCTCGCCGAGGAACAGCCAGGCGTCCGAGCTCGGCATCCGCAGCTTCACGCCCTCAAGGTCCGACGGTGTCTGAACATCGGTGGCCTCGCGCAGGTTTAGCTGGCGCGTGCCCAGATAGCAGGTGTCGAGCAGTTGCAGGCCCAGAACGTCCGACACCTGCGCCTTCACCTCGTCGCCGATGTCGCTTTGCATCACCGCGCGGGCATGTTCCGGGCTCTGGAACAGGTAGCCGGCGGTGAACAGGCCGAATTCGGGGATGTTGTCCGCGATCGACTGGAACGAGACGTAGGCCATTTCCGCATTGCCGCGCTGCAAGGCGTCCAGGTCGCCCGACTGGCCGAACAGCGAGCCGGAATCGTAGATCTGGACGTCGAACCGGCCTGGCAGAGCCTCGTTCAGCGCATCGGAGAATACGTGCAAGGCGCGGGTGTGAATGTCCGTGGGCACGCTGACGGTCGTGATCTTCAGCTCGATCGGATCCTGCGCCAGGGCGCTCGCCGTAAGCATGGTTCCGGCCAGCGCGGCCAGTGTGAGAGTTTTGACGATCCGCATGTTTGGTTCCTCCCTAGGCGTGTCGTTTGGCCGGCAACCACCGCGATCCCGCTGCCACGATCCAACCATCGTCGGCGTGATCGCGCGAATTGCCATGGCTGGACTGTGCAGCAATCGCGCGCTGATGTAAACATTGATTGTATGACTGATTGTATCAGTTTACGATGACGTCGCAGCCTGGGAGAATGTCAGCGTGCGCGATAAGGATCTTCGCGGTGTCATCGCCGCCTCACTAACGCCGGTCACAGAAGGGCTGGAGATCGATACCGATCGCCTCGGCGCCCATAGTGCCGGCCTGCTGGACCAGGGCTGTGATTTCGTCTCGGTGTTCGGCACGACCGGCGAGGGGGCGTCTTTTTCGCCCCAACAGAAGATCGCCGCGTTGCGGGCGATGGCCGCTGGCGGCGGCGTCGCCATGGATCGCCTGGTCCCGGCCGTGATCGGCTCGACCATCGACGGTGCCATTCGCGTGCTGGATGCGACCGCCGATCTGGGCTGTCGCGCGGCGCTGGTATTGCCGCCCTACTATTATGCCGCCGGAGAGGAGGGCATTGCCGCCTTCTACGACGCGGTGCTGCAGAAGGCGGCGGCCCCGGATCTGCCGGTCATTCTCTATCACATACCGGATCGCAGCCGGGTGCCGATCACGCCCGGTTTGACTCGCCGTCTCGTCGATCGCCACGGGATGAGGATCGTCGGGATCAAGGACTCGACCGGCGATCCGGATTACGGTGTGATGCTGGCCCGGACATTTCCCGGTCTCGCGATCTTCACGGGCGACGACAGGGTTCTGCCGGATCTGCTGGCGGCCGGCGGTGCCGGGCTGATTGGCGGCCTGCCGAACCTGTTCGCCCCCGACTTGGCCGCCCTTTGCCGGTCGCCGCAAGGCGAGGATGGGCCACGGCTGATCCGACTTGCCAAGGCCCGGATCGACGCGGTCGACCATGAAGACGGCATCGCGGTCATGAAAGGCATTCTGGCGCGCGCCACCGATGACCCAAGCTGGCGGCGCGTCATGCCGCCGCTTTTGCCATCGAGCGACGCGCGGTTGGATGAGGTCCAACACGCACTTGCCGCTGCGGGTCCTGGGCCGGGCGTGGCGGCGGCCTGACCTCGTGGCAAGCCCCCCTGCAGCGGCCCGACAAGCGGCTGGCGCGTCCGTCAAACAGGCGGCCTATGAGGGCTTTCAACAGGCGCTGCTGACCGGCCGGTTGCGGCCGGGCCAACTGGTCTCGCAGCGCCAGATGGTGGCCATCCTGGGCGTTTCGATCGGCGCCCTGCGTGAACTCTTGCCCCGCTTGGAAACCGAGGGGCTGCTGACCGTTCTGCCTCAGCGCGGCATCCAGATCACGGCAATCGATCTGCCCATGATCCGCGATGCCTTTCAGATGCGCGCTGCCTACGAGCGAGAGGCGGTGATCACCGCCGTGCGCCGGATGCCGGACGACGAGCTGACACGCCAACGGGCCTTGCACGTCGACATTATGGACCGGACCAGGAAGGACGCCACGCCGGCAATCCTGGCCGAGGGCCAGACCATCGACAGCGGTTTCCACGACCTGCTGATCGACGCCACCGGCAACGAACTGTTGGTCCGTGCCTATAGCATCAACGCGATCCGCATCAGGCTGATCAAGCTCGACCGCATCCTGCTGAACCCCGAGATCCTGCCGGCGGCGTTCGGCGACCATCTCGCCATCATCGACGCCATGCTGGCCCGCGATACCGCCGGCGCGGTGGAGGCCATGGATCACCACATTCGCAACGCCCGCGAACGCGCCGTTTCGTTTTGACGCGAATGGACGCCTAGCCGCCAAACGGAGAGCCCGCGTGCCCGAACAGCCGCCATCAGCGACGCCGATGCTGCACATGATCGGCAATGCCCATCTGGACCCCGTCTGGCTCTGGCGCTGGCAGGAAGGCTGCGCGGAGGCGCTTAGCACCTGCTGGGCCGCCATTGACCGGCTCGAGGAAAGCGACGACTTCATCTTCACCAAGGGCGAGGCGCAGGTCTATCTCTGGATCGAAGAGCTCGATCCCGCCCTGTTCGAGCGCATCCGGCATTTCGTCGCCGAAGGCCGCTGGGTCATCGTGAACGGCTGGTGGATCCAGCCGGACTGCAACATCCCGTCCGGCGAGTCCGTGATCCGCCAAGCGCTCTACGGCAAGCGCTACTTTCAGTCTCGCTTCGGCGTCGATGTCGATGTTGGCTACAATGTCGACAGTTTCGGCCATGCCGGCACGTTCCCAATGCTGTTGCGGCACACGGGCTCGTCGAAATACGTCTTCAGTCGCCCGGCCGAAGACGAGATGGATTTGCCGCAAGAGCTGTTCGTCTGGGCGTCGCCCGACGGATCGGCGGTTACCGCCTTCCGCATCCAGGGTGCTTACAACACGTCGAAGCGCAACATGCAGGTGCCGGAGAAGATCCCGCTGCACTACGCGCTGAGCGCCAAGGCGGGCCATTCCTACATGGCGTTCTTCGGCGTTGGCAACCATGGCGGGGCGCCGACGAAGGCGGAGCTGCGCGAAATCGATGGCCGCATCGCCGCCGGCGAGCCCCTGAAATACTCCGACCCCAGTCGCTTCTTCGCCGAGACCGCGTCGGAGGACCTGCCCAAGGTGGACGGTGAGCTGCAGTTCCATGCCGTTGGCTGCTACGCCGTAGCTAGTGATCTCAAGCAGTTGAACCGGCGCGCGGAGTCGATCTTGGAACAGGCAGAGGCCGCCGCTACCCTGGCAATGGTGCGCGCCGGTGCGGAGTATCCGCGCCAGGCGTTCGAGCAGATGTGGCGCCGGCTGCTGTTCAACCAGTTTCACGACACGCTGGGCGGCACCAGCCTGCACACCGCCTGCGAAGACTCGGTGTTCGAACTGTCGTCCGTAATCGCGGATGCCGAGATTGCCCTCAACGCGGCTGTCCGCCTGCTGGCCGCCCTGATCGCCCCGCCAAGGGACCCGACGGATGGCACGTTCGTCGTCGTTAACCTGAACGGTGCCGAGTTCGACGGGCTGATTGAGGCAGAACCCTGGGTCGACAAGGATGTCGTCTCGCCGCGTACCTTGCGCGACGATCAGGACCGCGTCGTGCCCCTGCAATACATCGACCCGTACGGCAAGACGCCGGGGCTGCAGCGCCTGGCGTTTCGGGCGCGGATACCGGCCTTCGGCTATCGGGTTTTCCGTTTCACGATCGATGACGCGGGTGCCGCGAGCCCGGGCATGGTGTTCGGCAGCCGGGTCGAGGCGCGGGAGTTCGAAACCGAAGGCTACCGGCTGAGGCTCGACCCGGCGACGGGCGCCATCGCGAGCCTGGAAAACAAGCGCACGGGTCTCGACCTGTTCTCAGGCCTCGCCCATCGTGGACTGATCGTGGAGGACCGTACCGACACCTGGGGCCACGGCACGCACAGCTTTCCTTGCGAGGGCGAGGATCTGGCCTTGCAAGAGGTCTGCCTGATCGAAGACGGCCCGGTTCAAAAGACCATCGAGGTTGTAGCCCGTCGCGGCCCGACCACCATGACAACGGCGGTCGTACTGCCCGCCGACCCGGATTTGCCGGTGGAGTTGCGGGTAACATTGGATTGGCAGGAAAAGGCCAAGCTGTTCCGGCTGGCCTATCCGCTATCGGCCACGGCGTTTGAGTATGAGGTGCCGGCCGGCTGGCAGGACCGGCCCGATGTCGGTCACGAGGTGCCCGGCTTGCGCTGGGTGCGGGCGGTCGGCCCCGACCAGACGGTGGTCGTCGCCAACGACGCCAAATACTCATACGCGGCAAAGGACGAGACGCTGTATGTCACTGTCGTTCGCTCGCCGGTCTTCGCCCACCACGACCCGGTCGAGCTTCGCGACGACGCCCATCTGCGCTATATGGACCAAGGGCCACAAAGCTTCTCACTACGCCTTTTTGGTGATCGTCAGGTAACGCGCCGCCAGGCCCAGATCATGGCCGACACTCTGACCAAGCCGCCGATTGTCACCACCCATGTCGCCCGCCATGGGTTCGCCGATCACGCCGGTACCTGGCTTGACCTGCGAGCCGGCGAGGGCTCGGCGATCACGGCCATCAAGGCGGCGGAGGACACGGACGACGTGATTGTCCGCGTCGTGGAACTGGACGGCGAGGCCGGACGATTAAGTCACCACGACAGTCATGTTTCGATCCGCGGTCGTGGCATTCTGTCGGCCCGGCTGAGCAACGGTCGCCTGACCGAAACCGACGGTTTGGAGCGGTAGTACGGGATCGTCTGCCCGGTCATCGATCGCGTCCGAGAACTGCAATGGCATCGACCTCGAACAGCACCCCGTCGAGCGCGAGGCGAGGGACCGGGACCAAGGTCTGTGCCGGCAGTCTGTCGCCAAACATCGCCCGCACTTCCTGTGCCATCAGGGGCAGCATAGACGGGTCGTAGTCGACGACGTAGGTCGTGATCCTGGCCACCTGTCCCGGCTCGGCGCCGGTCGCCTCGAGGGCCGTGCGCAGGTTGGCGTAGGATTGCCGAAGTTGGTCGGCAAATCGGTGCGACAAGGTGCCGGTGCTGTCCTCCCCGGTCTGGCCGGCGATGAAGGCAATTCTGTCTGCGCCTTCGGCCAGAACGGCATGACTGTAGCCGTTCGGCGCCGGATCGTAGAGATCGGCGGGTTTGACGATGGTCAACTCCACGCCTTGCGCATGGGCGACGGGGCCGGCTTGCAACTGTGTAGCCATGATTGGAAGTGCTCCCAAGATGAGTGCGGTTCTGAATGTGCGCATGACGGTTGCTCCGTCGCTATCGCTTTGAAGGCTTTGCCGTTATGGACCCGTTAGTGGATCGTGGCGTCGTCGAGATGGATCAGCTTGTCAGGATTTCGAACGATGTAGATGTCGGTTACGCGGCCGGCATCGTCGTAGGCGAACGACACCGCGGCGTGGATCTCGCCCCGATCCCTAACAATCACACCCCGTGTGCCATTGATGTCGGCCTCCAGCCACTCGAACCCGGCCCAATAGCTCCGCAAGCTGTCGGAAACAAACGCCAGCACGTCGGGTTTGCCGTGCAGCGTCTCTAGGACCGCCGGTACCTTGCCGCCGCCATCGGCGCTGAGCCTGACATCCTCGGATAGAAGGGCGGTCAACTCGCCGGTGTTCCCACCTGCTATGGCGCCTTTAAAGGCGCTAAGAAGTTGGTCCTGCCGCTCGGCCGGCGTTATGTGCCGGACTTTCGCTTGCCCAATGCTGGCTTTTGCCCGGGACACCAGTTTGCGGCAGGCCTCTTCGCGGATATCGAGCGTCGCGGCGACTTGATCATACGAGACGTCGAAGATGTCGTGCAGAATGTATGCCGCCCGCTCCTTCGGCGTCAGCCGCTCCAGCATCAGCAGGAACGCCGTGGTGAGCGATGCCGACAGGTCCAGCTTGTCCTGCACGTCGCTTTCGATCGGCGTCTGTATCGGCTCGGGCAACCAGGCGCCGACATAGTCGACCCGTTTACGGTGGGCGGCGCGCAGCATGTCGAGGCAGCGCCGTGTGCAGGTGGCCGTCAGCCAGGCGGCATCATTCTCGATCAGCGCTTGGTCTGCGCTCGCCCATTTCACGAACGTGTCCTGTACCGCGTCCTCGGCATCCGCGCGGGACCCCAGCATGCGATAGGCCAGACCCATGAGTGTGGGCCGGGCGTTTTCGAACACCCTGTCGTAATCGCGATCCATCCTTGTCAATGCCCCGAGATAGCGATGCGGTTCCACAAATTGATCATGGCGATCGTGGCGGTGAGGACGGCGATTTGCTCATCGGAGAAACTTTCCCGCAGTCGCGCGCGCAGCGCGCCTCTATCGATGTGCGGATCCAGCGTCGTCAGCGCCTCGGTCCAGGCCAGCGCCGCCTTTTCCGCTTCGCTAAAATCGCTGCCATAGTCCCAGACGATCACCCGGTCCAGTCGTTCGCTGGTTTCGCCGTCGTCCCGTGCCTCGCGCGTATGCATCCTGACGCAGAAACCACAGCGGTTGATCTGCGAGGCCCGCAACTGCACCAGATGATGGATGGTCCGGTCGAGACCGTGGCCGTCCATGACCTTTTGGATGCCCGCCAATGCGGTGAGCACATCTGGGATCTCGCGTTCGTTGTTCACGGCCTTGGTATTGTCCATGGTGGCGTCTTTCGTGATTGGTTAGTTGCGCATTCGACCTTAAGGACGATTCAGCGCCGCCGCTTGTGACACCACGTCGCGCAGTTTGCTGAGATGCCCTTGATGGGACGGTCCCGTATCGTATACAAAACAAGCAGGAATGAGTGCCGTCTCGCGCTGGCGATCGCAAACGCTGAAGGTCGCTGAATTGCTTGCCGGAATCCAGAAATCACTCAATATTTATAGACATTTATCTTCTCATCTGGATCGCGCCGCACTGTCCTCCGCTGGCAAAATTTGGCTTGCCAAATTGATTTAGAGATGCTCCATATTGTATACGTTTTGCCATAGATCCGTGCGCAAGCAGATGGCGACACCGCCGTTAAACATGCGTTCCGATCATCCCCAACCAGGCGCAGCGTCAGGGATTCCGAACATGCCGATCGAGACGATCAACAACCACCAGATGTACTACGAGATTCATGGCGAGGGTCCGCCGCTGCTGCTGATGGGCGGCTGGGGCACGTACTGCCACGGCGCGCACTATCATCTGCCGCGCGGCCTTGCAGACCACTACCAGGTCGTGATCTTCGACCATCGCGGGATTGGCGAATCCGACGATGACCTGACAGTCACCCCCAGCATGCGCCTTTACGCGGACGACGCGGCCGGCTTGCTGGAACATCTGGGCCTTACCGATGTGCATCTGATCGGCCTGGTCGGCATGGGCGCGTGCATCAGCCAGGAGATGGCGATCAATCGGCCGGAGCTGGTGCGCAGCATGACCAACCTGGCGGCCTGGGCGCGGCCCGATGCCTTCTTTACCGACCAGATCGAAATGCTGCGCAGCGTCCATCGGGATATGGGCTGGGAGGCGTTTCAAAAGCTGGTGTGCGTCCTGTCGCTGGAGCCGGAATTCTACCTGGCGAACCGGGATCGTGTTCTGGGGCCGCAGGGCCCGTGGCGCGAGGTCAACGGCCGGTTCGAAGCCCACAGCCGGCTGATCGATGCCTGCCTGGCGCATGACACGCTCGACCGGCTGCCCAGCGTCTCGGCACCGACCCTGATCGTGCACTGTCCCCTTGACCAGGTAACCGGCCCGCGCCTGACCGTTCCCATCGCAAAGGCGATACCCGGTGCCCGCGAGGTGACCTTGGAAGGTGCCGCGCACGTCATCGCGGGCAGGGAGCTACGGGGCAGGTTTGCCAAGGTCTTGCTGGAGTTCCTTCACGATGTCGATGCAGCACAGGCGCAGTCGGCATGAGCACCCAGGCCGAGAGTGAGGGCCGCACCAGCGGGCCCTTGGCCGGCGTGCGCGTGATCGAGATGGGCCAGCTGCTCGCCGGGCCGTTCGTTGGCTCGCGGCTGGCCGATTTCGGGGCGGAGGTCATCAAGGTCGAGGCGCCGGGCAAGGGCGACCCGATGCGCGAATGGGGGCATCACCGGTACGAGGGCAAGTGCCTGTGGTGGCCGGTGCTGGCGCGCAACAAGAAGAGCGTAACGGCGAACCTGCGCGATCCGCGGGGCCGCGACCTCGTGCTCCGTCTGTTGGAGACCGCCGACGTCCTAGTCGAGAACTTCAAGCCGGGCACGTTGGAGAAGTGGGGCCTCGGCCCGGACGCCCTGCACGCGATCAATCCGGGGCTGATTATCGCCCGGGTGTCGGGCTACGGCCAGACCGGCCCCTATGCCGA
>JBCBSH010000001.1:73296-96862 GCA_039819285.1 Pseudomonadota bacterium
GACGCCCTGCACGCGATCAATCCGGGGCTGATTATCGCCCGGGTGTCGGGCTACGGCCAGACCGGCCCCTATGCCGAGAAGCCAGGCTTTGCCAGTGTCGGCGAGGCTTTGGGCGGTATCCGGTACATCAACGGTTTTCCCGACACGCCGCCGCCGCGCTTCGGCATCTCGCTCGGCGACACGCTGACGGGCCTGTTTGCGACCCAGGGCGTTCTGATGGCGCTTTACTGGCGCGACGCCGGCGGTGGCGGCAAGGGCCAGGTGATCGACGCGGCGATCACGGAGAGCTGCTTTTCGATGCTTGAAAGCACCTTGCCGGAATACGACAAGCTCGGCGTCATACGCGAACCGTCAGGCACCGGCCTTGCGAACGTGTCGCCGTCGAACATCTTTCCGACGCGGGAAGGCAAATACATCGTCATCGCCGCCAACCTCGACACCATGTTCCGCCGTCTTTGCGAGGCCATGGAGCGCCCTGAGCTCGCCGATGATCCGCTGTACAACGATCACAAGGCGCGCGGCGAGAATGCCGCGCGACTGGACGGCCTGATTGCCGAGTGGAGCGCTCAGTTTCCGCTGTCCGAACTCACAGAGCGCCTGGAGCGGCACGGCGTCGTCTGCGGCCCGATATACGCGATCGACGACATCGCCCAGGACCCCCACTTCCTGGCGCGCGACATGGTCATGAGAATGCCCGACCCGCGCTTCGGCGACATCGCGGTACCCGGCATCGCGCCGAAGCTTTCAGAGACGCCAAGCGAGATAGCATGGCTGGGCCCCGACGAGATCGGTGGTCACAATAAGGCGATCTACCGGGATCAGCTAAAGCTAAGCGATGCGGATTTCGAGCAGTTGGAAGCTGACGGCGTCATCTGACGAGGTCGTCAAGGCTGTGTGCCCAGACGCCCCAGACCAACCGCAAAAGGGCGGCTGGAAGCCGTCCGACTTGACCATCATGCACCCCTTCCGCATGTCGATCTTGGCGAACCAAGCCGTCAGGATACCCAAACATCATCGGCCTCGATGACCGGGCGGTTGACGATCTGCTGGGTGATGTCCTCACCGTCGACATAGCTGACCGTTTGGCCGAACATCTTGACGATATCGGTCTCGTTGCTGGCGCCGGACCCAACGCCCGCGTCGCCGGCAAGCAGGCCCGGATCGAACAGCGGCGCGAGCACCTCGTCGGCGGCCGGCGGCTGCTGAGCGCCTCGGGTGGATGTCGAGCCAGCGTGGTCACGCGGTCTGGCGGTCGAACCTGAGCACGGAGACGATGCGCAATGGCGCCCTGACGTATGCGGGCAGCCGGGCCAGATTCGAGGGGAACGCCTGACATTTTCAGTGCTCCCTTATCGATAGAACTGAGTACAGGGCGCAACGCTCTTAGGGGCGAGAGAGTTTCCCTCGTCGACACTCATTTTCGCCGGTATTGTGGGCTCAGCCTGGTCGCCCCACAGGCCGGGACGGCGTTATTGTTAGCCGCCGGGCTGCTGTTGATCTATGGACGAGCGTCTCAATTTCTCTTGGCCTAAATGGCCTTTAGCCAGCGGCCGAGACTGGCGTCGCGATCCTGACGACTGGCGGACAGCGCCTGCCAGCGGCCCGGCTTCACTGCATTGTCGCCCGAACCCAGGACGACCGACGGCGGAACCCCGAAGCGCTGTCGGAAAAGCCGGCTGAAATGGCCTGGGTCGTCGAAACCCCAACGACCGGCGACTTCCTGGACCCGGCCGCGCGCAGGCGATGTGGACAGGAGCTGATGGAAAATTCGATCGAGCCGTCGCTGGGTGATGTAGCGCGCAACCCCGCCGGCCTCGGCAAAATCACGATAGATCGATGCCCGAGATGCGCCAAACTCATTGCAAAGACGTTCGACGTTGAGCTCTGTATCCGCGAGGTGCCTCTCAAGATAAGACCGCATCTCGGCGCGGCGCTCTGCCTGAAATTGCCGATTTGGGGTCCCTTCGCGCGACGTGGCCGTCAACAGGCCGCGTATCAATCCGCAGAAGCCTTCCGCCACGGCATTTGCGTCGGCCTTCTGAAGGCTTGGGAACTGGCCCATTAGGGCAAAAAAGGTATTCGCTAGGAACCGACCGATGGCCGAGCCGCTTGCAAACTTCATATGGGCCGGGTGCTGTCCCGGATCATAGCCAACGGCTTCGTGAGAGACGACCGCGCCCGCGACAGCAGACGCCTCGGCGACAGAGTGGAATTCGCGGGAGAAATCGAAAATGTGGACCTCGCCGGGCATTACTTCCAAAGGCGTATCTGCAATGGTCCCCCGCATTGCTCCATGACGATAAACCTGTAGAGAGAGGTAGTTCGCGTTTCTGGCGTGGCGGGCATTATGGCTGAAGGATTGGTGCGAGAACGCGACTTCGGAAAAGATCAGATCATTCAGCAGCCATGCCTTGACCCGTTCCTGGCCATTTGCGGCCGCCGAGAATGGCTCTACATCGTAAAAGGGACGAACCTCTTCGCGCCACGCGTCATAGCAGTGCCTCTTGCCGACGAGTTGAGCGTCCAGCCGGACGGAAGGAATTTGGTTGTCCTGGATCATCGCGTTCCGAGGCCTCGCTCCGTCCTCACCAAAGCTCGCCAGCAGCGTTCATCGCAAAGCTGATCATAGATGTACGATCAGAGGCTCGAGAGGTCTCGGCGCCCTCTGCGGGACGTGCTGCGGCAATATGGCGGGCGCTCACTCCGACGCTTATCCAATAAGCACTATAGGTCATCATATGCATGGTTACGTGCCACCGACTACTCTCTAAAATAGAGCCACCTGTTTTCGGCGCTCTGCATAATGAAGGCCGATGTCGCCATAAGTCAATGGAACGCGGCGAGCACTGCTATTTTGAGAATTCTTGTTATGCGCGAAATAGTGACGTTGCGGTGACCAATTAGTGGATCGGCGCACCCGCGGACCCAATTTCCACCTCTTGGGTCAGGGAGTGCGACCAGCATTCGGCTCGGTCGGGGGCCGCTATTGCGACAGCTTGGTGGCCGTGGTGATCGCACTCTTTGGAAACTTGGCTGCCAAGGCAGGAACGAACCTCCGACACGCGGATGACAATGCTACCCGTCAGTACCGCCAGTCAGTTCAGCGTCCCTTCACTCCGAGACAAACCCGGAGCGAAAAACCGCCGTTTTCGCTAAATCACTAAGGAAACCTGCTGCACGCCTGCCGGGCTGGCCGGGTGGTCGTCCTGCCGCGGGCAGAAGCGGCCTCGGCGTCCTATGACGCAGTGATGGCGATGGCGGTCTTGCCGACAGTCTCGAGCAACGTGATGGTGCCGACGCCGGAGGACTCGCGTTCGACCTTGCAAGCGGGTTGGGGGCTGCCTGGACGCGATTGTGCAGAGATGCCCCCCCCCGAAATGTTCCGGCGCTGAGCCGGTCAGGTCATTGGTGCACCGCAGTGTCGGCGCCGGCTTGCTTAAACGCGATCGCGCGTTTTCCCTTGCGACGCTGTCCATTCCGCCCCACCATGCCCGCGCCTCGCCACATGACCTTTCGTGCAGCCAAGGCTGGACAAGTAATGAGGTCATGGATGTCAGGCGACTTGCAACGACTGCTCACCCTCCACGATGTTGCCGCGCGCGACAAGTGCGGGCTTTTGCCTGAGCTTGAGGCGCTGCTCCGCTCGAAGGCGGATGCCCTATCGAACGGCGCCATTCCGCTTCCCGTACGAACATACTTGGCCGGTCCGGCGCAACAGGCCGTGCCCGCGTCGGCACTTCAACTGCGGAAGCCGTCACAATGAGCGATCCAGCAGCCGACCAGATGCATCCCGATGCAGGTCCGGTTTCCAAGAAGCCGCTGTCGCCCATGGTCAAGGGCGTGCTGATGATCTGCGCGCTTACGGTTATCTGCGCCGTGGCTTGGACGTTTTTGACGTCGGCCGGCAACCCCGACCCGACGACACGGGGCACAAACGCCTCGGCCGCCATCATCGACATCGCCATCCTTGTCTTCCGCGAAGGGCTGGAGTGCATTCTCGTCCTCGCCGCGATCACCGCCAGCATGATCGGCCCCAACCAGCGCCATCGCAAGGCGGTCGCGGTCGGCGCCGGGATCGGCGCCATCGCCACGATCATCACCTGGTTCATCGCGATCAACATCGTTACCGGGCTGGCCGACAACTTCAACGCGCTGCAGATCCAGGCCTGGACCGGCCTCTTGGCCATCGTCGTCCTGCTGACCGTGATGAACTGGTTCTTCCACAAGATCTATTGGGGCGGCTGGATTTCCGCCCAGACACGTCAGAGCAAGCAATTGGAGGCCGAAGAAAAGAAGCAGGCTGCCACCGCGGCCAGGGTGTTCTACGGCATGGGCTTGCTCGGCTTTGCGTCATTCTACCGCGAAGGCTTCGAAGTGGTGCTGTTCCTGCAGACCTATAACCTGCAGATGGGTTCGCACATCGTCTATCTGGGCGCCTTGGTGGGCCTCTTCTTCGCCGGGGTCGTGGCGGTGCTGACCTTCATCGCGCACCACAAGCTGCCGTATCGCAAGATGCTCGAACTCACCGGCGGTTTGCTCGGCGTGGTTCTGTTGATCATGGTGGGCGAGCAGGGCCAAGAGATGCAGCAGGCGGGCTGGATCGGCACGACGACCATCCAGTGGCTTGTGCCCTACATGCCGGACTGGTTGGGCCTGTGGTTCTCGGTGTTCCCGACGGTCGAAACGCTGGTCTTGCAGTTTATAGCGGCCGCGCTCGTGATCGGCTCGTTCCTGATCGCGCGGCGGATGCGCAATAAGGCCAAGGTCTCCGCGCCCCAGGCCAAGCCGGCGCCATGATCACGGTCTTCTACGCGACCCAGACCGGCAACTCTGAAGCCTGCGCCCAATGGCTGGTCGAGGATCTTAAGGGCAGGGGCCACGAGGTCAGGATCAGGAACCTGCTTGATGTCAGGGCCGACGATCTCAAGAACGAGACCTGCGCCCTTTTCGTCGTCAGCTCGACGGGCGAGGGCGACCCGCCGGACGACGCGGTTGAGTTTTTCGCGGGTCTGCAGGCGCTGCCGAGCGGCTCGCTGACGGGCCTCCACTACGCCGTGTTCGCCTTAGGCGACATCGACTACACGCTCTTTTGCGGGTTCGGCAACAACTGCGATTACCTGCTGGGCCAGTTTGGTGCGACCCAGTTGCGCGAGGTGGAAGACTGCAATCTCGACCAGGCCGAACGGCTGCCCATCTGGTCGGAAGAGATCAGCAAGACGCTGCGTTCGTTGAGTGATCCCTAGCCGCGCTGGCAGCAAACTTTGCCTGTGCCTTGAAGGCCGCAGGGGGGCCGGGCGATGTCGAAGCCTACTGTCGAATTAGGTCGAAGAGCGTGTCGCCCATGAAGCCGTTGCTGCTCAACGCCGCGTGGTCGCGGAAAAACCCTTTCCACGCCACCGTGATCGAGAATCGCCCACTTTCCGGTCCTGGCTCGGCGAAGCGGATCCACCATCTGGCGCTTGATCTGGCGGGCAGCGACGTCGCCTACACGCCCGGCGACTCGCTCGGCGTCATTCCCATCAATGACGAAACGCTGGTCGATGCCTGGCTGGAACGGTTGCGCGCCGACCGCGACATGCGGCTTGCGGGCTTCGACCTGCCGCTGGGCGAACTCTTGTCGACAAGCTTCGAACTCGCCAAACCCTCCGATCCCTTGCTTCGAGGGCTGGCGCCGCTGGTCAAGGACGATGAACTCACCCGCGCGCTTGAAGCGGACAACAGGCAGGCGATCGACGCCTTTCTTTGGGGCAAGGATGCGCTCGACATGCTTAACCTCAAGCCCGACCTCGACCTCGATATCGCCCAGGTGATCGCCTGGCTCCAGCCGCTGCACCACCGGTCCTATTCCATCGCCTCCAGCGCCAGGGCCTATCCCGACGAGGCGCATCTAACCGTCAGGTACATCGCGTGGAAGGACCATTCGCGCGTGCACCGGGGCGTCTGCTCCAACTTCCTCGTCGAACGCGCGACCGTGGGCAGCCAGGTCCGTGTGTTCTCGATACCCAATCGGTATTTCGGTGTGCCCGCCAATAAAGATGCGCCTATGATCATGGTCGGCCCGGGCACCGGCGTTGCGCCTTTCCGCGCCTTCCTTCAGGAACGGTGCGAGCTTACCGCCAGAGGTTTCAACTGGCTGTTCTTCGGCGACGAGCATCGACGCTGCGACTTCATCTATGAGCCCGATTTCTCCGAGATGCAGCGGACCACGCTTCTCGATCGAATGGACCTCGCCTTCTCGCGGGATCAGGCGCAGAAGATCTACGTGCAGCACCGCATGGCGGAACACGGCGCCACGCTCTTCGATCAGCTCGAGAACGGCGGTTCCTTTTTTGTCTGCGGCGATGCCAGGCGGTTGGCCCCCGATGTGGAGGCAACCCTGATCGCCATCATCCGGCGTCACGGTGGGTTGGGCGAGACCGCGGCCGGCGACTATCTGCGCACCCTCAAACGAGAGAAACGCTACGTCCGCGACGTTTACTGATCCGGTGTTCCGCCGGCGATCGGGCGGCATTGCGAGCCATGCAAGGTCAGTCGACGACAGTTTCGAAGAGAGGCGAAAAATGATCCTGAACCGGGCGACGGGTCGACAGCGGCGGACGACAACGCCAGTTGAACATAGCCGTAATCGCCCCAAGGCCATCATCGGCAGCTGTCGCATAGGCACGGGCGGGGCCTTAGCGGTTGGCGTCGCGCTGGCCGTGAGCGCGGCACCGGTAAGCGCGCAATCACAGAGCGCCCTCCAACAGTGGCTAGCGCAAGACACCGCGACCGGTAATTGGGGTGGGGAGCGCACTCAGCTCTCCAATGATGGCGTCGACCTTGCCTTGAACTTCACCACTGACATTTTGGGCAATCCCACCGGCGGCATGGAGCAGCGGACTGAGTTCGCCGGCATGTGGTACGGAACGGCGACGGTCGACTTAGGCGCGCTTGCGGGGTTGACGAGCCTGACCTTCAATGTGGCCGGCGCGTTGACGCAAGGCCGTGACCTGTCCGGCGACCATATCGGGAACCTCTTCGCGGTCGCGCAGGTCTTTAACGGCGATACGCTACGGCTTGCTGAACTCTATTTTGAGCAATCGCTGTTCAGCGATCAGTTGAGCATCGCGATTGGCCGTCTTGCGGCGGGCGACGATTTCGCGACGGCGGATGCCTACGGCTACTACGTGATCAGTGCCGTGAACGGCAACCCGACAGGCATTCTGGTAAACGCGCCGTCCTTCACGACGCCGCCCTTTGCCCAGTGGGGCGTTCGCGGCACGGTTACGACGGAGAACGATCTCTATTTCTCCGCCGGAGTTTACAATGCCGATCCCGACGTCCAGGACGACGACGTCAACGGGCTGGACTTTACGCTCAATCCGCAGGATGGGGTCCTGATGCTGGCCGAGGCGGGCTGGAACCCAAACACCGGCGATGACGCGACCGGCCTGCCCGGTCACTACGCCATCGGTATGTGGGGCGACACCAGCGACTATGCGTTCGTAAACGGCGCCGACCAATCCCAGGATGGGAATTACGGCTTCTACGCGATCGCCCAGCAGATGGTGTACCGGGAACAGGGCAGCAGCGATGAAGGGTTGACGATCTGGGGCACGATCAACGTCGCACCCGACGATGACATCAATACCCTGCCCGTCGCGCTGTTTGGCGGTGCCTACTACGAGGGTCTGTTCCCGTCACGGCCCGAAGATGTCACGGCTTTCGGCATCTCCTACGCCGGTTTCAGCGACACGCTTCCCGACCAGACCTACGAAGTCGCGCTGGAGATCAACCATCGTTTCCAACTGGGGAACTGGCTCTATGTGCAACCGGATCTCCAGTACGTCGTTAACCCCAATGGCGGGGGCATCGACGACGCGCTTGTCGTCGGGTTCGAGGCCTCCGTCGATTTCTAGTGCTGGCCAGAATGAGAGCCATTCAAGCCGGCTTGCGGGCAGCATTGGTCGGCTCCGGCGCCATGATGCCGGTATCCGCCGAACGGCAAAACGCGGTGGGGCAACGGGCGGGCCGAACCGGCGACCGGCGACACTCGGCGGCACTTAAGCCACGCCTGGGTTGGTCCGCTTCGATCCTTCGGCGCCAGAGATCCGCCTCAATGCCCGCGATCAAGCCAAGGCCGGTCGCGGACGATCGGTAAGGCAGGATCTCGCTGGTGCGGCAAAAAACGCATGGCGCGCTCAAATGAGAATAGTTATCATTATCGCCTTGTCATAAAGCGCTGTATCGGGCGGCACGGGGCCGGAAGCGATGAGGGTTCATCAGCGTGGTCCCACACATCCACGAGGGGGACATAATCATGCGACTTCGAACGCCGTTGCTCGTAGCGAGTTGGCTAGCGATCACCATGTCGGGGGCGACGGCGCAGAGCCTGTCGCCGGGGGAATCGGGCAATCAGGTGCCGCCGGCGCAGCTCTTGAGCGAGGTCGACAATCAGGGTCCAACAGAGGCCGACCAATTGACGCTGGGTATGTGGGTCAGTGCCGGCAACGTTACTACCTACACGATCGGTAACTCGTGGAACGACTGGGTGCTTTGGCTGGTCTATGAAAAGCTGCGCGAGCCGTCGCCCTACGTCGGCAATGCGGAGGACTGGCTCGCCACCTCGATCGAGCAGATCAGCGACGACGCCAGGGTCTGGGAGATTACCCTGCGGGAAGGGGTCACGTGGCATGACGGCACACCCTTCACGGCGGAGGATGTTGCCTTCACGTTCGAGTATTACCGCGAAGGGCCGGCCAACCGGTGGACGCACCACGCGTCTTCGGTGCCGCGGATGGTTGGGATCGAGGTGGTGGACGACTACACCGTGCGCCTGACCTCGGAAAACCCGATGCCGAACTTCGACAGGATCACGGCGGCCGATCTGCCGATCATCCAAAGGGCGCAGTGGGAAGGGGTGGAAGACCCGCGCTCGTTCACCGATGTTGGGATCGGCACCGGTCCCTATCGATTGGTCGAATACGAGGCCGACCGTTACTACCGTTTTGAGGCCAATGAGGATTACTGGCGCGGTGCCCCCGTGGTGCAAAGCCTGGACCTGGTGATGATCCGCGACCCGCAGACCATGTTCACGGCGTTGCAGACCGGCGAGATCGATGGTGCCGCACGCCCGGTTCCGCCGGAACTGGTCCTGGAATGGCTGGACGAGCCGGACCTTGAAATGATTTCGTCGCCCACGCTGTGGGGCGCCTGGCTTGACATCAATGTCGGGCGCGAGCCGTTCGACGATCGCGAGATCCGCCGTGCGGTAACACTGGCGGTCGACGCCGAACCCATGCTTGAGCGCATCATGCTCGGCCAAGGTCAGCCGGGCACGCATGCTTGGCCGCATGTCGACAGTTTCTGGACCAGCCCCGACCTGCACGCGCCCTACGATCCTGACGAGGCCATGTCGATCCTCGACGATCGTGGGTTTGTCGACGCCGACGGTGACGGGTTTCGCGACTGGCCGGACGGATCGCCGCTGGTCTGGGACCTAAAGATCGCGTCGAACCAACCCCTGTTCCTGCGGGCCGCGGAGATGATCGACGAGCAGCTGGCCGAGGTCGGCCTGCGCGTTGACGTGGAGACGGTGGACCCCGCAACCTTGTCGGCGCTGTGGCGGACCCGTGAGTTCGATCTCCGGATCGCCGATATCACACCGCACGGCATCGCCGATCAGGACATGCTGATCATCCTCTACCGAGGCGATGCCGGCCGTGAGATCGTCGAGGACGAGGAGAAGGCGGAGATCGTCAACCGCTGGCTGGCGGCGGAAACCCGTGAAGAGCGGCTGGCGATCAGCTACGAGCTGCAGGAATACCAGACGCGCTATCCCAACCGGGTCATGCTCTGGTACCCCGATACGGTGTTCGCCTATCGCTGGGAAGCGTACGACAATTACGTTCCGTCGGCCGGGTACGGCATCTTCCACAAATACTCGTTCCTGCCGGACGAGGCCCGCGAGGGTATCGTCGATCCGATGTTGCTGAACTGACCCGTCCCGGTCCCGACAGGTGGTCTGGGCCCGTACCCTGGCGGCGTACGCGGCGGTGTTGCTGGTCGCGCTGACGATCAACTTCATCCTGCCGCGTATTGCCCCCGGCGACCCGCTGAGCTATCTGCTGCCGGAAGATGTCCTGGCCGAGATGACGCCGGAGGCCGAGCAGCGCGTGCTGGCGGAATTTGGGCTGGATGCCCCCTGGTCGGAGCAATTCTGGCGCTACGCCGCCGGGGTGTTCCGGGGCGATCTCGGAACCTCCGTGCGCTATGGCCAGCCGGTCTGGGACGTGGTGCTCGGTCGTCTGCCCTGGACCCTGTTGCTGATGGGCTGGGCGCTGGCGATCAGCGCCGCCCTGGGGACCTCGTTGGGTGTCGTCGCGGCGCGCTTCCGGGGCCAGAAGGGCGACATCATCACCGCGGTGGCCGTGCTCTTTTTGGGCTCGGCGCCAGTGTTCTGGGTAGCGATGCTGCTGATCACCGTGTTCTCGGCCGAGCTTGGCTGGCTGCCTTCCTTCGGTGCCGCCCCGCTGACCGCATTTCCTGGCAGTTCCGCTTACTACTGGGGCGTCGCCGAACGCCTGATTATGCCCGTCACCGCCTTGGCGATCGCCCAGACGGCTGGGGTCTGGCTGACGGCGCGTTCGGCGATGACGGTTGCCCTGGGGCGCGACTATGTCACCTTTGCCCGGGCCAAGGGCGCGCGTGAGCGACGGGTCTTTTACGTGCACGCCTTCCGCAATGCCTGTCTGCCCATCTACACCAATGTTATGATCAGCATCGGCGGCCTCTTGGGCGGGGCGCTGGTCGTCGAAACCGTGTTCAGCTATCCGGGCATCGGCAGCCTGATTTTGGAGGGCGTGGAGGCCCGGGACTACAACCTGCTGCAAGGGGTCTTCCTAGTCGCGACTCTCAGCGTCGTGCTGGCCAATTTGGTTGCGGACCTGTCCTATCCGCTGCTTGATCCGCGGGCGCGGAGGTGAGCGACAACATCGCCCTGCCGGCCGGGGCGGCACCGGCCACAACGCCCGGCTGGCAGCTATCGCGCGTGCAGCAAGCCGGTGCGGGCATCTTCGCGCTGCTGGTCGTGGCAGTGGTCGTTGGCCCGATGCTGTCGCCCTACGGCGCGTCGGAGATCGTTTGCGCGCCCTTCGCACAGCCGTCGGCGGCGCACCCGCTGGGGTGCAATGATGTCGGGCAGGACCTGCTGACCGGCTTCCTTACCGGCGGACGCGTCTCCCTGGGCATCGGCCTGGCGACCGCGCTGGTGACAACGACTTTGGCGACCATCTATGCGGTCACCGCCGCCTATCGGGGCGGTGCGATGGATCTCGCGGCCATGCGCTTCGTCGACGCCATCATGGCGCTGCCCTTCCTGCCGCTCGTCATCGTACTCGGCGCCTTTTTCGGCGGGTCGGTCTTCGTTCAGGTGGCGATCCTGTGCCTTGTGATGTGGGCGCAGCCGGTGCGCGAGTTGCGGGCGCAAGCGCTCAATCTGCGTTCGGCGGACTATGTCGGCGCGTCGCGCGCCATGGGGGCGTCGGCCTGGCGCGTTGTGACCCGCCACATCGTGCCGGAACTGGCACCGCTGATCGTGCCGCAGTTCGTGCGCGTGGCCCACAACGCCATCTTAATCGAGAGCGCGCTTAGCTTTCTCGGCCTGGGTGATCCAGTGCAAAAGAGCTGGGGGACGATCCTGTTCCATGCCAACGCCCGTACCGCCTTCCTGACCGACGCTTGGCTCTGGTGGGTCATGCCGCCGGGCCTGCTGATAGCCCTTTCCGTGGTGTCCCTGGCGCTGATCGGTCACGGCATCGGCGACCGTCGTAGTGAGGGAACAGTAGCGGCGACGGAGAGGCGGGGTCGGGGGCGCCAGCGGCGAACCGATGACGTCTTCGAGACAGCGGATGTCACCGTCGGTTACGGCGATCATCGCGCGGTCGACCAAGTGTCGTTGACCATCGCCCACGGCGACACGCTTGGTCTCGTCGGTGAAAGCGGGTCCGGCAAGTCGACGCTCGCCATGGCCGCCATTCGGCTGCTGCCGCCGGCGGGCCGTATCGATGACGGCTCCGCCTGGCTGGAATCGACCGATTTGCTTGCGTTGACGCTTTCCAACCTTGCGGACGTCCGTGGCCGACGGATCGCGCTGGTTCCGCAATCGGCGATGAATGCGCTCAACCCGGTCCAGACAGTGCGCACGCAGATCGTGGAGGCAATCCGCCTGCATCGGTCAATATCCAAGCGGCAGGCCATTGTCAGAGCCGCCGAACTGTTGAACCTGGTACGCCTACCAGGCGATCGGCTGTCGGCCTATCCCCACGAACTGTCCGGCGGCATGCGCCAGCGCGTCGTCCTTGCCATCGCCCTGGCGAATGATCCCGAGGTGCTGATCGCCGACGAGCCGACCACGGGCCTCGACGTGCTCGTGCAGGCCGAGATCATGGCGCTGCTGCGGTCCCTGTCCGCCCGCCTCGGGCTCACGGTGCTGTTCGTCACCCACGACCTGCCGTTGATCGCCAGCGCCGCGTCCCGGCTAGCGATCATGCAGGCGGGCCGCGTGGTGGAGGAGGGGGCGCCCGCCGAACTGGCGCGGCAACCCAGGCACAGCCATACGCGGGCACTGTTCGACAGCGTGCCGCATCTGCGAGACGCCAAGCTGTGGCAGCGCGAACCCGCGTCCGGGCCGGTCCTACTCGACATCGATGATGTGGCGGTCACCTTCAACCGGGGCATGGCGGCGCGGCTGAGGGGCGCCGACCCGGTGCCCGCTGTGCGCGGCGTCTCGCTGAGAATGCGGCCGGGCGAGGCCGTCGGCCTGGTCGGCGGGTCCGGGTCCGGCAAGACGACGGTGGCGCGCATCGCCCTGGGCCTTGTCACCCCGGATCGTGGCCATGTCACGGTCGCGGGCAGGCCGCCGCGGCCCGGCAGCGTCGCCCATATGGTTTTCCAAGACCCTTACCAATCTATGCGGCCGGCCATGCGCGTCGAAGATGTGGTGGGCGAGCCGCTGCGGATCGCCGGCAATTCTCTTGAGCCGGTCGCCGATGCCGTGACGGCGGTACGCCTGCCGAACGATTCCGGCTTTCTCAAACGTCCGGTCGGATCGCTGTCTGGCGGCCAACGCCAGCGCGTGGCTTTTGCGCGCGCCATCGTCACAAGGCCGCGATTGATCCTGGCCGACGAGCCTACCTCAATGCTGGACCAGTCGCTGCGTGCTGGGCTGCTGGAATTGATGGAAGACCTTCGGCGCGAGCAAGGTGCGGCCTTCCTATTCATCACCCACGATTTGCCGATTGCCCGGCATTTCTGCGACCGGATCGCGGTCATGCATGACGGCCGCATCGTCGAGGAGGGGCCGGCCGACGAGATCGCTTTCTCCCCGACTAATACCTACACCAAATCGCTGATCGCAGCCGCGGAGTTGCCATGAGACTGATACTTATCCTTTTGCTGGCCCTTTGGACCGGGGGCGCCGCCGCCCACCACGAAGCCGAGGGCCGAATGCAAGTGATCCTGGTGGAAGAGCTGGGAGAGGAGACCGTCCTTTACATCAGGCTGCCGGCACCGTTGTTGTTCACGGCTGAGTCACTGGCGCGCAGCAGCGCACTCGATCGGGTGGAGGCACCGTTCCTGCGGGCCGAACAGCAACGCGACGTCTGGATCCATTGGTTGGACCGCCAAGCCATCGCTGCGGATAGGGACGGCTTTGCCGCCCGCATTGGCGATGCGTTGGCGATCACTCTGGACGGCGAAGCCGTGACGCCGGAGTTGTCCGAATTCACGGTCCACGGCGTCGATACGCTGCCCGTCTTCGGAACGCCCGAAGAGGCAAGCGCCTCATTGGCGGCACCGCTGGATGGATCGGACCCCCAAGTCAGCGCCGCCTTTGTCGATGCCCGGCTTGAGATCGACGGCACCGGCAGCTTGACCATCCGCTCGAACGTGGACCAGCGGGCTGTGCCGCCGCAGGTCTATATCGAGACGATTGTCATCGACTTCCGAACCGATCCCGCGCACCAACTCGTCCGTGTAGGCGCGCTCGATCAGGCCATCGCGCTCGAGGGCAACTGACCGATTGTGAAGATGATGCCCATGTCGTCAGACGACCCTCAATCATCGATGGCTGCGAACGGCTACAGCGTAATGCACCCAATCTGCACGACACGCGACGAGACGCGATAAATGGCCTGGATTCAAATGCCGGACCGGTCCATTTGGGGCTATGGCCGTTTCGGCCGACGCGGCGGCAGGCCCGTGCTGGTCCATCACGGTCTGATGGGGGACGCGACGCTGGGCGCGGCGTGGGCGTCGCTTGGCGAGTCACTGGGGCTGGAGTGGATCGTCATCGCGCGCCCCGGCTACGGGCGAACGCCGCCGGCGGCAATGAACCGCGTGGCCGATTGGCCCGCCTTGGTCGAGCCGCTACTGCACGCCCTGGGGGTGATCGGCAGGTTCGACGCCGTCGGCATCTCGGCGGGTGCGCCATACGCGTATGCTTTGGCCGCGGCAATGCCCGATCGCGTCGGGCACCTTTCCATTCTGTCCGGCGTTCCATTCATCGACGCGGCGGGCGTTCTCGCCGCCTATCCGGAGGACGCGCAGGCAGCCTATGCCCGTTACGCCTCTTCGGAGGAAACTGATCTGAGGGCGGAGTTCCGCACCTTTTGCGAAAACATCGCGACCAAGCTGGGTGACAATCCCCAGCTATCGGCCGCAGTCGCGCCAATTCTTGCCCATGATGCCGCCGGGCCCGCGCGCGAAGCGTGGCTGCAGGCGCGAGATTGGGGCTTCAACCAAGGCGCAATCGTTTGTCCAGTCGATCTGTGGCATGCCGAGGCCGACGATATGGTCCCTTACGCCGCCGCGCGCCTGTCCGCCGATGGCCTGCCCAACGCCGTCTGGCACGTCCAGGCGGAACCGTCGCATTTGGCCAGCGAGCGCACGCTCGCAGACATGGCCCGCATTCTCGCCAGGTCAAGGATGCCGGCGCATGGGTCTAAGCCAGTCCCGTAACTCTTCGGCAGGGCCTGGCGCTGCAAGCGGTAATGGACCGGCCAACGCCTAGTGGTCGGGTTTCGGTGCTGCGGCCCGCTTCTTGCGGAAGAACGTCACGCGAAACTCAGCGTCCTCGGCCAGGGTGACGAAATGGGGTTCCTTGGGCGCAACGATGGCCTCTGTTCCCGCCTGAATGATTTCTGATGTCGTGCCCCCGCTCGGCTCGTCAATACGGGTCAGGCGCAGCGATCCGGCGGTCACCTGGATGCAACCCCAGACGCCCGACTTGGTGCTATGGCGGGCTGTCAGGGCTGCCGGTACGCTGCGGGCATCGAACGTCGGGGTCGCGTGGTAGGGCTGCAAATTGTCCGGCAACTGGGTCATCGCACCGGTTCCAGTTGGGTGGTCATACGGCTCAGTGCGATCATCGTGCCCGTTTCCGCGCTGAATGGGGAGGAGGCGGCAAAGTTGCCGACCAGGAAGGCGAGGGCGACCTCGGTCCACGCCATGCCTCAACAATCCCTCCACGCGCTAATCATCGCCGGGCGCCTCTCGCGGCGGCAATGCGCAATCCGCCAGGCTGTAGCGGTTCAGGTCTTCGACAAAGCGGGCCTCTGCCCCTGACAGAATGCCCTTCAACCGGCAGATCGGCGTGATGACACAGGCCCCTCCGCCGGCCGCAAAGCACTCCACAAGCGCCGTGCCGCGTTCAAGCGCCGCGACCACATCGCCGAGACGCAGGCTCTCCGCCGGTCGCGCCAAAACCGCGCCGCCACCACTGCCGCGTCGGGTCTCGACGAAGCCGGCTGCGGCAAGTGCGGCCATAGCCTTGGTCAGATGGTTGCGAGAAATACCGAACTCGGTCGCGATGGCCGCCGTTGAGTGAACGCGATCCGGTGCGCTTGCCAGCCGCATCAGGGCGCGTAGACCGAAATCGGTGAAGCTTGTCAGGCGCATGCGTGATCTTGACGCAGTTAATGAGAATGAGTTGCAACATCAGTATAGCATCGATAATAGGTATTCAAAATACCGATTACGCATATGACGATGAGTCTCAGACCAGACGTCGACAGGACGTTCGATAGGAGGCTGCGGCGGGCCATCTGGCTCGCCGTCGGTGGTGGCGCGCTTGCGATCGGCGCACTTGGTGTCGTCCTGCCCGTGCTGCCGACAACGCCTTTCGTAATCGTGGCTGCGTTCGCTTTTGGTAAGAGCTCGCCAAGGCTCGCGATGTGGCTTGAAACCAGCCGTACCTTCGGCCCCATAATCGCTAATTGGCGACGCCACGGCGCCATTGCCCCGCGCTTCAAGGCGCTGTCGATCGTAATGATGGCCAGCGTCTTCGCGGCAAGCATCATCGCGGCCCTGTCCGTTTGGGTCCTGATCGTCCAGGCCGTATGCATGACGGGCGCGGCCGCCTTCATTTTCAGCCGGCCGAACGGACCGGCCTGAAATCCCAGCCAGCCGCAATGGCCAGCCAAAGACCTGCCCCGGCCGAATAGGGCCAGAAAGGAAACGAAATGTACAAGGTCCTACTGCCCTTGGCGCTTGCGGGTCTGTCCGCCACCGCGCTTGCCGAAACAACCCTGATCGACACGTCGGTGCTTCCCGCCATGCAGGTGTACGACGTGGCCGAACTGACGCCATTGGCAGTTTCCGCGGCTGGCGCGCCGGCCGTCGTCCTGCTGGATCTGGACAACGGCGATGTGGTGCCGCCGCACGCCACGGAGAGTGGCTTGCGGCTGCTGACCGTCTTGTCTGGCGAGATGTCCTGGGGTGACGGCAGCACAATCGACCAAACGCAGGAGACCGTCTACCCGGCAGGCAGCATTCTGACCTTGCCTGCCGGCCAAGACCATTGGCTTGCGGCGCGCGGCGGCGACGTCCGCCTGCAACTGATTGTGCTGGATGACGAAAATGCCGTCCCTGAAGTTTTGGAGCAGATGCGATGATAACAAAGACACACGTAACTCGTCGAACCGCACTGTCGGCGCTGGGCGCCACGGCGGCACTGCCGTTGCTGCCCCCGTTGGCGCGTGCGCAGTCGATGGAAACGCTCGCGCTTTACGGCCCCCCGGCCGGCCCCTCGGTAACCCTGGCCCATGCCGTCGCGACCGACATGTTCGCCAACATCGCCAATGCCACGACATTCTCGGCCTGGCGCAACCCGGACGAGCTGCGGGCTGGTCTCACGTCGGGCGAAATCCTGCTGTCGGTCGTGCCGGTGCAGGCGGCGGCCAATCTCCATAATCGCGGTTTCCCGCTGCGGCTCGCCAATGTCATGACCAATGGCCTGCTGTACATCATCAGCGAGGCGCCGGACATCGCCTCGATTCCGGACCTCGCGGGGCACCGTGTCGCGGTGCCCTTCCGCGGCGACACGCCCGAGATCATCTTCGGGCAGTTGCTGGCCTTCCACGGGCTCGACCCGGAAGGCGACGTGGAAATCACCTATGCGGCCAGCCCGGTCGAAGCCATGCAGTTGTTGCTCGCCGGGCGGGTCGACGCCGCCCTGACCGCAGAGCCCTCAACGACGGCCGGTGTTCTGCGCGGACGAGAGGCCGGCAAGGATGTTCGCCGTGCGATCAGCATTCAAGAGGCCTGGGGCGAGATGACCGACGCCGCACCCGTGTTGCCGCAGGCGGGTCTGGCCGTAACGGATGTCTTCCTCGATAGGCATGGCGACGCCATGCCCGACCTGCTTGCCGCGCTGTCGGCCGCGACGGCAGGTGTGTTGGCGGAACCGGCGCAGGCGGCCGCTGACGCGACCGGGGCATTGGGGCTGCCCGCGCCCCTGATCGCGGCCTCCGTGCCATATTGCAACTTGGTGATGCGGCCGGCCGGCGAGGCGCGCGCCGACATCGAGCGGATGCTGACCGCAATGGCCGGCCCCGACATGGCTGGAATCGGCGGTTCGCTGCCGGACGACGCCTTCTATTTTTGATTTCGGGCTTGGGGGCACGCCTTGAGGCCTTGCCTCCACGCCACGATCGGACGGAAGGGGACGTTTGGCTCAAGAACTTTCATCGCGACAGGGCACGCGCATCGCCGAACGCGCGGGTCGCGTGTTGCAGTTCGTCTGGTCGGGCTGGGCCGGTCTGGCGGCGCTTTGCCTGCTGGCCGCTGTTTGGCAGGCGGGGTATGAGGCCTACGGCTCTTTCATCCTGACATCGCCCCTCGACACGGTGCGCCAAATCGGGTTTCTGGCGTCGGACCCGGATGCCTGGACTGTCGCCCTAACCACGTTGCAGCGCGCCTTGACCGGCTTCGCCCTCGTGGCCCTGGCTGGAACGGTCTTGGGTGTCGCGGCCGGTTATTCCCCAGCGACGCTGCGCATCACGCGTCCTCTTGTCACGGTCCTTCTCGGTGTACCGCCGATCGCTTGGATTGTTCTGGCCATGATTTGGTTCGGCGGGTCCGACGCGACCGTGCGTACGGTCATTCTCGTGGCCGCCTTGCCCGTGGTCTTCGTCGGCGCGGCGCAGGGCATCGTGACGCGTGACCGGGGCCTTGACCGCATGGCGCAGGCGTTCGGCGCGGGTGCTGTCCGCCGCTTCTTGACCGTCGGTCTGCGGCAGACGACCACGACGCTGTTCCCGGCGCTCACACTGGCCCTCGGGACGGCCTTCAAGGTCGCGGTCATGGCCGAACTCCTAGCCAATGCTGGCGGCATCGGCGGAGCGCTGGCCGATGCACGCATCAATCTCGACATTGCACAAGCACTGGCCTGGGTCGTAATCGCCGTGACGCTCTTGATCGTCGTCGAATACGGGCTGGTCCAACCGGTCAAGGGTGAAGTCGAGCGCTGGCGCCGTGCCGAGCAGCCCTGGGGCATCAAGCGATGAGCGTGCTCAGGCTGCGGTCGGTCGGCCACGCCTATCTCGGGCGCACGGTACTTGACGGCATCGAGCTGACGGTAGGGCGGGGCGAGATCGTTGCGCTGGTCGGTCCGTCGGGCTGTGGCAAGTCTACGCTGGCGCACATCGTGGCCGGCCTGATCCAGCCGCGCGCCGGGCGCGTCGATGCAGGCTACAAACGGCACGCCATGATCTTTCAGGAACCGTGCCTGCTGCCGTGGGCGACGGCGACGGACAACATCGCCTACGTCTTGCGCCTGTCTCGTAGCAGCCGAAAGGAGCGTGCGCGCCGCGTTGTCGAGGTGGCGGACCGTGTCGCGCTTGAGCCCGAGGATCTTGACAAGTACCCGGTCGAGTTGTCAGGCGGTATGAAGCAGAGGGTCGCCATTGCGCGCGCGCTTGCCGTGCGGCCGGATTTTGTGATCTTCGATGAACCCTTCACGGCACTTGACGTCGCACTGCGCCGCCGGATGCAGGGCCTGGTGATCGAAACTTGCGCGGACGGACAGGTGTCGGGCCTGTTCATCACGCATGACTTAAGCGAGGCCGCGCGGATCGCCGACCGGATCGCCGTGCTCGACGTGCGCGGACGCGGCATCCTTGGTGATAGGCCGCTGCCCCATGCACCGGGAACGCGCGACGAAGCGGCAATCTTCGATTGGGTTCAGACGGCCCTGCGGGAAGACCCGCTGTTCCGTCACATCCACGATGTCGATGAAAGGCTGATCGCTTGAGCTGCGGTCCGTCAACCGCTAGCGCGAGGCGGGAGCAGCCGGCCGGGGTCTGGCGTACCCTGTCCGACGAGGGGTTTCGCTTGTTCTTTCCGTTGGCTGCGCTCTATGCCGCCTTGTGGCCGACTTTGTGGGTTCTGGCGCTGGGCTTCGATCTGCCGCTGTCCCACACGGTACCTCCTTCGCTTTGGCACGCTTACGAGATGCTGGTCGGTGCATTCGGTGCCGCGCTGACCGGCTTTTTGACAACGGCGGCGCCAGAATGGACCGACACGGCGCCGCCGCGCCGTCGCTTTCTCTGGGCGCTAGCGGCGCTCTGGCTCGTGGGCCGGTCGGTCGGTCTCATGGGCTGGGACGGCCTCGGTGCCGTCGGTGCGGTTGCGGATTTTAGCTGGATGGCCGCTCTTGTGGTCTTCCTGCTGCGGCTGTCTTGGCGGCGCCGCACCGATCGGCTGATCGTCTTTGCCTTTTGGCTGATCGTTCTCACGGCTTGCACCGCAGCCACGCGTCTCGGGTTCGTAATCGGCGACATCAGCCTCGCGTCGACCGCCGTCCACCTGTTGGGCTTCGCCTATCTCGGTCTTCTCGGCATCGCGCTGGCCAGGATCACCGTGCCGGTCACCAACCTGGTACTTGACCCCAGCGAGCGAACTTCGCCCTACCGCCCGCATCCCGGGCGTCTGCATCTTGCGCCCGGTCTGGTGCTGGTCGCCATGGCCGGCGAGGCAGCGGGGTTGAGCGCGGCCGTCTCCGGCTTTCTGCTTGTCGCGGGCGGCGCGGCGTTCATGGACCGCGTGGCCGAGGCGTTCATCGGGCGCGAGGTTTTGCGTACCGAAATCCTGATGCTCGCCGGCTCTGCGGCCCTTGCCGGGCTTGGTTTGATCATGACCGGTGCCGCAAGACTTGGCGCGCCTTGGGGAGAGGTCGGGGGGCTGCATGTGGCCTTCATGGGCGGACTTGGTTTGGGTGTCTACGCGGTCTTCTGCATCGCCGGCCTCCTGCACACCGGCCGGCCACTGGGTCTTCCCCAGCCCGTACGGTGGGGCGCGCTTTTGCTCGTTTCGTCCGTCGCCCTCAGGGTCGCGCCCGAATTCGGCTTGACGCTGCCCGGACCTATTCACGGTCCTGCGGCCATCGCTTGGGCCGGCGCATTTCTTGTTTGGCTCGTTGCCTATTGGCCCAAGCTTAGTCGGCTTAAGCCGGAGTTTGGTGCCGTCGCGGGCTTGCAGTCGTCAGGCAAACCTTAACCGCCCAAGGCCGCGCGTCTGTTGAGGCGCGATCCTGGGTCCCGCCTCGAGCGGAACGAACAGGTCGCGAAAGGCGCCCCCGTGCGACGCGTTTGACGCGGGCTTGCTACCTAATGAACGCGCAGGGAATCCCCAATACTTTGCCGTGCGGCCCCTTGCTGGACCTGGCTTGCCACGGGCGCCCATTGCAATGACGGGCCCTCCACGTTGCGGTAGTTGGTCTCGGCCTGCTCGATGGCCAACGTTTCGCTGAAACACGCGGTCAAACGCGGCTTCCATGCGATCCGATTGACATAGAAGTGGATCTCAAAGGTGCGGTCGCGGTTTGCGTCGAACTCGGATGCATGGATTGGACCGTAACTGCCTTCAGACGGAAACTTCCGGCAGTCAACCGCTAACGGGGCAACAAGCTTGTGGAACACCTGTCGAATGCCATGGTCTTCGTTGCGGCAATGAAGTGCGAAGTCGCCCACATCGAACAGAAAGATCACGCCATCGGTACAGTCAAAGCACGTCAGCCGTCGTGCCTTTAGCCAGGCCATTGGCACGTCGCCCAAGTCAGCGAATGTCAAATGATCCAGCTCGTTGAAATAGACTTGCCAGAATCTCTCATAGTCAGACCGCATTATCCGTCCTTCCGGTCACTCTTTTGCGCCGTCAGCAGCAAGTAGGGGATCTTGATTACGATCCCTTCTGGTGTGGTGCAGTCGCGCAGCAGCCGCGTCAGGGTCGCGACAAACTGCTCCCGCTGCTCTTGGCTCAAATCCGCAAGCGCGTTCACATGCAATGGCGATTGCTCGACGATCATTTCCGTCGCCTCGGCGCTGGAGCTGAATGTCCAGCTATGCACGCCCATTCTATGCTCGATGTCGTCGAAATACGGGGCCAGCAGGTCGTCGACTTGCAGCGGGTCGCCCCAGTCAGTCGGCAATGCCGTTCCTTCCGGCGGGAGGCCCAACGCTTCGACCATTGGCGCGGAAAACGGATCGTCCCATTGCTTTGGCTGCCACGACAGAAGGCCAAGAATTCCCTTGGGCCGAAGCACGCGGGCCAGATCGGACGCCGCCGCCTTCCTGTCCGATGCGAACATCACGCCCAAGCATGACAGGCAGACATCCTGACTGCCGTCCGGCAGCGGCAAGCTCTCGGCATTGCCTTCCAGCCACGCAACCGCAACGCCGGCCTTTTGCGCGCGTTTGCGAGCGATGCCGAGCAAGCGGGGCGTGAGGTCGATGCCAGTGACCGAGGCCCCCTCTTGTGCTGCCGCCAGTGCGGCATTGCCAGTGCCGCAGGCCACATCAACCACGCGCTGGCCGGTGAGGTTCAGTCCATCGGTCCCCAATCGGTGTGCGACGGCCTCAACCAGGACCGCTGCCAAGGGCTCCAGTCGGCGCGCCACAAGATCGTAGCGGCCCGCCGACCACTGCTTGGCTGCCCATTGATTGGTCGCTTCAGCCGGGGTGTCGGTGGTGTTCGCCATTTCGATCGCAGCCATTTTGGCCGTTTGCGGTTGAGTCGTTCCAGCCATCAGGAGCAAACCGTATTGCCTTTGATAATCATTCGCAATAGTAACTGTGTCGCGACGAGTTTCCGTCGCGGCTGCGTCAGATGCGCCGCCCTTTGGTTTGCATGTTCACCCTTCGGCAAAGGACCTCCCGCCATGACCGCTAAACCCAGCACAGCCGCCAGGTCGCACAATGCTCGACCGATCCTCGCTAAGGACGGTTCTTGGTTCGTCGCTTTGGCCGTTGCGGCCAGCGTCGCCATGCTCTTTGGGTCGGGCATTGAGGCGTCGGCGCAAGAAACGATTGATGTGGCGCACGCCCAGGGCGAAGCGGCAGTGCCGGTCAACGCGGAAACGATCGTGACTTTCGATCTGGCCACGCTCGATATTCTTGACCGGCTTGGCGTGCCGGTCGCGGGTGTGCCGGCGGCCAACATGCCGGACTATCTCTCGGACTATGGCGGCGGAACGGTTCCAACCATGGGGTCGTTGTTCGAGCCGGATTTCGAGGCGCTGAACGCCTTGCAACCCGATCTGATCATCGTCGCGGCGCGCTCGGCCCCCCAATTGCCGGCGCTGTCTGCCATCGCCCCGACGATCGACCTGACGCTGGACGGCGACGACTTTGTCGGCAGCGTCACCGGCAATGTCGAAACGCTCGGTCGCATTACCGGCCATGACGAGGCAGCCGCTCAACTGGTGGCCGACCTCAACGCGTCCATCGAGGCACTGCGTCAGTCCGCGGCCAATGCCGGCGATGCCCTGATCGTGATGACCAGCGGTGGTCGCGTTACCGCCTATGGGCCCGGATCCCGCTTTGGCTGGCTGCATGACGACCTTGGCGTGACGCCGACCATCGAGGATGTCGAGGCGGCGACACATGGCGAGGCGATCGGCTTTGAGTTCATCCTCGAGGCCGATCCGGACTGGCTATTCGTCGTCGATCGTGACGCCGCCATCGGGCAGGGCGGTACCGCCGCCCAGGCTGTGCTCGATAATCTGCTGGTGGCCGAAACGACCGCCTGGCGCGAGGGCCGTGTCGTCTACGTCGATTCGGCGGCCTGGTACATCGTTGGTGGCGGTATCACCGCTCTTGGCAATGCAATCGACCAGGTCGCGGCCAGCTTCGCCGGCGGCTGAACCCCGCTGCAGCCCCGATAGGTCTATTGAGTTGGGATCGCACGGCGGTCCGGCATGCGCGGCACACCTCTATTCGGCGCCGGCGCGGTGGTTGCCGTGTTGGCGGGC
>JBCBSH010000002.1:0-78997 GCA_039819285.1 Pseudomonadota bacterium
CGAGAATGGCCTGGCGCCCCATTTTGGTCTCGCAGATCACACCCTTGATCGCGAGACCAAAATGGGGCGCCAGGCCATTCTCGGCGATGTGGTGATCGACGCCACCGGCGATTTGGACGTGGCCTCGCGCGCCGGTGCTGCCCACGGCACTGGCGCTTATATCGTCACCACCGTCTTCCGCCTCGGCGATGTCGACACCGACAAGGCGGAGGCGTTTGAGTGGGAGCATCCGGACGAGTTCAAGGCGATCGACCGGGCGGCCAAGCGCATCATCGGCGGCTCGTGGGCCAGATGGTGGCTGAAGACGCCGCTGCCGGGCATCATCTGGTGCAACTGCCCGCACATGACCGGCTATGACGGCATGTCGGTCGAACATCTGACGGCGGCGGAATTCGACGGCAGAGGCCGCATCGAACGTCTGGTCGCCTTCGTCCAGAAGAACCTGCCGGGTTTCGAGAACAGCTATCTGCTGGGCACGGCCGAACAAATCGGCGTGCGCCAGACGCGCCTGCTGGAAGGCGAGTATGTCGTCACCAAGGACGATGTTGTGAACCGGGTGCATTTCCCGGACACCGTCTGCCGCGGCCGCGACTATTACACCCCCTACCGCGCCCTGCTGCCCCGCGATGTCGAGAACTTGATCGTCGCCGGCCGGCACTATTCCGCCACGCCGGAGGCCCAGCGCATGTCGCGCGAGATCCCACCCTGCATGCTGCAGGGTGAGGCGGTTGGCGTCGCCGCCGCCTTGGCCCTGCAGGGAGGCGTACGCCTGCGCGACGTCGATCCGGCGGCGATCCAGCGCCAGATGCGCAAGCAGGGCGCCGATCCGGGCGACATCCCGTCGGCCAACGCCAACGTCCCCATCGCCGCCGAGTAGCCGTGCGCAAGTTCGAGAGTTCATGATGGATCAGCAAACCCTGCCGCTTTCCGGCATCAAGGTGATCGATTTCACCCAGGTCATGCTTGGGCCGTGCGCGACCCAGACACTGGGCGATTTCGGTGCCGAGGTGATCAAGGTCGAACGCAAAGGATCCGGCGATCTGTCGCGCTGGGCGGTCGAAAAGCGCGGCAATTCCGACAACCCCGTCTTCTGCTCGCTGAACCGCAACAAGCGCTCCATCGCGCTGGACATGCGCGGCGATGCCGGCAAGGCGCTGGCGCGCGATCTGATCCGCGATGCCGACGTGGTCGTCAGCAACTTCCGCCCCGGCGTCATGGAGCGATTGGGCCTCGGCTACGAGGATTTGTCGAACGACAATCCGGGCCTGATCTGGGCCTTCGGCTCCGGCTTTGGCTCGTCTGGCCCGTACCAGCACAAGGGCGGCCAGGACGTGCTGGCCCAGGCCATGAGCGGCGTGATGGCGCGCAAGGCCGACCCGGATCATCCGCTGGCGATCTATCCGACCACGCTTTGCGACTATTCGGCCGGCATGCATCTGGTGCAGGGCGTGCTGCTGGCGCTGTTGGCGCGGGAAAAGACGGGCAAGGGCCAGAAGGTCGAGGTCTCGCTCTATGACAGCATCCTGGCCATGCAGATGCAGGAAGCCTCCATGGAGATGGCCGAGGGCATCGAGCTGAACTGGGCCGCCATGCCGCTGTCCGGCGTGTTTGAGACCACCGACGGTGCCGTGGTGATGGTCGGCGCGTTTAAGGAAAACCCGCTGCGCGACATCTGCACGGCGTTGGAGATCGAGGACCTGTCCGGCAAATACCCGAGCCTGGAGGTCCAGCGCGTTCATCGCCGGTTGTTGCAGGCCACTTTCCGTGAGCGCTTTGCGTCCAACACCACGGCACACTGGATCGAGCGGCTGGAGGGGCAGGATCTCTTGTGCTCGCCGGTCAAGACCCTGACCGAGGCGTTGGAAGACCCGCAGACCCACCATAACGGCATGATCCTGGAATACGCCAATGGCGGCGAACCGATGCGCCAAATCGGCCAGCCGGTGCATCTGTCCGACGCCGAGGTCGCGATCCGGACGCCGCCGCCCGTGCTGGGCGAGCAGACTGAGCAGATCCTACGCGAGATCGGGCTGGACGATGCACGCATCAGCAGCCTGCGCCAGGATGGCGTGGTGGCATGACCGTCCATTACGAGGTCGCCGACCATATCGCCCGGGTGACGATCGATCGGCCCGATCGGCTGAACGCCGTCGACGAGGCGACCGAGCACGAATTGCAGCGTGTCTGGTCGGACATCGAGGCGCGGGACGATGTCTGGTGCGCGGTGCTGACGGGCGCGGGTGAGAAGGCATTTTGTGTCGGTGCCGATGTAAAGGCGGCGGCGGAAGGCGATCCCGGCGGCGTCAACTATTGGCTGGCACCGCGCCCGGGCGGCTTTGGCGGCATCGCCACGCGCAACAGCCTGACGGTGCCCGTCATCGGCCGCGTCAATGGTCATGCGCTTGGCGGCGGCTTCGAAATGATGCTGGGCTGCGACATCGTGGTGGCCAGCGACAACGCGACATTCGGTCTGCCCGAACCGCGCATCGGCTTCATTCCGCTCGATGGCGGCATGGTGCAGCTTGCCCGCCACATCCCCTATCGTCGGGCAATGGGCATCCTGCTGACGGGTGGCCGGTTCAAGGCTGCGGAGGCCTTGGAGTTCGGTCTGATCAACGAGGTTGTCGGCCAGGCCGAGCTTGACGAGGCGGTCGACCGCTGGGTCGACCAGATCCTGCACTGTGCCCCGCACAGCCTGCGTGCGGTGAAGGCGGTTGTGCGCCAGACCGCCCATCTTTCGGTCGAAGACGCGATGGGTCGACGTTTGCCCGAGCTGACGGACGCCTTCTTGGCGGCGGATCGCGAAGAGGGCATGAAGGCGTTTGTCGAAAAGCGCCGGCCGAACTGGCAGGGCCGCTGAGCGCGTACACCATGACGTACGTGATTACCGCGCCCTGCATCGACGTGAAAGACGGCACCTGCGTCGATGTCTGTCCGGTCGACTGCATTTATGAAGGCGGGCGCATGTTCTACATTCAGCCCGATGAATGCATCGCCTGCGGCCTGTGCGAGACGGTCTGCCCGGTCGAGGCGATCTATCACGGGGATGATGTGCCGAACGACATGACGGCGTTTACTGAGATCAACCGGCGGTTTTTTGACCCCGCCGTCAGCGGTCTGGGCTCGCCCGGCGGGGCCAGCCGCACGGGCCCTGTTGAGATCGACGACCCCGATACTCTGAAGCAGGCCAGTTAACCCGCACGCATGCACGCCGCCGTCCTTCGCTACTTCATCGAGGTCGCGCGGCGCGGCTCGATCCGCAAGGCGGCCGACGTGCTGCATGTCGCCTCGTCGGCCGTCAATCGCCAGATCATCAATCTGGAGGACGAGCTCGGCACGCCCCTGTTCTATCGGGTGCCAGGTGGCGTGCGCCTGACGGCGGCCGGCGAACTGTTGCTGAGCCATGCCAACAGCACGCTGTTGGACTTCGAACGGGTCCGCGACGAGATCGAGGACTTGAAGGGGCTGAAGACCGGCAACATCCGGATCATCGCAATCGATTCCCTGATGGTCGACGTGCTGCCGGAGGCGATCGCCGCCTTTCATGACACCTATCCAGACGTGACCTACGCCGTCGTGGCGGCGGGGCCGGCCGACGTTACGAAGGAGCTGGCGTCCGGCAATGCGGACATCGCCATCTCGTTCGTGCCGGAACGCCAGACGGTGGTCCGCACCGTACGAGAAATCGCGACGCCAATGGGCGTGGTCATGCGACCCGACCATCCGCTGGCTGGCCGCAAGTCCCTATCAGTGCCGGATTGCCTGGACTACCCCCTGTTCATGCAGCCGGACATCCTACCGCTCAGTCCCGTGCTCGAGGCTGAACTGAACGCCGCACGCACACGCGTACGGCCCAAGCTGATCAGCAACTCCATGGATCTACACAAGCGTCTGATCAAGCAGGGCGTCGGCATCGCCTTTTTCACGCCAGTCGCCTTCTTGCGCGAGGTGGCTAATGGCGAACTGGTGCATGTCCCGCTCGCCGAACCCCACCTCGCCAATCTGCGCATGGGCATCATCATTCCTTCTCAGCGCCAGCTTTCGCCGATGACGATGGCAATGGTGGCGCATCTGGAAGGGTTTCTGATCGGGATCGAGAGCCAGTTAGGTTGACTGGCGGATCGCTTCCTTCAGGGCTCGGACCGTCGCTGCGTCGGTTTCTCGCTGTTGATCGCCGATGAATTCGAGTTCTCGCAGCTTCGATGAACCGGCGGCAGTGATGCGTCTGGCCGAACCATGGATCTCGTGCGCACCAGTCCGATGCAGAATGTTGGCGGCGTTGTCAGGCGTCACGCCGCCGCCGGGCATCACGGAAAGCCCCTCGGGTGCCGCTGATACCATTGAGGCGATCTTGTCGACAGCTTCAATCGCCTTTGGGGCGCCGCCAGATGTGAGGACTCGCTCGAACCCGAGGTCGCTTGCGATGTCGACCGCATGAATGGGGTCATCTGAGATATCCACGACCCGGTGCAGCGTGCGGCCGAGGCCCTCGGCGGCTGCGGCCTGTGTTTTGAGGGCTGCCACATCGAGCCCGTCAGGTGAGCCTGCGCCGAGCACGACGCCGGCGAGGCCTAGGTCGCGGATCTGGGCGATCTCGGCGCACATGCCGGCGATCTCGGCAAGCGAAAATACGAAGTCGCCGGGGCGTGGGCGGACCATGCAATAGACCGGCACGGGGCAGTCTTGGGCTGCTTTCAGCAACGACAAGGATGGTGACAGCCCGCCCAGGTCTAAGGCCGCGCAGAGCTCAATCCTGTCGGCGCCTCCCTCAATCGCGGCGGCCAACCCGGCATGGCTGTCGACGCAGATCTCCAGCGTTGGTGTTGCTTTCGTCACTCTGTTGCCTGCAATACGGTACGGCCAAGCAGCGCTGCCCCGATCAGCCCCGCGTCACCCTTCAGCGGGCCGGGAACCACAACGGGCCCTGTGGTGGGATGCGGAATCCGGGCGCGAACCTCGCGATCCAGCAATGCCATCAGGTCCGGGTCCGATCCCAGGCCGCCACCCGTCGGAACCACGGACGCACCGGTGACGTTGATCGCCAGGGTGAGAGGTTCTGAGACCATTTCGGCCCAGACGGTGACGGTCTGCGTGCAGTCGGGTTGCGTCGACTTCCAGCCACTGACGATTTCGTGGCTGGAAGCGGGCGGGTGGCCAAGCGCGCGATGCAGCCTTTCGAGGCCGCGCGCGCCGCCAAACGTATCGACACAGCCAGTCTGGCCGCAGCCGCAAGGCAGACGAGGCAGCGGACGGTCCAGACTTGCCGGTTGCTGATTGGCGATCGGGCCGTGGCCCCATTCGCCGGCGATGCCCCAAGCACCATCGATAACGCGCCCATCGATGATCAACCCGCCACCGATGCCGGTACCCAGGACCGCGCCGAAGACGATGGCGTGTCCCCGTCCGACACCGATCGAGGCCTCGGCCAGCGCAAAGGCGTTCGCGTCGTTCAAGACCATCACCGGCCGATCCAGTCGTTCGGCGAGGGCATGTTCCAGATCAACGCCATTCAGGCACGGAATGTTGGCGCTGGTGACGGAGCGGCTTCGCGGATGGATTGTCCCGGCGATCGCAATGGCAAGTGGCGCCTTCGGCCGTTCGACGCCGCTGACATGCGCCGTGGCTTCGGCGACGCTAGCCAGGAAGGTCCCTGCGTCGTCGGTCGGCGTTTTCCGCTCAACCGTCCGCTCAATCTCGCATGATGGCAGTGCTACCGCCGCCAAGCGGATGAACGAACCGCCGACATCGGCAGCCAGGACAGTTTCGGATCCGGGTCGGTTTGGCGCCATGCCTGCCGATCTAGCAGAAGTCGGCCCTCACCCCAAACCCGCCGGCGGCCGAGCTTACGCCGGAAAGCTCCGTTCGATCAGATCCAGCGTCCGCATGGCCGGCAGGCATTGGGCGACGCTGGCGTTCGGTTCCCGGCCTTCCCTGATCGCGCCGATGAATTCGCGGTCGATCAGTTCGATGCCGTTCGACGAGACCGCGACATCGCTGAGGTCGATGGGCGTCTCCTTGCCGTCGACGAGGTCGTCATAGCGGGCGATGTAGGTGCCGTTGTCGCAGATATAGCGAAAAAAGGTGCCGAACGGGCCGTCATTGTTGAACGACAGGGACAGGGTGCAGATCGCGCCGGACGGCACCTTCATGCCGATGGCCATGTCCATGGCGATGCCCATGTCCGGATGCGGCGGGCCTTGCAGGCCGAAGGCTTGGGCGACGGTCTCGCCCGTCTGGTACTGGAACAGGTCGACCGTGTGACAGGCATGGTGCCACAACAGATGGTCGGTCCAGGACCGCGGCTCGCCCAGCGCGTTCAGATTGCTGCGCCGGAAGAAGAAGGTCTGCACCTCAAGCTGCTGGATGGTGAGATCGCCGGCGACGATCCTGTTGTGCAGCCACTGATGGCTGGGGTTGAAACGGCGTACATGGCCGGCCATGGCGACCACCCCGGTTTCCCGCTGTGCCTGAACGACCGCCTCCGACTCCGCCAGGCTCTCGGCCATCGGGATTTCGACCAGGACATGCTTGCCGGCGCGCATGCAGGCGATAGCCTGTTCAGCGTGCAGCGGGGTCGGCGTGGCCAGGATCACCGCCTCGATGTCCTCGCGGGCCAAGCTTTCCGCCAGATCCTTAGTGGCGTGGCCGATGCCGCGTTCGCGGGCGACCGTGTCGATATCGTCCGGCGCGCCGCCGACGATCGAGACAATCTCGGCGTCCTCGATCTGGGCCAGCGCGTCTAGGTGCTTGCGCCCAAACGCGCCGGCCGCACCGGCGACGCATAGCCTCACGTTTGATTCTCAAGCACGATCAGGCCGGCGGCCGTATTTGATGCCGGAATGTGATAGTGGCGATAGACCTCCGTCACATCGTCGGCCAAGGCGCCGCGCATGATCAGCCACATGACCAGCTCGATACCCTCGGACCCCGCCTCGCGCAGATACTCAGTGTGGCTGAGTTTGGTCAGGTGATCGACGTCGCCTGTCATGCCGTCCAGGAACGCCGTGTCGAATTCCTTGTTCACCAGTCCGGCCCGCTCGCCCTGCAACTGGTGCGACATGCCGCCGGTGCCGAAGATGACGATCTTCAGGTCCTCATCGAAGCTCTCTGCCGCCCGCCGAATGGCGCGGCCGAGGCTGAAGCAGCGATGGCCGGTCGGCGGCGGGTATTGCACCACGTTCACGGCCAGCGGGATGACCTTAAAGGGCCAGGCCTTCGGCTGGCCGCAAGCGATTGACAGCGGCACCGTCAGCCCGTGATCGACCGGCATCTCGTTGGCGATGGTCATGTCGAATTCGTCGAGGATCAACGATTCCGCCAGGTGCCAGGCCAGTCTCGGATGCCCCTCGACGACGGGCACCTGGCGCGGGCCATAGCCTTCGTCGGCGGGCTGGAATTCCGGCGCGACGCCGATGGTGAAGGTTGGGATCAGCTCTAGCGAGAAGGCCGAGGCGTGGTCGTTGAAGACGACGATCACAACGTCCGGATCGGTCTCGGCCAGCCAGTCCCGGGCGGCGCCATAGCCGTCGAACAGCGGCTTCCAATAGGGCGTCTGGGTCTTGTCGTGGTCCATCGCCGCGCCGATCGCCGGCACGTGCGACGTGCCCAGCCCCGCTGTGATTTTGGCCATTACTGCTGCTCCGAGGTGTAACGGTTGCCGTCGATCTGGCGGCCGCCATCGATCATCATCTGGCGGAATTCCTCTTCCGTGATGCCGGACATGGCGCCACCCACCGCCTGCATGGTCAGCCGGTCGAAGATCGCCAGCTTGAAGGTGTAGTAGATGTTGCCGCCCAACCGCAGCATGCCGAGCCAGTCCCGCTCCTTGATCGCCTTGATCATGTCATCGGTCAGCGGATACTTCGCCAGGTAGGCGTCGGGGTCGGCGCGAAACGCGTCGCGGTTTTCCGGCTTGTTCAGCGACATGCAGAACATGTTCAGGGGGTAGCCCTTCTGGCTGTGCTCGCCATCGAACACATAGGTGCCGGGGATGTCGGCGTAGTCCTTTTTCGGTTTCATGGCAGTGCCCGTAGTTTCGTGTCGGGTTTCAGGGCCGCCAAGACGGTGTCGGCCCGGGCTTGATAGCTGTCTTCGGCAAGATCGATGGCGAGGGCGCCGATCGCAGCCTGCCAATCGGCGGCGGCGCGCGTCATGGGCCCGTCGAGGCCAAGCTCGCGCAAGGCGGCCTCCACCTCGCCCATCTCGGCGGCGCGACGCACGCCATGCGTGGCCATCCGCTCCAGCATGTAGGATGCTGTGTTCGGCCAGTCGATGCCGGGAAACGTCTTGGCCAAAGAGGCGAAGACTGCTTCGTCGACGCCGGCCACGCGCCCGGCGAGCACGCATTCGGCCATCAAGGCCTCAAGGCCCTTGACCATGATCGAGCGCACCATCTTGACCGACGAGGCGGTGCCGACCGGACCTTCGGCGAGGTCGGCGACCATATCGAGGCCAGACAGTTCCTTTAGCGCCGAGGACGCATGCGCCCCGCTGACCAGCAGCGGCGTCCTGTGCCCCGCCGCAGCTACGGGTGCCATGATGGCGACGTCGACATAGCGCCCGCCGGCACCATCGATAACCGACGCGGCGCGCTTCTTGGTGCCGGGGGAACACGAGTTCCCGTCGAGATAGAGCGCGTTTGGCATCAACCGGCCAGCGGCCGACTGCGCAGCGCGCAGCGCTTGGTCGGGCGTTACCAGGGAAAACACCAGGGGCTGGCCGTCGAGGGCCTCATCGAGTGTGGCGTACCCGGTCACCGCGGCGGCCCGATAGTCGGCCTGTTTGGCCGTGCGAACGGCGGTGCTCGGGCCGTCCGTCTTGATGTCATAGGCCGCGCAGGCCACCGACGATCCGTCGCGCCAGCCTGCCGCGAACGCCGACGCCGCTTCGCCAAAGCCGATGAAGGCTACTCTCGCTGTTTCCTCGGTCATGAAGGGGCCAAGCAAGCTCCGCGCCAGCGTCTCACAACCCTTGAAGCCTATCATTCGGTTGATGTGAAACGAAATTCAATGACGGTGACCACTATTCGTTTTTTGAATAGTTTGCGATGTCGGTTGCCGCTACGCCGAGGCCCGCCGGACACAGTCGATGAACATCTCTTGTGTTGCTGTGGGCCGCCAGTCACGCCGAAACGTCAGCCCGATTGGTCGCTCGGTCGGCCCGAGATCGACGTCAAGATGGGTCAACAATCCGGCATCTTCCTCGTGGCGGATCTGGTGGCGGGAAATCAAGGTCAGTCGATCGCTGTTGAGCAGCAGGCCGCGCACCAGGACCAGCGAACTGGACTCAATGATGCCCGCCGGATCGTCGCCATCGAACAGCCGGTCGAAGTGATCGCGCGTCGGTGTGCCCCGGCGGGGGACGACCCATGGATAGGCGGCCAGTTGCTGCCGTGTGATCCGCTTGTGCGGATGCAAGGGATGGTCGGTTCGGCCCACGACGGCGAGCGCGTCAAGAAACAAGGTTTCCTGGCACACGTCATCAATCGGCACCGGCTCGCGCAGGGCGCCAATCAGGAGGTCGATTTCGCCATGCCGCAGGCCATGCAAGAGGTCATCATAGGGTCCGTCCACCACGCTGATGCGCACATCCGGCCGGCTGGACAGCATGTCGTGGATCGAGCTTGGCAGGATGTAGCTGCGCGCCAGAGGCATGGTGCCAATGACGATGCGCCCCGTATCGCGCCCCTGAAGCGCGGTGACCTCGTGCGTACCTTGATCCAGCTCTGCGAAGGCGAGTTTCGCGAACTGCACCAGCAGGCGTGCGGGCTTGGTCAAGACAATGCCCTGGCTGTGCCGCTCGAACAGCCGCATTCCCGCCAATCGTTCGAGATCGCGCGCCGCCCGGTGAAGGGACGGCTGCGAGATGCCGACGGCGCGGGCCGCCAAGCTGAAATTGCCCGTATCCGCAACGGCGATCAGCGCACGCAGTTGGGCACTGGTCAGCAACTGTTCGAAATGGGCAAAGCCCCTGGACCCGCTCTTTTGGCCCAGCCGTCGGCCTTGCTGGGCGCCGGTTTCGATCAGTCGCAGGGCGCGGTCGACCCGGTCGTGAAAAAGCCCGCCCGCCTGGGTCGGGAACATACCGGCGCTGCGCCGCTCGAAAAGCGGCAGACCGAGCTGGCCTTCCAACTTGGTGATCGCTTGCGTGATCGCTGGTTGAGACAGGTGTACGCGTTCAGCCGCCTGGCTGACGCTTTGGCAGCGTACGACCTCGCGGAACGCTCGCAAATGTCGCAGATTGGCTGTCCGAATATCCATCATCGTGAGGACCACTATAGCAAAACCTTATTGTGTGGCACCGGGATTCGAATGGTGGGTGCGCGGGCGTTGATCGACAGTGATGGTCGGATACCCCCGGGGAGGCGGTTCATGACGGATAAGAAAACGGCGCTCGTGATCAGCGCCCATGCGGCCGATTTCGTCTGGCGCGCTGGCGGCGCCATCGCCTTGCATCAACAGCGCGGCTATGAGGTCACCATCGTCTGCCTGTCCTATGGCGAGCGGGGGGAGTCCGCCAAACTGTGGAAGCAGGGGGCCACGCTTGAACAGGTGAAGGCCGCCAGACGCGCGGAGGCGGAGGCGGCCGCCCAGGCGCTCGACGCCCACGACATTCAGTTCTTCGATCTCGGCGATTACCCGTTGGAACTGGATCGCGACGCCAAGTTTTGGCTGGTCGAGGTCATTCGGACCGTTCAGCCGAATTTCATGCTCAGCCACTCGCTTTACGACCCCTACAACACCGACCACATGTACGCGACCAACGTGGCGATGGAGTGCCGCATGATCGCCCAGGCCTGGGGCCATAATCCGGGCGAAAAGGTCTTGGGCGCGCCACAGCTCTACCTGTTCGAGCCGCACCAGACCGAACAAATGGGGTGGAAGCCCGACGTCTTCCTGGACATCACCGAGGTCTGGGACAAGAAGCGCGCGGCGATCGAGTGCATGGCCGGCCAGGAACACCTCTGGGCCTACTACACCAATGTCGCCGAGAACCGGGGTAACCATTTCCGGCGCAATTCCGGCGGACAGGCCGGCGGCCGCAACGCGCGCTATGCCGAGGGCTTTCAGTCGATCTATCCGCGCACGGTGGACGAACTCTGATGGGCGTCGTCGTCCAGAACATCCCGCGTGCCGACCCGGACATCGCGAAGGCGCTGGGCGACTGCGGCGTCGCGACGGTGCACGAAGCGCAAGGGCGAACGGGGCTGCTCGCCTCCTACATGCGGCCGATCTATTCCGGCGCCAAGGTCGGTGCCTCGGCGGTGACGATCCTGGCGCCGCCCGGCGACAACTGGATGCTGCATGTCGCGATCGAGCAGCTTACGCTGGGCGATGTCCTGGTGCTGGCGACCACATCGCCATCGGATGCTGGCTATTTCGGCGATCTGCTGGCGACGTCGGCAAAGGCACGCGGCTGTCTGGGACTGGTTATCGATGCCGGGGTCCGCGACGTGGCGGACTTGACCGAGATGGGCTTTCCGGTCTGGTCGAAAGCCGTATGCGCCCAGGGCACGGTCAAGGAGACGGTCGGGTCGGTCAATGTGCCCGTCGTTTGCGCCGGAGCCATGGTCAATCCCGGCGATATCGTCGTGGCCGACGATGACGGCGTTTGCGTCGTACCGCGGGAGGATGGCGAACAGGTGCTCGACAAGGCGCGCGACCGGCTGGCCAAGGAAGAGGACAAGCGCGCCCGGCTCGCCGCGGGCGAACTGGGGCTCGACATTTACGACATGCGGGGGCGACTGGCGGAAAAGGGCCTGAAATATGTCTGACGCCGCGCCGTGCATGTGGATGCGCGGCGGCACTTCGAAGGGCGGCTTCTTTCTCGCCGACGATTTACCGGCGGACGTGGCGGCGCGCGATGCCTTCCTGCTGAGGGTCATGGGTTCACCCGACCCCCGCCAGATCGACGGGATGGGCGGCGCCGATCCGCTGACCTCGAAGGTAGCAGTGGTGAAGCGATCGGCGCGCGACGGGATCGATGTCGACTATCTTTTCGTGCAGGTCTTTGTCGATCGGCCGATCGTCACCGACGCGCAGAATTGCGGGAATATGCTGGCCGGTGTCGGCCCGTTCGCCATCGAGCGCGGGTTGATCGCAACACAGGGCGATGAAACCAAGGTCTCCATCTTCATGGAGAACACCGAGCAGGTGGCCGTGGCCCGCGTGCAAACGCCCGGGGGCGTCGTTTCGTACGATGGGACGGCCCGGATTGACGGCGTCCCTCGTTCGTCGGCCCCAGTACCGCTCAGCTTTCGGGACACGGCTGGATCGAGCTGTGGTGCCCTGCTGCCGACCGGCAGCGCGGTCGACGTCTTTGACGGTGTCGAGGTTACCTGCATCGACAACGGCATGCCGACGGTCGTCTTGCTGGCCAGCGATTTTGGACTGACGGGAGATGAGTCTCGTGAGGATTTGGACGCCAACGTCGCGCTGAAGGAACGTCTGGAGTCGATCCGCCTGCAAGCAGGCCCGGTGATGAACCTTGGCGACGTTGCGGACCTGTCCGTGCCCAAGATGACCCTGGTCAGCCCACCTCGGCACGGCGGCGCGATCTCGACGCGAACCTTCATTCCCCATCGCTGCCATGCGTCGATCGGCGTGCTTGGCGCGGTCAGCGTCGCGACGGCGTGCCTACAGCCGGGCGCGCCGGCGGCGGCGATCGCCGAGATCCCGGCGGGGAGGGTGAAGGATCTGGCCATCGAACATCCAATCGGCGCTTCGGTCGTGCAGGTCACGATTGACGACGCCGGTGATGTGATCGACGCGGCCATCTTGCGCACGGCGCGAAAGCTGTTCGACGGTGTGGTCTTCGCGGCACCGACGGGGGATGTCTGATGGACCCGGACTATCTGCCGTTTCATTCCAACCCGTCAAAGCCGGCGTTCGTTCCACCGGCGGGCACTGTCGACGCCCATTGCCATGTCTTCGGTCCCGCCCACCAGTTTCCTTACGCGCCGGAGCGCAAATACACGCCATGCGACGCGCCGAAGGACAAGCTGTTCGCCCTGCGTGACCATCTCGGATTTACGCGCAACGTCATCGTTCAGGCGTCATGCCATGGTCGCGACAATCGCGCTCTGGTCGACGCGCTGCGGTCCGCCGGCAATCTGGCGCGTGGGGTCGCCGTGGTTGGGTCGGATATCTCAATGGACGAGCTTCACGCGATGGATGCGGCGGGCGTGCGCGCCGTGCGCTTCAACTTCGTCAAGCGGCTGGTCGACGCCACGCCGAAAGCTGTGTTCACGGGCATCGCGGAGAAGATTGCCGCACTGGGCTGGCATATCGTGGTCTATTTCGAGGCCGCTGATCTGGCCGAACTTTCTCCGTTCCTGACCAGCCTGCCGGGCACGATCGTGATCGACCATATGGGCCGGCCGGATGTCGCAAAGGGCGTCGACCACGCCGATTTCGGTCGGTTCATGACCTTGCTGGCTGACCATCCTCGGTTTTGGACCAAGGTGAGCTGTCCGGAACGCCTGACAGTGACCGGGCCGCCTTACGACGATGTCGTGCCGTTTGGCCGTGCGCTGGTGGAAGCGTTTCCGGACCGCGTGCTGTGGGGAACCGACTGGCCGCACCCCAACATGAAATCCCACATTCCCGACGACGGCGCGCTGGTCGATTTCATTCCCCGGATCGCGCCTGCGGAAGCCCAGCAGCAGGCCCTGCTGGTCGACAATCCGATGCGTCTTTATTGGTCAGAATAGGGGCGCGATCGATGCAGAAGAGCGAACAATGCGGACTCAGATAGCCATCATAGGCGGCGGCCCTGCGGGCCTGCTGCTGTCCCACATGCTGGAATTGGAAGGCATCGACAGCATCGTGGTCGAGCGCAAGAGCAAGGCTTATGTCCTGCAGCGTATTCGTGCCGGCGTCCTGGAGGCCGGCACCGTCGATCTGTTGCGTCAGGTCGGCCTGGGCGAGCGCATGGACCGAGAGGGCCACCCGCACAACGGCATTGGCATCGACTGGCAGGACCGGCCGCGCTTTCTGATCGACACCAACACCTTTACCGGCAAGTCGATGATGGCCTATGGCCAGACCGCCATCACCGAGGATCTCTATGCTGCGCGCGAAAAGGCCGGCGGCCACATCATCGACGAAGCAGATAACGTAACGCTGCACGACATCGCGTCCGACGCGCCTTACATCACCCTTGAGAAGGGCGGCAAGGAACATCGGATCGATTGCGACTACATCGCCGGCTGCGACGGCTATCACGGCGTCAGCCGGCATGCGATCCCGGCGTCCGTTCAGCAGACGTTTGAGAAGATCTATCCCTTCGGCTGGCTGGGCATCATGTCGGAAACACCGCCTTTGCCGGACATCGTCTATGCCTATCACGAGCGCGGCTTTGCGCTCGCCTCGATGCGAAACCCGACGCTGAGCCGCTATTACATTCAGTGCGATCTGGACACCAGGATCGAGGATTGGCCCGACGAGGTGTTCTGGGACGAATTGAAGGCGCGCTTTCCGGCGGATGTCGCCGCCGAGATCGTGACCGGTCCGTCGATCGAGAAATCAATCGCCCCCCTGCGCAGTTTCGTCTCCGAACCCATGCGCTATGGCAGGCTGATGTTGGCGGGAGATGCTGCCCATATCGTGCCGCCGACCGGGGCTAAGGGGCTGAACCTGGCCGTGTCGGACGTGTTCTACCTGTCCCGAGCCTTCACGGAACACTACAGACACAACCGCCAGACCTATCTGGATGGCTATTCCGACATGGCGCTGCGGCGTGTCTGGGGGGCGGAGCGGCTGTCCTGGTGGCTTACCAGCCTGCTGCACCGCTTCCCCGACGACACGCCGTTCGATTTGCGCACCCGCCAGAACCAATTCGACCATCTCGCGGCCTCGAAGATCGCTCAGGCGGCCCTGGCGGAGGAGTATGTCGGTCTTCCGTTCGAGGACTGATGGGTTGCTACGCGGGCCGGTTGGCCTCTCGCCAGCCGACCATGGCGGCGGTCACGACGGCGAACAGCACGTGGCCGACAAGGGCGACCCAGGTGATGCCCGTGAAGTTCAAGAAGGGCGGGTTGCCGGCGATCAGGGACGCCATGATGAACAGGGCGAACACCCACAGGGCGACGCCGTAAACAATCGCCACGATCCAGGTCGGAACGGTCGGCGTGAATTTGCGCGCCAGGGGTTGGAAGATGAATATCCATCCGACTGGGTAGGCGATCATGCCGGCGACGTAGTGCAGCAGTTCAGCACTTGGCCGATGACCGGCACCAAAGATGACCGAGATCGTCTGGTTCGCCAAGGGAACCGGCGCCAGGCTTGCAAAGCCGAGCATCGGGCTTAGGCTCTGGCCGAAATAGTCGAAAGCCACCGTCGACATGGCGCCGGCCAGCAAGATGGTCCAGATGGTATAGGCGTCGATCGACGGCCAAATGCGGGCCGCCGGGGAATCCATGGTCTGTGTCATGTTCACTCCTCTCGCATAAAGCGATGGTCAGAACCGGGCAATTCGCTGAGATACCAGACGCCCGGGTTGTCAAGAGTCCAGCTGGCGTGGTCCGGCATAGATGTGCGGTGCAAAGGAACAGGCAATGGAACGATCGTATCAAGAAGTGGTGATGGTTTCGGGAGCGAACCGGGGCATTGGGGGCGCAATTGCACGCCTATTGCACGATGCCGGCTACCATCTGAGCCTCGGTGTTCGTGACCCCAAGGCACGCGAACATATGAAGGACAGCTTCGACCCCGATCGCTGCCTGATCGCGCCGTACGAGGCGGGAGACAGGCAAAGCCCGGCGGATTGGGTGGCCGCGACCATCGACCGCTTCGGCCGCTTGGACGGATTGGTCAACACCGCTGGCGTTTTGCGTCATCACGACTTTCGTGATGACGACGAAACCGCGCTGGACCAGATGTGGGAAATCAACGTCAAGGGGCCGATGCGCCTGATGCGGGCGGCCTACCCGCATCTGAAGGAAAGCGGTGCCGGTCGTATCGTCAACTTGGCGTCCTTATCGGGTTTGCGCGCTGTCGGGGCCTCGTCCGGCTACGCCATGTCCAAGTTCGCGGTGGTGGCGCTCACCGATTCCGCGCGCCAGTCCGGCTGGTCGGACGGCGTCCGCGCGACGGCGATCTGCCCCGGCTATGTCAACACCGACATGGTCGCGGAGGTTCAAGTTCCAGCGAAGGCGGACATGATCCAACCCGACGAGATCGCCCGGGTCGTGAAGATGGTTATCGAGATGCCGAACAACGCCTCGATCGCGCGCGTTCCGATCAATTGCCGCAATGAGCCACTCTATTGAAAGTCATGATCTGTCGACCTGCCTTCTGAATTCAACGCTGTTTAGACAACTTTGTACTGAAATATCGATGGATTCTCTCTTTTAGGCTTTGATGGTTCGGCTGCGTTTGGCCTGCATGGGCCGTTTGCCATGGATTCCGGCTCGATTTCCCGGTTAACAAGGCGCTAACCGGGACAGGGTTCGTGCCGACGGGCTGGCCACCAAGGCGGGTTTGTTGATTTGGAGGTGTTGAGAATGTCTGAGTTGACGACCGAGATCGCCGGCGTGCGACCCGACCCCGGTCGAACGCCGGACACGACGATCGCGGACCTGGAGAACCGGCATCGGCGTCTGACGGACGTCTCAGGAAAGAACGCAATCGACCGGTGGCGCGAAAGCCGTGACCTCATGCGGGCACGCCTTGAGGGGCTAAGCCTGGTCGGCAACGGCTCAAACGGCTGGGACGCAGCGGGCGACGAGCTTTTTCCGACGCTTAACGCGCTGAACGTCGCGGTCCCTGACGACGCCGTGGCAGCGCTGTGGTCGCGCTATCGAAATCACAAAGGCAACGGCAACGGTGCTTGGCGGGAGGCGGCCGAGCGGTTCTTCGAAACCCAGCCGCTCGGGGATGAGGCGCCGGAGGGCTATCCCGCGATCGGGCCGCGTCGTGATGCGGAAATCCATCCGATGAGCCGTTCCGACTGGGGCCAGACCGGCTGGATGAGCGAGCCGGAGTTCGCCAACTATCAATTCACAGATCACGGCGTGATTTATCGCGGCCGCGAGTTTCGCCCCGGGGACGTCTTCCTGTCCGTGATCAATCGGCCGGACTTCACGGTGACCTCGGTCTGTTTTCACCCGTGGCGCTACGTCACGCATGTCTCGACCTTGGTGTTCCTGGAGCATGAAGGCGCCAAGTATCCGTGCGTGCTGGAAACCCATGAGGCCGGCGTTCGGGCGGTTCCGCTGTCGGGCGAACTGCATCCGCGCAAGACCGCCTATGTCGAGATCTTCCGCCATCGCGACATGACGCCGGACAAGGCCCCCGCGCTGACCAAGGCCGCCGAGGAGGTGTTGGAACGCAACCCCTATTTCAGCTTCAACCCGGATCTGGCCGACGAGAATGTGGTGACCTGTTCGGAGCTGTCGCATCTCCTGCTGAAGAATACAGGGCTGGAGCCGCCGAAGCCCCTGTCGCATCTCGGCTCAGGCCTGCTGGCGATCGATTTCGAGGTCAGCGACATCGACCGGCCGGTGCTCGCGCCCAGCGACTTCGCCTGGTCTGAGCACTTGGAACTCATCGAATCCATCGACTTCCTGAACACCACGCGGCTGATTTGCGGTGACCTTGTCAGTCAGGTCTTTCAAGAGCATCTCGGCAGCAAGCGGCTTCAGGTCGATGCCCTGCCGGCGACCTATAAGGTGCTGATGCGCATGGTGAAGGAGATGCAGAAGGGCGGCGCCGTTGGCCGCTTTGTCGGCCGCCGCGTCGGCTATGACGATCTCGGTGAACTGCCCACCGACCCGCCGTCGATGATCGCGCTGTTCAAGGTGTCCGAGCGTGCGGTGAAAAAGGCGATCAACGTGCTTTATCAGAGCGCCAAGAAAGATCCCCAGCTTCATCGGGATCTGCTCTACGGCTACGCTGATCCGTCTCCGCTGCTGCGCGATGCCCTCGATCGGGCGACGGCCGATTTCAGGAAATGGTACGCGTGAGCGCGATTGCCGCTGGACGCACGGTCTATGTCACGGGCGCGTCCGACGGCATTGGTGCTGCGCTGGCGCGCAAGATGTCGGGCGAGGGGTTTGCGGTCGGGCTGATCGCCCGCCGCGCCGAGGCCTTGGAACAGGTCGCCGCCAGCTTGTCCGGCCCCAACGCCTGGGCGGTGGCCGATGTCAGCGATCGCGACGCCCTTGCCGACGCCTTTGCCCGCCTGCGCGAAAGTCTGCCGCCGCCAGACGTTGCTGTCGCCAATGCCGGCATCAGCCTGCCTGACGGCGATGCCTTGGAGAACGCGGCCAAGATGGCCGAGGTCAACTATCTGGGCACGGTCTACCTGTTCAATCAGGTTCTGCCGGAGATGCTGGCGCGGGGCGCCGGCCAGATCGTCGCCGTGTCCAGCCTGGCGGGCCTGGTCGGCTTTCCCGGCAAGGTCGGATATTGCGGGTCCAAGGCCGCGGTCGAGCGCTTTGTCGAGGCATGCCGCCCGGAACTGCGGCCCAGGGGCATCTATGTAACCCTGGTGCGGCCGGGCGGTGTGAACACCAACATCATCAAGGGCAATCAGTATCCCGGCCCGTTCAATGTCGAACCCGACTATGCGGCGGCCAGGATCTATCGCGCGATCGAACGCCGAAAGCGTCTGTGCGAATTCCCGTGGCAGCATTCTGTCGCCATTCGCATCGCCCGTTTGTTGCCGGAGGTGCTGCGCGGCCGTGTTTCTCTGCGCAAGGAAGCGGCACCGCCTTCCGATTGACGGCGGCCTGGCGACCGGATAGAACCGAGCCCGCGTTCGCCGTTCCCCGCGAGGAACCGCGCCGCTCTCTTCCCCAAAAAATCTGACCACCGCATCGCGTGCCGGCTGTCGGCGCGTGTTGCCGCCAATCCGCCCGTCGTCGGGCGGGGAAAGGACGACCCATATGCCCCAAAACCATCTCATCACGGGGCCGCCCGGCGCCGGCAAGACCGCCTTGATCGCCGAGTTGCGCGCACGGGGGTTCGACTGTGTCGACGAGCCGGCCCGCCGTGTCTTGGCAGCACAGCGCAAGGGCGACGGTGACGGCGTGCCCGACAGGGACCCGGCACTTTTCACCGAACTGATGCTGTCGGCGGCGGTTGAGGATTTCGAAAGCAGACGCGATGGGGACGAACCTGTCTTCTTCGACCGGGGTGTGCCGGATATCATCGCCTACGCCCGCCTGTTCGGCATTGATGATCGCGCGGCACTTCGAGCCTCAAAGCGCTATCGTTATCGCCGTGAGGTGCTTTACGCACCGCCATGGTCCGCGATTTATTGTCAAGATGACGAACGAAAGATGACCTTTGGCGAGGCGCGCGCGTTTGGCGAGCTTATGCGCGCTGCCTATCGCGAGGCCGGCTATGTGCTGGTCGATTTGCCCTTGGCGCCGACGCCAAAGCGTGCGGACTTTGTTCTCGACCGATTGTCGGACCGCTAGGTCACGTCACCCGAGGCGCCGCAGAACCGTCTCGATCCGCTTGCGCTTGCTTGGCCGCATCTCATCGTTCAGCCGGCTCTCCAAGACCGTCCGGAAGGCACTGCGACTTTCCGCGGGCATGGCACGGGCCGCCTGCTCAGCGTACATGGGCAACTGATTGATCGCGGCGGAATTCAGCCAGGACAAGATGATGGGGATCACCCGGTCGGCGTATCTTTCGCGCCCTGCCAGAATGATCAGAATCGCAAACGCCTGGTCCTTGGCGATCACGGACCCCTTGTCTGCGGCCGCCAAGATCGCTTCCAGATGGGTGAAGATGCGATCGGGCGCAATCTGGCAGATGTGGGCCAGCGCCGTCAGCGCCCCCCAGACAAGCCGATTGTTACGCGCCTCCAGAAGGCCCAGCAGCGGGTCCGTGTGATCGACGATCAGGGAAGGATCGCGCTGCCCCACCTCGTAGAGAACCTTGATTGCGTCGCTCTTGGCCGGGCCCTTGCCGCTGGCGAGAATTGCGACGAGTTCCTGGACGCTGTCGCTGTTACCCGATCGCGCAAGATCCTCCGCCAGTTGGATGTTGGGCTGCTCGTCGCGCCGGCCGAGGGCGCTCGCCAGCCGGGATTCGACCGAATTCGTCACCTGGCCCATGCGGCGACCGCGGAAGGGTTGGCCGTCATGTCGCCTAGTACGACCACACCGTGCCGTTGTAGGCGCCGGCGCTAAGCTCGCCGCCCTCGGTGCCGGCTTCGGCGCGCACAAATATGGGTGGGAAGCCGTATCGGCCTGCTTCGGCGCCGATCCTGTTGCCGTTCAAGACATTATAGGTAATGCCGATCCTGGTATCGCCGGTCGACAGGCCGCTGGACGGGTTCCACGAGCCGTCGCCGCTGACCGTCGGGCGGACGCCGCCCGGAAAGCTGGGACCGAAACTCCAACGGAAGTCGACCCTGTCACCCTGGTGCAGCACGTCGAAGCCGCCCCAGGGCGTTCGGACGGAAAAGCCCGCGTTCAGGCCGGGGATCAAAATGCCGAACCGCGGAAATTCTTCGTCGCAATTGTAACCTGGCGCGTAGGGCTGTCCGGCCTGACAGGCCAATTGGGCGTCCTGCTGGGCGATCTCGCAGTTGATGATCTGGATGCGGCCAATGATCGATACCGGGCAGGTGCGCTGGCAATCGTAGTTGACGCTGCAATAGCTGCGGTCTTGTGCGGGCAATGATTGGCCTCCGCCACCGCCGCCGATCCCCTGCATGCCGATAAGATAGGCCGGGTGCACCGGGTTCTCCTGGTGCAAGGTGGCGAGCACGGCAGACGCACTTGCCATATCGCCCAGCGCTTCAAACACCTCCGCCAGATGGAGCCGATGCAGCGGCAGGGCGTCCGGCAAGCCGACCGCCGTTTCCAGCGCCTGGCGCGCGGCATCCAAGCCAGGGCCGCCAAGACCGGCCGCGTCCATCAGGTGCGCCGTCTGGCCGAAGTTGGCCTGGTAGGCGGCGGCCGACGGGTCGATCTGGCGTGCCTGATCGAACAGGGTCAGGGCAGACGCCATCAGATCGGCCTGCTGGGCCGAAAGGTCGGACTGTCCGAGCTCGGCAAGCGTCATGCCGAGATTGTTCAAGGCTACCGGGTCGTCCGGATTTGCCGCGACCGCGTGCGCAAACATCCAGGCTGCCGGGGCGAGCTGACGCCGGCTGAGCAACTGGTTTCCTAATGTCATTGCCGGCGCGTCGTTGGCCGCGTCGTTGAGGAACGGCTCCAGATCATCCGTGAATCCCTGTGGCAACAGCGGCGTCACTGCGGCTTGCGCGCTCGTTGCAATGGCGGCGACATCTCCATCGCCGGTCGACGGTGTGGTCGTTGGCGTCGGCGCGGGTTCGGCCGGGGGCGAGGTGTCCGACGGCGGAGACGGGCGCGGTTCCGGCGCCGGCGGGTTGACCGGCGGTGCCGGCGTGCTCTCTGTGCCGGGCTTGCCGTCCTCGGGTGGAGGGGTTGGGTTCTTCTGCGCGTTACTGTTGGACCAGGAAAGTCCCAAAACCAGCGCGAGCACAAACGCGAGTGTCGTGCCCTTCACGTCCAGCCGCCGCATCATCTGACCCCTTACTTGCCGCCGGATAATTTCCCGAGCTTAGCACACTCTCGTCGGTGAGGCACGGCGCGCCCTTGACAGCGGCCCGTGCCCGACGTCAATATGCCTAGTTGTCTAGACAAATTTGACGTCATGATGCCACCTTATCTTCGCATCGCGGACGCGTTGCGCGACGATATCCGCAATTTGCCGATCGGCGAGCGCCTGCCGGGTGAGCCCGCCTTGGCCGCACGCTGGGGCGTCGCACGCGCAACTGTCGGCAAGGCGGTGTCGAAGCTGGTGGACGAGGGCCTCCTGGTTCGGCGCCAGGGTGCCGGCACATTCGTCAGCGAACCGCCGCTGAAACGCCAGCCCCAGTCCTTGAGCTCGTTCAGCCAATCGGTGGCCCGCGAGGGCGGTCGCGCCGGCCAGGTTCTGATCGCGGCGCACGCCTCGCGTACGGCACGGGTCCAGGGGACGATCGGCGGCGCGGCCGGTTTCGTGCTGGAACGGTTGCGCACGGTTGATGGCGAGCCGATCGCCTTCTTCAGCTCGGTCCTGCCCCTTTGGGTCGTCGATCGTGCCGCGCTGGATGACCGCGTTCTGAGCGATGATGCCTTTTCGCTCTACGCACGGCTCAGTGCGATGGGCCTGTCACCCACGCGCGCGGAGGAAACCGCCATGGCGCGCCTGGCCAACACGCGCGAGGCCAGGCTGCTCGCCCTGCGTCGTCCGGCGGCGGTAATGGACATCCGGCGACGCACCTACGGACCAAGCGACGAACTGCTTGAGGTCGTCGATGCCGTCTATGCCGGCGACCGCTATCAGTTCGCCACCCAATGGGCGCAAGAGCCGGGCACGGGCGAGACCATCGATGCCCACTAACCGTCTCCGCGATCACCCCTTACCCAATCCGCCAACAAGCATGGGAGGTAGTTCATGTTGAAACCCGTTCTTATCGCCGGCGTGGCCGCCTTGGCCCTTTCGGCCACCGGCGCCGCCTTTGCGCAGGACCCCGTCGCCCTGGTCATCGCCCAGGGCGGCCTTGGCGATCAGTCCTACAACGATCTGGCGCATCAGGGCTTCCTGGCGGCCACGGAAGAAACCGGCGTCGAAGGGCGCGTCCTGGAAAGCCGGGACGTGGTCGCCCAGGGTGAGCAGATCCTGCGCCGGGCCGCGGAAAGCGATTTCGGCCTGGTCGTGGACCTGGAATACGCTCATGGCGAGGTGATGGAGGCTGTGGCGCCGGACTATCCGGACACGGACTTCGTCGTGCTGAACCAGGTGCGCGAGGGCGACAACATCACCTCCGTTCTGTTTTCGGAGCATGAAGGTTCCTACCTGGCCGGCGCCTTGGCCGCCATGGTGACGACCAATACCGACATTCCGGGCATCAATGAAGACGCGAATATCGGCGTGATCGGTGGTACGCGCTCGGTCGGGATCGACAAGTTCCTGGTCGGCTTCGTCCAGGGCGCGCGCGACATCAACCCGGACGTCCAGGTACAGGTGGCCTACGCCAACACGTTCGGCGATCCGGCGACCGGCCAGCAAATGGCCGAGGCCATGTTCGAGAACGGCGCAGACATCGTCTATCAGGTCGCCGGCGGCACCGGGTTGGGCGTTATCCAGGCGGCCGAGGCGGCCGGGCATTACGCCATCGGCGTCGACACCGATCAGGACGGCTTGGCACCGGGCCATGTGCTGACCAGCATGATCAAGCGGGTCGATGTCGCGGTCGCCGATGTGGTCGATGCGTACGCGGGTGGTTCGCTGGAAGGCGGCCAGGTGCGCAACTATTCGCTGGCGGACAATGGCGTCGGCCTGTCGGAGATGATCCACACGCGTGACCTGCTGCCGGCGGACTATCTGGCGCGGATCGACGAGTTGCGCGACGGCATCATTGCTGGCGACATCGTGGTCGTGAACGTGATCGAGGACGGATATCCCGACTTCTTCCAATAGGCGGTGATACGTCCATCGTTGCACTGGGGCGGCCGATGCCTGTGGTAGACAGCCCGGTTACACGGCTGGGCGCCGATGGCATCAGCCGGCGGTTCGGGCCGGTCGTCGCGAATGACGGCATCGACCTCGCGGTGCGGGCCGGCGAGATTCACGCCATCGTCGGCCAGAACGGCGCCGGCAAATCGACCCTGATGCGCATCTTTCAGGGGCTGGACCAGCCTGACGCGGGGCATGTAATCGTCGACGGCCTGCCGGTTCGGTTTCGCGGACCAGCCGATGCGCTGGCCCAGGGCATCGGAATGGTGCACCAGGAATTCATGCTGGCCGACGCGCTGACCTTGGCGGAGAACCTGATCTTGGGCGCCGAGCCGGGCCGCAGGGGCATCATCGATCGACGGGCGGCGCTTGACCGGGCCCGGCAGCTTGGCGACCAGGCCGGCGTCGACCTCGATTGGGGCCAACGCGCCGGCGACGCGTCGGTCCCCGATCGCCAGATCGTCGAGATCCTGCGCCTGCTCTATCGCGGGGCCGACACGCTGATCCTGGATGAACCCACGGCCGTGCTGGCTCCGAGCCAGGTGGACCGCCTATTCGGCCTGTTGCGGGCGTTGCGCCAGGACGGCCATACCATTCTTTTCATCAGCCACAAGCTGCGCGAGGTGATGGCCCTGGCCGACCGGGTCACGGTGCTGCGGCAAGGTCGGGTGATCACGACAATCGATGTCGGCAGCATCGACCAGGACGCCCTTGCCCAGCTGGCCGTCGGCGAAACGGTTGAGCCGCCGTACCGGGAAGCCGGCGACGGCGTTGGAGACGTGATCTTGGACGTCGTCGGCTTGAGCGTTGCCGGTACGGGTGATCGACCCGCCCTGGACCAGGTCAGCTTCGAGGTGCGGGAAGGTGAGATTTTGGGCATTGCTGGTGTGGCGGGCAATGGGCAGGAGGCCCTGATCGCCAGCATGATCGGGCTGGCCCGCCCGAGCGCCGGCCGGATCGTTGTGCGGGGCCGAGAGCTTGGGGGGCACAGTGTCGCCGACCATCGATCTTTCGGCGTCGGCTATGTCAGCGCCGATCGCGCCGGCGAGGGCCTGTGCCGGCAGGCCACGCTGACGGAAAACGCCATCGCCGGCGAGCAGCGCCAGTTGGCGAAGGAATCCAAGGGCTGGTTGCTGCCCGGCCGTTGCAGGCAGCGCGCGCAGACGATCGTTGACAGGTATCAGGTCGTTCATGGCGGTCTTGGCCGGCCGGTGGCTGAACTGTCCGGCGGCAACCAACAGCGATTGCTGATCGGGCGCGAAATCGACCGGTCGCCATCACTGCTGCTGATCGCCCAGCCGACGCGTGGCGTCGACCTCAAAGGCATCGCCGCCATTCATCGGGAGCTGTTGGCCTATCGGCAGCGCGGCGGCGCGATCGTCATGGTGTCGGAGGAGCTGGACGAGCTGATCGCCCTGTCCGACCACATCCTCGTGCTCTGCGGCGGCCGGGCGATGGGCATCGTGGACCGCGAGGACGCCTCGACCGAGACCTTGGCGCCTCTGATGGTCGGCGCGGCGGCGGCATGAGCGGCGCCTTGCCGCGCGCCCTGGAGGACGGCCTTCGCCTGGCGATGCCGTTCGTGGCGGCCCTGCTGGTCGGCGCCATTCTGTTGGCCATCACCGGTCGCGATCCCTTTTCGACCTATGCCGAGCTGTTCAATGAGGCCCTAGGCGGCCAGAGCAGGATCGCCGCCACGCTGACGGCCGCGACGCCGTTGATCTTCACAGGCCTCGCGACGGCCATCGCCTTTCGGGCCGGCGTGTTCAATGTCGGGGTCGAGGGCAGCTTCTACCTGGGCGGGTTGGCCGCCGCCTGGGTCGGATTTGCCTGGATCGGCCTTGGCGGAACGCTGCAGATGCTGGCCGCGCTTGGCTTCGGGGCCTTTGTCGGCGGCCTTTGGATGCTGCTGCCCGGGTGGTTGCGCGCCCGCATGGAGGTTGACGAGGTCGTCACCACGCTGATGCTGAACTTCATCGCCATCGGTATCGCCCTGTGGCTGGTGAACGGGCCTCTGCTAGCCGCCGGTTCCGCCAATTCCGCGACACCGATGGTGCTGCCAGAGGCCCGCCTGCTGCGCCTGATCCCGCCTTCGACATTGAATGCCGGTTTCCTTATCGGGCTGGCGGCCCTGGTCGCCTACGGCGTCTGGCTGCGCCTGAGGGTCGGGGGCTTTGAAAACCGGCTGGTCGGCCTCAACCCTCGCTTTGCCCGGTCCGTCGGCATCAGCGTTGCGTCGGTCATTCTGCTTGCCATCGTGTTGTCCGGCGTGATCGGCGGGCTGGGCGGTGCCACGCATGCGCTCGGCGTCGTCGGCCGGTTTTCCGAGGGCTTCTCGCCGGGCTACGGCTTTACTGGCATTGCCGTCGCCTTATTGGGCCGCAACCGGCCGGTCGGCATCCTGATCGGCGCGCTGATCTTCGGGGCGCTGACCTCGGCCGGCACTACGGTACAGCTTTTCGCCGACATCCCGCTCGATCTCGTCCAGGTGCTGGAAGGCACGGTAATGATGTTGGCGGTGGTCGAGGCCGTGCGCTGGGCCCGGCGGCGTCGGGCTGTGCGGGCGGTGGCGCCATGATGCTCGACAACGTTCTGCACGCGGCGATCCTGGCAACCACACCGATCCTGCTGGCCGCCCTTGGCGGGCTGATCAACCGGCAGGCGGGCATCGTGAATATCGGCCTTGAGGCCATGATGCTGTCCGGCGCCCTCGCCGCGCTGATCGCCGCCCATGTCAGCGGGTCCTGGGCAGTGGGCCTGTTAGCGGCGGCGGTCGCCGGGCTGGTCAGCGCCGCGCCGCTGTCGATCCTGGTCACCCGGTTCGGCGCCAACGAGATCGTCGCCGGCCTCGGGCTCAACGTCCTGATCGCCGGCCTGATCGGCTATCTCTTGTCCGACTTCTATGGCGTCAGCGGCACGCTGCGCCTGATGCCGGTGCCGACCTTGCCGCGCATCGACCTGCCTTTCATCGCGGGCGTCCCCGTCCTGGGCGCCATCCTGTCCGGCAAGGATGTACTGACCTGGGCGGCCTGGATTCTCGTACCGCTGACCGCGCTACTGTTGACCAGAACCCGGATCGGGTTGCGCCTGCGCGCCTGCGGGTCGTCGCCCGCGACCGCCAATTCGGTCGGCCTGTCGGTGCCCAATCTGCGGGATGGCGCGACCTTGGCGGCGGGCGCCCTTGCCGGCCTGGGTGGCGCGGCGCTGTCGCTAGGCCTTGTCGGCCTGTTCAGCGAGGGTCTGACCGGGGGGCGCGGCTTCATCGCGCTCGCGGCCTTCTATTTCGGCCGCAACCGACCCTGGCCGACCGCGTTCGCCTGCATTCTGTTCGGCTTCTTCGATGCGGCACAGATCCGGCTGCAAGGCGGCGGCTTGCCGCCGGAGCTGGTACAGGTGCTGCCCTATGCCGTTGTGATTCTGGCGCTGACGCTGGCCTCGTGGCGGCGTCGGCGCGGACCTTCGCCGGAACCGTGATCGGGGTGCCCATGGCCAATTCCCAAAACCCGTCAAACACTACCGCCCTTGTACTGGTCGATGTCATCAAGACGTTCTTCCGACCGGGTGCCGCACTCCATTACGATCATGTCGGGGACGTGGTGCCGGCGCTGGGCCGCCTGCTGGACGCCGCGCGCGCGTCGGAGACCCTGGTCGTCCACGCCGCCGAGCGTCACCAGCCGGGGCTTGCGGATTTCGAGCACCAGAAGATCCCGCCGCACTGCATGGTCGACGATCCGGACAGCGATTTCTTCGATCGGTTCCGCCCCGATGGGCCGCGCGAGGTGCTGGTGCCCAAGCGCCGCTACAGCGCCTTTTTCGCCACCGATCTGGCCCTGTTGCTACGCGAACAGGGCGTCGAACAGGTCGTGGTCGCCGGCGTGAAGACCAATGTCTGCATCCGCGCGACCATCCAGGACGGCTTTGCGCATGGCTTTCGCATGGTGCTGCCGCGTGACGCGACGAACTCCAACAGGCCGCATCTGGCTGAGGCGAGCCTGGAGGATATCGACCGCTATTTCGGTTGGGTCGTCGATCTGGACACGGCCGTTGAGGCGCTGTCGTGACCGTCGCGATCATCGGATATGCCAGCATCGACCATGCGGTTCGAACGGCCGAGGCGCCGATCGCGGACCGAACCGTGCGCATTACCAGCCGGCCGGCCGACGGCTGGGGCCGCGCCGGCGGATCGCCGGCCTATGTCTGCCGAGCCCTGGTCGCGGAGGGGGTGGCCGCGCCACGGGCGATAAGCTGGGTGGGCGACGATGCGGCCGGCGAGGCCTATCGGCTTGGTCTTACGGCGGACGGTGTCGACACATTCGGGATTGCCGCGATCGCTGGCGCGCGAACGCCGCTGAGCATCCTGGCCTATGCGGATTCCGGCGGCTGTGCCTGCCTGTACGACCCCGGGATGCCGCCGCAGGGCCTGACCGAAGCCCAGGCGGACCTTGTTGCCGCATCCGATTGGCTGGTTGTGACGGTCGGCCCTACACGGGCGCTTCAGGAAGCGCTTGAGCGCGTGCGGCCAGATACGCAGGTCGCGTGGCTGGTGAAGGCCGACCCCGAAGCGTTCACGCCGGGCCTGCAAAAACGTCTGGCGGCGCGTGCGACGCTGATTACCCACAGCGCGGCGGAATGGGAGTTTGTCGAGGAGGCCTTGGCGCATCCTTCCAGCCAGTCCGAACGGCTGGTGGTCGAAACCAGGGGTGCCGAGGGGTTGGCCTGGTGGCAGACCCAGATGGGCCGCGTCTTGGCGGAGGGACATCGACCGGCGAAGCCGCATCCGGTCCAGGACCAATCCGGGGCGGGCGACACGTTGGCCGCCGGCGTGCTGGCCGGCTTGATCGAAGGCTCTTCGGCCGACCAGGCGATCGATCGCGGTGTTGCCGCCGTTGATCGGTTCCTGGAACAGCGGGCGATGCGCGAACGGGCAAGCGACCGTGACACGGGGACAACAGAATGACGAGAGAACCGCAGGTCGACAGGGCCTGGTACATCGGCTGTACCGCCGATGAGGTGGGCGACGCCGCCATCCTGGTGGGCGACCGGGGCCGTATCGACAGGCTTGCGGAGATGCTGGAGGCGCCGACCATCCTGCCGGAGAGACGCGGTCTCCGCACGGTCACCGGCGGCTGGCGCGGCCGCAGGATCACCGCTACGTCCTTCGGCATGGGCGCGCCCATCGCGGTGATCGTCTTGCGTGAGTTGGCCGCGCTGGGCGTTGGTGTCTTCGTGCGCATCGGCACGGCCATGGTGCTGGGCCCGGCGCGGCTGGGCGACCTGTTGATCGCCGAAACCGCGCTCGCGCCCGATGGATGCACGACGGTGTTCAGCCGGCCCGGCCACGTGGCGACGGCCGATGCACGGCTCACGGCTGCCCTGGCCGACGCCGGCCCGGATGATCGGCCGGTCAAGGGCGGCCAGTTTGCCAGCTACGACAGCTTTTACGGCACCATGTTCCCGCTTTTGCCCGGCGAGCGGCCCGAGGTTGCGACGGAAAGGGAGCGCCTTGCGGGCCTGGGCGTGCTGGCCACGGATATGGAGACGGCGGCGTTGCTGACGGTCGGGCACAGGATGCGCTTGGCGACCGCCAGCCTGTGCCTGGGTACGGTGGACGCCGCCTCGCAAGCCAAGCTGCCGCCGGATGCCCTGGCGGCGGGAGAGGCCGATCTGTTCCGCGCCAGCCTGGACGGCATCGTCCGGTTTCTAGAGCGAAGGTCTTAACGAAGGAAGACAGCGCCCATGACCATGATTAACCGCTACTTCGGCAGCCTGATCGAGCGCTTAGAGACCGTGCGCCAGACGCAGCGTGACGCGCTCGATCAGGCCGCCGAGATCTGCGCCGCCGCGATCGCCGCCGATGGGCTGGTCTTCACCTTCGGCACTGGCCACGGCGCGTTTCCGGCGCTGGAGAGCTTTCCCCGTTCCGGCACGATCGTCGGTTTCCGGCCCATTCCCGAAAGCACGATGATCAGCTTCCATAGGGTCTGGGGCGACATGGGGGCGCGGCAATACCGCTTCATCCATGCGCAGGAGGGCTATGGCAAGGCGATCCTGTCGTCCCATCAGCTCAAACCGACGGATGCGATGGTGATCTACAGCCATTCCGGCATCAACGCGGTGGTCCTGGACATTGCGCTCGCGGTAAAGGATCTGGGCATGAAGCTGGTGGCTGTGACCTCCCTGCCCCATTCGTCCGCCAGCCCTGCCCGCCACTCGTCCGGTAAGCGGCTATACGAGGTGGCCGACGTCGTGATCGACACCGGCGTGCCGAAGGCGGATGCGGCGCTCGCGGTCGAGGGCATGCGCCACCCGGTCGGCGCCAACTCGACCTCGATCACGATCGCGATCGCCCACACGATCAACGCGTTGACCGCGGAACGGCTGGTCGCGCGGGGCATCGAGCCGATGGTGATGGTCAATCCCAACACCGCCGACAAGGCAACGGCGGACAAGCAGAACGACGCCAATTATGCGGAGTTGTGGCGGAGGTTGAGGGACCGCTAGTGACGCGCGCGCGCGGCTTCGCGGACGGTGACCGCGCCAACCCGCTGCCGCACATGGCTTTCGTTGGCGCGCTGCATATGCTGGGGCGCCTCGCCCTTGATCATCAGGGCAATGTCATCGACGACCATGCGACCGATCTCGCGCCTGCCGTGATGCACCGCCGCAGCGCGATGGGCCGAGAGGATGGTGTTCGGCCAGGCGCGGATCGGATCGCCGGGAGGTGCTGGCTCGGCGGGAAACACGTCTAGCGCAGCACGAATTCGCTGCTGCTCTATCGCGGTTTGCAAAGCGGCGAAGTCGACCAGATGGGCGCGGCTGATCAAGACCAGCAACGCACCCTTCGGCATTAGCGAGAAGGCATCGCTATCGATCAGGTGATAGTTTTCGTCCGTCGGCGATGCGGCAATCACTAAGCATCGGCCTTTTGCGACGACGTCGTTCAGCGGCATTGCCTTGGCGCCCTGGTCCGCCAAGACATCGGCGTCTTGCCAGGGGTCATAGACCAGAACGTCACAACCGAACGGCGCCAACAGCCTGTTGCATTCCTGCGCGATCGAACCGAAGCCAATGAACCCGACCGTCTGGCCGTAGAGCGAGAAGTCAAACCGCTCATCCTCGCCGAGCCAGGTCTCCGTCCCCTGCCGGAATGCCTCGTGGCCGTCGACGATCCCCCGCGCGCCGGCGATCATGAAGCCCAAGGTCATTTCGGCCACCAAACGGCGGAAGGCCGGGGCGCAGCTCAAGACCTCGATGCCTCGGGCGAAGCAAATGTCGTAGTCGAGCGAGGGCGGAAAGCTGCCCGCCACCTCCAGGCAGGCAAGCAGATTGGGCGCCCTGTCGAGATCGAGCTGATCGAAGCAGGGATCAGTCCCGATGATGAAGTTCGCGTCCGCGGCCGCAGTCTCGATGATTTCCGGCGGCACCGGCTCATCACGCGCCCAAACGAGATCGCAGAGATCGCCGAGCCGCGCCAGGTCGGCCGGGTCGAAAAGCTCGTCAAGCGTACGGAAGCTGGGGGCCAGCAGCGCGATCGGCTTGGTCATTTTCTGGGGCCTATTTCTCTGGGGCCTATTTGACGGCGCCTTGGGTCATGCCCTGCACAAAATGGCGCTGGAAGATGATGAAGATGATGATGATCGGGATCGCCATGATCATCGCCGCGGAGGTCAGGCCGCTGATATCGCGGGTCTGGGTGCCCTGGAAGAACAGCATGCCGACCGTCAGGGTACGTAGATTGTCCTCGGTCAGGAACAACAGCCGCAGCAGCAGATCGTTCCAGCTCCATAGGAACTCCAGCAGTCCCGTGGTGATGATGGCGGGGGTCGAGATCGGCAGGATCACACGCCAATAGACCTGGATCTCGCTGGCGCCATCGACCCGCGCGGCGTCCCGCAACTCCTTCGGGATCCGACGGAAATAGGCCGACATCAGGAAAATGAAGATCGGCACGGCCAGCGCCAGATCGGCCAGGATGACGCCAAGATGGGTGTTCAACAGGCCCAGGCGCTGTTCCGTCACGTAGAGCGGCAGGATGATCGCGGTCGGTGGGATCATCAGGCCGGCCAGCAGCAGGGCGTAGATCACCGGCTTGCCGGGGAACTTCAGGAACGTCAGCGCGTAGGCGGCGGCCGAGGCGATGACGATCATGACCACGGCGTCGACCGTCGAGATGATCACGCTGTTCAGGAAATAGGTGTTGAAGTTCGCGTCGATCCAGGTCGTCACGAAATGCTCGAAAGTCGGCGCCAGCGGCGGCACCCAGGGGGGCGACACCAGCTCCTCCGCCGGTTTCAGCGAGGTGAAAGCGGTCATCAGCAACGGTGCCAGCATCAGCAGCGAGACCAGGGTCAACAGACCGTAAACGAGGGGCTTTCTGGACATGGCCTCAGTCGTCCCGCCGTGCTTGCATGTAGAGATAGACGGCCATCGCCAAGGTGACGATGACCAAGAGGGCGACCGCCACGGCCGAGCCGTAGCCGTAATTGTTTTCCAGCACGCCGCGCTTGTACATGTAGGTCGCCAGGATCTCGGTGGCGCGGATCGGGCCGCCCTGCGTGGTGCCCCAGATCAGGTCGAACGCCTTGAACGCGGCGGTCGCGGTGAGGACGAAGACCACGGCGGTCACCGGCCTCAGCGCGGGCAACGTGATGTACCAAAAGGCCTGGATAGGCGTCGCACCGTCGATCTTGGCGGCGTCGTAGAGCTCGTCATCGACCGCCTGCAGGCCGGCCAGGAAGATCACGATCGACAAGCCAAGCGTGGACCAGGAATGGGCAATGGCGAGGGCCGGCAAGGCGGTCGTCAGGTCCCCGAGCCAGGGCGTCGCCAGGAAGCCTAGACCGATCGCGTTCAGCCCCTCGTTGATCGCGCCGTTGGGCTGATACATCCAGCGCCAGATGATCGCCGTGGTGATCGGCGCCTGGATGACCGGGATGAACATGCAGGTCTGAAAGAAGATCCTGCCCTTGATCTTGCGGGCCAGAATCGCGGCCAGGACCACGCCCAGGCCGACATTGATCACCACGATGATCGCCGTCCATTCAACCGTGTTGAAGAACGCTTCCCAGAAGATCCGGTCGCCGAACAGGCGGTCGTAGTTGCCGAGCCCGACCCACTCCCGATCCGGGCTGATGCCGTCCCAACGGTTCAGCGAATACTCGAACACCTCCAAGGTCGGGATGAAGGCGAAGACGAGATAGAGCGCGATCGCCGGCAGCAGGAACAGGCCGGCGGTCAGCCAGGCCTGCCTTTTGCGGCGGCCCGGCGACCAACGCCTGAATGAGGCGGCCATGGGACTGGGTCTCAGCGCGCGTCGATCAGTTGTCCGCGACGCCGCCGGGCATCAGGATCGCGCCGACGGCCTTTGCGACCTCCCATTCCGCCTGGATGGCCTCGACGAACTGCTCCGGCGTCATCACACCCAGCATCAGGGCTTGCAGGCCGTCATAGGTGACATTGGTCATGCTGGCCGGCGTTACCGTGTCGAGAAAGGCATGAATCGTGCCGTTCGGCCGGTGTGAATCGATCTGCGCGCGCAGGTCGGCCGTGATCGCGGGCAACGTGCTGTCCGGCAGCAGCTCTGTCAGCGAGCCGATGGGGATCGAGCCGTTGTTCAGCAGCATCAGGCGGCCGTCGTCATTGAAGAAGAAGAAGTCGAGGATGTCGGCGGAAACGTCCGGATGCTCGCTGTTGGCGTTGACGTAGAAACCGGAGCCAATGTCCTCGGTCGGGTGAATGGCCTGATCGTCGGCCATGGGCGGCACCTGAAATGTGCCGAAATCGGCAATGCCGTCGCCCAACGACTCCACCGCGCCAGGCACGATCCAGGGGCCGGTAAAGGTCATCGGAATGTCGCCGGCCCAGAAGCTGTCCATGATCTCTGCATAGCCGTTGGCGACCGGGTTGGGGCCGAAATAGCCCTCCTCGGTCATTTCCTGCAGCAGGGCCGAGGCATCGACGAAGGCCGCCTCGGTCCAGGCACCGTCGCCGAACATCACCTCTTCGACACCGGCGGGGGAGGCGAAGCGGCCGAACAGCATCGACTGCCAATGGGAGATCGGCCAGCGGTCGGCCGCGCCCAGGCCGATCGGCGTGTCGTAGCCGGCCTCGATCAAAGCCTCGACCGTGGCTTCAAAGTCTGCCCAGGTTTCCGGCACGCCGAGGCCGAGCTCGTCAAAGATCGCCCGGTTGTAGAACATGGCCGTGTTCTCGACCTCGTTGCCCACGGCCCACAGCCGCCCGTCCGACGAGGTCGTGTTCTCGATCGACTCCGGGATCATCGCGTCCCAGCCATATTGGCGATAGTACGGCGTCAGGTCGGCGACAAGGCCGCCATTGATGATCGCCGCCGGCTGACCGGGGCCGGTTCCGTACATGAAGACGTCCGGCCCTTCGCCGCCGGACAGCGACGGCACCAGCACCGGGTTGAACAGGTCCGAGCCGACCTTGGTCACGTTGATCTGAACGTCGGGGTTGGCGGCCATATAGGCGGCGGCGAGATCGTCATAGACGTTCGTAGTACCCGGTTCGCCACCGACCCAGACCTCGATTTCCGTCTGGGCCCACGCGGAAATGGCCATGGTGCCCGACAGGGCCGTTGCCGCGAGCACAAGGCCGATTTGGCGTTTGATCATCTTGTCCGTTCCTCCCGTTATCGCGAGCGACCGAGGGCGTCGCGCTTGGCCGCGGCTCTTTGGCCAGAGCCGTCTCAATCGTAATTATGAGGAAAATGTATCCGGTTACATTGCTGATGTAAACGGTTACTTTTTGGGTTTTGCCTTTGTGGGCGCGATCGCTCTAAAGTGCCGCGCCGACACCGAGAGAGGACTGGAATGACCATTCGTGTGCTTGTCTGGGGCGAGAACGTCCACGAGCGAACCAATAAGGCCGTTGCCTCGATCTATCCGACTGGGATGCACAGTTGCATCGCGGATGGATTGAACGAGGATACTGGCCTATCCGCATCGACCGCCGTCTTGCAGGACGATCAGCACGGGCTGACGGAACCGGTCTTGGCCGAAACGGATGTTCTGTTCTGGTGGGGGCATGCCGCCCATGGCGACGTCGCGGACGACGTGGTCGAACGCGTCGCGTCCCATGTCTGGCAAGGTATGGGGCTGGTCTGCCTGCACTCGGCCCATTTCTCGAAGATCTTCCGCAGGATTACGGGCGCGCCTTGTTCCTTGCGCTGGCGCGAGGCCGGCGAGCGGGAGCGGGTGTGGGTCTGCAATCCGAGCCATCCGATCGCCGAGGGCATCGGTCCTTGTCTGGAGATCCCCAACTCCGAAATGTATGGCGAGCCCTTCACGGTGCCGGAGCCCGATGAGACCGTGTTCGTCTCGTGGTACGAGGGCGGCGAGGTTTTTCGCTCAGGCTTGACCTTCAAGCGGGGCAACGGCCGGATCTTCTATTTCGGTCCCGGCCACGAAACCTACCCGATCTATTGGCAAGACGGGGTCAAGCGGGTCTTGAAGAATGCCGCGAAATGGGCGGCCAATCCGGTGGGCCGCTGGCGCGACATCGACAATGCGCCGAACGTGCCGGTGACCGAGGCGCGCGAACCGCTTGAGGTCAAAGGGCCGAAACTGCACGAAGAGGGCGAGGCCGGGTTCCGCTGATCCGTTCGTCGGTCCGTGATTACCGAGGCGGCGGCGCGGTCGTCTGGCGGACGATGAGTTCGGTCGGCATGTCGATGTTCCGCTGAACCCGGTCGCCGGAACCGACTTGCAACAGCAGCTGCTGGCAGGCGGTTGCCCCCCATAGCCTGCGGGGCAGGTGGACGGTGGTCAGCGCCGGGGTCACGACCTTGGCGTAGTTCATGTCGTCATAGCCGACCACGGACACCTGCTCAGGGACGCGCAGGCCCAGATTGCGCAGCGCGTGCAAGGCGCCCATCGCCATTTCGTCGCTGTGGGCGAAAATCGCGGTCGGCGGGTCTTCGCGCGTCATCAGCGTCGTGGTCAGCGCGCGGGCGGACTCGATGGTCATTCGCCCCGTGACGATCATATCGTCGGGGATCGTGCCGCCTGCCTGGCTGACCAGATCGGCAAAGCCGCCCAGCCGATCGGCGAAGGAGCGCATGGACAAGGGCCCACAGATGACGGCCATCCGGCGATGCCCCAGGCCCAGCAAATGCTCCGCCGCCAGTTGCGAGGATCGGTAGTTGTCGATCCGCACGGTCGGCGCGTCCAGCCCGTCGAGATCCGAACAGGAAACGACCGGCGGCAGCATGTCGGGCGGGGACCGGGCGAACTGCTCGGCAAGGCTTTCGGGGCAAAAGCCCGTATTGATGATCAGCCCGTCCGCGCGGCCGGTCAGCAGCATGCCGACATAGGTTTCCTCGCTGGTGGCGTCGCCGGCCGTGTCGCCGATCAGCAGGATGTAGCCGTCCGCCCTGGCCCGTTCCTCAATGCCCTTGAAGAACTCCGAATAGAACGGGTTGGCGATGTCGGAGACCAGAACGATGATCGCATGGGTCCGCCCATGGCGAAAATCTACCGCCCGCATATTCAGGCGATAGCCCAGCCGGTCCGCCAGATCCAGGACCCGCGTCCGGGTCGGTTCGGCGACCAGGTCGGGCTTGGCGAAGGCGCGCGACACGGTTGCCGTCGAGACGCCGGCGATCCGGGCGATGTCCCGAATGGTCGGGTTTTTTACCTTGCTCATGCACCCTGCCGTTCGCGTTCGGCTTCAGTCGTGCAACGCGGTTGCGGGAGCCGTCAAGGGCCGATCGGAGACGTCATTGCGCCTGCGGGCCGGTAGCGGCGCGAAAAAGGCCAAGAGTTTCGGCTTGGCTGGCGGCCTTGTTGGTCCGATGATTTCGAGCCCCACTTGCCGCTCTGTCAAAGCCATCATGAAGCTGCCGCCCCTCATGCAACGCCCCGACGGCCAGCCTGTCGCAACGGCCGAGGACCGCGCGCTTTGCCGCGCGGCGTGGCTTCAGACGTTTACCGACGGAATGTATGGTCCCATTCCCGAGGCACCGCAGCGACTCGACATCCGGCGCGAACGGTTTGGCGAGGGCGAGCGGCTGGTCATCGAGATGACGCTCGCCGGGAAGGCCTTTGCGGTCGATGCAGCGCTATGGTTGCCAAGGGAGCGAACTGGTCCAGTGCCGATCATCATTGGCCTCGGTTTTTTGGGACCTATCGGGACCGGTGAGGGTGCCGGCTTTCCGATCGATCGCGCGGCAATTATCGAGCGATCGATCGCCGACACGTTGCGCGGCGGCCGCCTCTCGGAGGTCAATCGTGGCCAGCATGCCGATCGCTGGCCGATCCGACCTCTCTTGAAGGCGGGCTATGGCGTGTTGCTGTCATGCTACGGCTCTTGGGTGGCCGATCATCCTAGGAAATGGCGGCGCGCCAAGCTCGGTCGCGCCGCGCGATCGTGTGCCAAAACGGGCGCACTATCGCTTTGGGCATGGGCCTATCAGCGACTGATCGACATAGCTTTTCGGCTCGATAGCATTGACCGTCAGCGCGTCGTCCTGGCCGGCCACTCAAGGCTTGGCAAGGCCGCGCTTTGGGCCAGCGCGAACGACGAGCGGGTCTACGCCGCGTTGATCAACAATTCCGGTTGTGCCGGGGCCAGCCTGACGCGGCACCCGGGCGGCGAAACGCTGTCGAAGCTCATCCGCTTTTCGCATTGGACGGTTCTCGACAAGAAGACGGCCGCCGACCCGACGCAACTGCCCGTCGACCAGCATCAACTGATTGCCTGCGTGGCGCCTCGCAAGGTCTATGTCGCTTCGGCGTCGGAGGATGCTTGGGCTGATCCCGAGGGCGAGTATCTGGCGCTGAAAGCCGCCGCACCGTTCTGGGGCGAGGAGGGTCTGCCGTCGCTGGAGACCGTATGGCGGCCCGGGCGCCGGGCCTGGTCAGGCCAGCTCGGCTGGCATCTACGGCCGGGACCGCATGATATGACGTCGTGGGACTGGCGGCGCTTTCTCGCCTTCCTGGCGCGGGACGGTCGGGGCGCTAACGCAGATTGTCGATGATGGCGTAAAGCGCGTCCAGCGTTGAATGGCCGAACTTGTAGGAACGCGCCGGCGACCAGCCATGGAGCGGATCGGGCGTCTTGGCTGTGTCCTTGAACAGCAGTTCGTAGAGCAGCGCGACCGCGTCGAAGGTCTCGCCCAGGTAGTTCCACGACATGGACAGGTCCGCCTCGCCGGGGCCGGGACCGCCGCCGGGATAAGGCCAGCCGACCTCGAAATCCGGATTGGCCTGGGCCAGCGCCGCCTCGTAGCGTTTCCACAGGGCCGTCTGCTTGTCGGTCAGAGACGGCAGGCCCAGCGGTCCGCCAAGGAAATTGTGCGTTCCGTTCCAGCCGTGGATGTCCAGCGACCAGTCGAGCCCCGTCTCGTGCATGGCGTCGCGCACCAGATGGATTTCCGGGCTGGTCTCCATCGAGGGATCCGACCAGACGCGGTTGAGATTGATGCCGGCGGCGTTCGTCCGCGTGTTGCCGCGCACACTGCCGTCCGGGTTCAGGTTGGGCGCGACATAGAACACAGCACGGTCAAGCAGCGCGCGGGCCAGCGGGTCGTCCGGATCGATCAGCCGGTCGACGATGCCCTCGACGCAGAACGGCCCCATGGTTTCGTTCGGGTGCTGGCGCGTCGTGATCCAGCAGGCGCGCTTGTTCGGGCCGGGCGTCCCGAACTGCAGCATGTCGATGTCGCGCCCCTCGACTGATTGGCCCAGCACAGTCAGGCTGGCGTGCGGCGACTCCAGGGCCTTGGCGGCAAAACGGTATTGGCGTTCCAGCGGATAGGGCGCGAAGGCCGCGATGTAGACGCTGTCCCGCTCCGGCATCAGGCGTATCGTCAGGGCATCGCCCTCCAGCGCGGTCGGCACGCGCAGCCAGGTCTCCCGGTCGTACGACGCCACGGCCTGAAAGTCGGCCCAGGGGGCCGGCATGCCGACCAGATCGCGGCTGGTGTTGGCGTCCTCCGCATTCACGATGCGGATGGTGCAGGCCCGGTCGCGCGCGCCGGTCAAGCGGAAATAGAACCATTGCTTGAAGTCCGACGCGTTGTCGTCCGCCAGCGCCAGCCGGATATCGTCCGGGTCTTTGGCGTCGACGATAGTGATGTGCCCGCCATCGAATGCGCTGCTGATGCCGATCATGGTGCCGTTGTCCCCCGCTTGCCCCCGTCTGGCGCTTTTGCCAGGATCATGATGGTACATTAAGAACCCGCGGATCAATCGCCCATGACGAGGTCATCTCAGTGACCGACGATGACCTGCCGACCGGCGGTGGCACCGAGCCGCCGCTGTTGGAGGTGCGCGACCTTCGGACGTCGTTCGAGGTTGATGGCGTGCGCGTGGCCGCCGTCGATGGCGTGTCCTTCTCCGTGCGGCCCGGGCACACGGTCTGCATCGTCGGCGAATCCGGGTCGGGGAAAAGCGTCACGGCGCTTTCCATCATGCGCCTGATCGCCGAGCCGCCGGGCAAGATCGAAAGCGGGCAGGTGCTGTTCAACGGCACCGATCTGCTGAGCCTCAGCGAGGCCGAGATGCGTGCCCTGCGCGGTGACCGGCTGGCCATGATCTTTCAGGAACCGATGACCTCGCTGAACCCGGCCTTCACGGTCGGCGACCAGATCGCCGAGGGCCTGCTGCGCCATCGCGACATGACGCAGGCCCAAGCGCGCGCCCGGGCGATCGACATGTTGAAGCGGGCACGCATTCCCTCGCCGGAAGAACGGGTCGACCAGTACCCGCACCAAATGTCCGGCGGCATGCGCCAGCGGGCGATGATCGCCATGGCCATGGCCTGTGACCCGCAATTGTTGATCGCGGACGAGCCGACCACGGCGTTGGACGTCACCATCCAGGCGCAGATCCTGGACCTGATGCGGGCCCTGCGCGAGGAAACCGGCGCCGCCATCCTGCTGATAACCCATGATCTCGGCGTCGTCGCGGAAGTCGCGGACGAAGTGGTGGTGATGTATGCCGGCAAGGTGGTCGAACGGGCGGACGTCGAGACTCTGTTCAGCGATCCCCAACATCCCTACACGATCGGCCTGTTGAGTTCCGTGCCGCGCCTGCACGAGATCCAGGACGAACTGCCGTCGATCGAAGGGGTTGTGCCGAACCCGGCGCAGATGCCGGCCGGCTGTCGGTTCCATCCGCGTTGCGTGCTGGCGGACGCCAAATGCGCCGCCGAACCGCCGCCGCTCCGCGCGGTCGGCGGCCACGACGTCGCCTGTTGGAAGGCGCCGATCGAAAAGCTGCAGGCCGCGAGTTGACCGGGCAAGCGAACCCGCTGCTTCAAGTCCGGGGCCTGGTGAAGCATTTCCCGACCGGCGGCTCGTGGATCGGCTCGCACGGGCGGCAGACGGTGAAGGCGGTTGACGGGGTCGACTTGGATGTCGGTGCCGGGGAGACGCTCGGCATCGTCGGGGAAAGCGGCTGCGGTAAGTCGACCCTGGGTCGCCTGCTGCTGCGCCTGATCGAACCGACGGCCGGACAGGTACAGTTCGACGGCGAGGACATCCTGGTCATGAACGCGTCGGCCCTGCGACGGGTCCGCCGGCGCATGCAGATGGTGTTTCAAGATCCCTTCTCGTCGCTGAACCCGCGCATGACCGTAGGGTCTGCCTTGGCCGAGCCCTTGTCGCTGCACCGGGTCGTGCCGGCCGGGCAGCGGCGCGATCGGGTGGCGGAGTTGCTGGACATGGTCGGGCTGGCGCCGGACCATGCGGGGCGGTTCCCGCACGAGTTCTCCGGCGGCCAGCGCCAGCGCATCGGCATTGCACGGGCGCTCGCCGTCGAGCCGCGCCTGATCATCGGCGACGAGCCGGTTTCGGCGCTCGACGTCTCGATCCAGGCCCAGATCATCAACCTGCTGAAGGGGCTTCAGAAGAGACTGGATCTCACCCTGATCGTCATCGCCCACGATCTGGCGGTGGTAAAGCACATCTCCGACCGCGTGGCGGTCATGTATCTGGGTCAAGTGGTTGAGCTGGCAGATACCGCCGACCTGTTTCATGCGCCCCGGCACCCCTACACGCGCGCCTTGCTGTCGGCCATTCCGCTGCCGGACCCCAGCCGGCGGAGCCAAACGGAGCATCTGCAGGGCGACGTGCCGAGCCCCAGCAATCCGCCGACCGGGTGCCGGTTCCACACACGATGCCCGTTCGCGGTCGAGCGCTGTTCGGTTGAGGCCCCGACGTTGGAAACCGACGGCGCTGGTCACGCTGTCGCCTGCCATCTGTGGCGTGACCTGCCTGCGGCGGGCGCGGCGACGGTGTCCGAACCATCCGGCTCCGCCAACTTCCACAAGCGGGCCGCAATTCTGGAGGCCACACGCAAACAAAAGTCGCCGGTGCCGGCCTGACTATTCGTCCTTCGGGTCCAGGGCGTCGTGCAGACCGTCGCCGAACACGTTGAACGCCAGCACGGCCACGAAGATGGCGATGCCCGGCCAGATGGCCATTTCGGGCGCCTGATAGAGGAAGCTGCGCGCCGTGTTCAGCATGCCGCCCCAACTCGGCAAGGGCGGTTGCTGGCCCAGGCCGAGGAACGACAGGCTGGCCTCGGCAATGATCCTCCAGGCGGACGACCAATGTCTGGCCGCGCGCCAGCCGGGCGAAAACGGGCGAGGCTGACAGGCCGATGGCGATCATCGCGTTGGTCAGGCTGGGGCCAAGAAAGGCGGCCAGCGCGATCGCCAGAATGAGGAACGGGATGGCCAAAACCGCGTCGGTGATGCGCATCATCACGGCGTCCAGCCAGCCGCCGACATAGCCGGAAATCATCCCGAACGGCACGCCGATGCCGACCGCGATCAACACCGACACGACGCCGGCCATCAAGGAGGCGCGCGCGCCATAGATCAACCGCGACAGAGAATCGCGCCCCAGATCGTCGGTGCCCAGCCAATGTTCGGCGGACGGGGCCTGCCGTACCTTGCCCCAATCCGTGGCCGTCGGATCGTAAGGTGCAAGCATGGGCGCAAAGACCGCGACCAAGACAGTGATCAGAATGACGACCCCGCCGATTACTGCCGGCCGATTGCGCAGAAAGCGGCGGAGAACGCGCGAGCGCTGCCGCCGTTCCGGGGCCTGGAGCGTACCGGTTACCGCCATCGCCGCCTACCCGCGCAGCTTTGGGCTGACGAGGAAGTAGCCGATATCGGCCAACAGGCTCATCAACACGAAGCCGACCCCGGTGGCCAGCGTGACTGCCTGCACCACCGGATAGTCCCGGTTGAAGACCGCATCGACGATCAGCTTGCCGAAGCCGGGAATGTTGAAGACCTGCTCGGTCAAAACGGCACCGGCAACCAGCGTGCCGAACTGCAGCGCCGTCAGCGTGATGATCGGCACCAGCGCGTTGCGCAGCGCGTGCTTCAGGATCACCGTCCGCTCGCTCAGGCCCTTGGCCCGGGCGGTGCGGACATAGTCCTGCCGCATGACCGACAGCATGGCGCTGCGCGTATGGCGCATCATGGAGGCGGCAAGCGCAGTGCCCAGCACGAAGGCGGGCATGATCATGCGCGCCAGGTTGCCACCGAGATCCTCCAGGGGGCTGACGTAGCCGCCGGCGGGCAGCCAGTCCAACTGAACCGAGAACAGCAGGATCAGCATGATGCCCAGCCAGAAGCTGGGCAGCGAAATGCCGGACAGGGCCACGATGTTGGCCCCATAGTCCAACGCCGACCCCTTGCGGATGGCCGAGATGATGCCGGTCGGGATGCCAATGGCGATGGAGAACAATAGCGCCAGCGCGGCCAGTTCCAGCGTAATCGGCAGCTTTTCCAAGATCATTGGGCCGACCGGCGCGCCGGTTCTAAGCGAGCGTCCGAAATCGCCCTGCAGCATGTCGGCGAACCAGCGGAAATACTGGACCGGCAGCGGATCGTTCAGGCCGTAAAGCTCGCGGATCTCCTCGATCGCTGCCGGATCGCGCTCGTCGCCGGCCAGGACCAGCGCCACGTCGCCGGGCAGCAACTGCTGCAGCCCGAACACGATGATCGTGATCAGCAGCAGCGTCGGGATAGCCGCCAGCAGCCGGTCAGCCAGAAAGCGCAGCATGACCAGCCGGAATTTTCACGGACGAAAGTCCGGCGCGGCGCATGTGAGTGCGCCGCGCCGGGTGAAAGGGCCGCCGATCAGGCGCGAGGACACGCCGTCCTGGTCAATTGCCCGGTCAATTGACGGAAATCCCGCGCACGCGCAGGTGGCCGTCGGGATAGGCAACGAAGCCCTCGACATTGTCGTTGAACGCCCAGATGAACCGGGTGTGGTAGAGATAGATCACCGTCCGGTCGTTGGTGATGATCTCCGCCACCCGCCGCAAAACATCGCGCCGCGCCTCGGGGTCGGTGACCCGACGGGATTCCTCCATCGCCGCATCCATGTCCGGGTTGCTGTAAAGGCCGACATTGCGGTCGCCGGTGGAGTGCAGCGACATGAAGGTGGCGTCGTCCGGATCGATGGCGGTTTGCGGGCCGATCGGCCCCCAGACCTCGAAATCGCCCTGATCGCTGAGGTTCAGGGTCGAGGCGAACTCGACGACGTTCAGGCTGACATCGAAGCCGGCATCGCTGCCCATGGCCTGGATCATCTCCGCCACGCGCACGGTGTTTGGCCGGTTCGGCACCAGGATTTCGACCGGCACCGGGTCGGTGTAGCCCGCCTCCGCCAGGATGGCGCGGGCCCGTTCCGGATCGCGCGGTGGAATTGGAATGTCCGAATTGTAGATCGGCGAGTTCGGCGAGGCGAACTGGTTGCCGGCCGTGTACTGGCCCTCAAACGCGACATCGACCATGGCCTGGCGGTCAAGCGACAGCTCGAAAGCCTCACGCACTGCCGGGTCCTGGCCCAGCGGGGTCTCGGCTCTGGGGCCTTTGGCAACGTTCACGATCAGGCTTTGATAGCCAAGACTGTCGATCGCCTCGATCTCGATGTCCGGGTCGGCCTCGACTTGGGCCACATCCGTCGGCGACAGGCGCGCAATGATGTCCATCTCACCCGATTGCAGGTTCGCCAGCCGGATGGTCGGGTCGGGAATGATCGAGAACGTGACCTGCTCGACATGGTACGGGTCCGGGTTCCAATAGCCCGGATAGCGCTCGATCACGATCCGGTCCTGGGCGACGCGCTCGGCGAACTGATAGGGCCCGGCGCAGACTGGCTGGTTGCCGAAATCCTCGCCCAGCTCCTCAGCCGCCGTCGGCGAGATCATCATGCCCAGCCGCTCCGACAGTTTGGCCAGCAAGGGCGCGAACGGTGCCGAAAGATCGAACACCACGGTCATGTCGTCGTCTGCGCTGATATCGGTGATGGTGCCGAGATCGGCGGTGCGCAAGGTGCCCGGCAGGTCGCGCGAGCGCTCGATGTTGTAGACGACGGCCTGGGCGTTGAACGGCGTGCCGTCCTGGAACGTGACATCCGGCCGCAGATTGACCGTCAGTTCCAGCCCGTCGTCCGACCAGCTCCAATCCGTCGCCAGCTCGCCGGAGAATTCCATGTTCTCGTCCAGCTCGAACAGACTGTCGCAAAGGTTGGACAGGACGGTTACGCCGTAGAACGACCGTGTCCGGTCCGGGTCCAGCATGTCCGGATCGTCGGGAATGCCGACGCGCAGATCCTGTGCCCCGGCCGCGGCGCTGAGCAGGATTGCCCCGGCGGCGACCGCCCCTGTCAAAGTGAAATGCCTCACGTCCCTGCCCTCCGGCTGTTCGCGCGGTCGCCCGTGGCGCCGCGCCTGTTGTTGACTCTCAGAACCCGTTCGACGCCGTTCGCTGGGAACCCGCGTCGGCGATCATTCGTTTGTTCATTCATGGGTTTCCGTTGCATGGAAGCTCGCCCCCTGCGTCCGGCGAACCGCGATTGAACAGTAGTTGGCGCCGAAATCCGCTGTCAAGGAAACCGCCGAGAGGCGACCGGTTCGCCTGACCGCGTGAGCGCAAGAATTTGCGTTGGTGTCAAATCGCGCGTCAAATGGGGCCAGGAAACCTGCTCACCATGGCCTTTGACGACCTGCCTCGGCAATCGCCGATCAATCCGCGTGCCGACCGCTATGCGGCCAAGGCCCTGTCGCTGTCTCGCGCCGTTGCGGAGAGCAGCCGCTGCGTCCTGGACATTGCCTATGGCGCCGATCCATTGCAAAAGCTGGACTTGTATCTGCCGGAAAGCGCGGACGTCCTGTACCCCGTTGTCGTCTTCCTGCACGGCGGCGGTTGGACACATGGCTTCAAGGAATGGATGGGTTTCATGGCGCCGCCGATCGTGGCTTGGCCGGCGGCGTTTGTCTCGGTCGGGTATCGACTGGCGCCGGATCACCGTTATCCGGCACAGCTTGAGGATACGCTTTTGGCCATCGCCTGGGTCCAGCGGAACATTGGCGACTATGGCGGTGACCCGAACGCGATCGTCGTGGGCGGCCATTCCGCGGGCGGCCATCTGGCATCGCTCGCCGCGCTGCGCACCGACCTCCATGGCGGCTACGGTATCCCATCGGAGGCCATCAGAGCCTGCCTTCCGGTCAGCAGCACCTTTGACTTTCGGTTCGACACGGTGGCGCCAGGCAGTGGCGAGGAAAGCATCCTGACCCGATTTCTGGCGACGCCGGATCAGGCCCTGGAAGCCAGCCCGATCGCGTATGCAGTCACAAGCACGGTTCCGTTCTTGATCAGCCATGGCTCCGACGACTTGGAGCGGGTCTCTCGGACGGCTCCACCAATGGTCGCAGCGCTAAGGCAATCAGGCACGTTGGTTGACTACTTGGTTCTGAACGGATGCGACCATTTCAGCGTTAGCCTGGGCGCCGCGCAACCGGACGACCCTTGGGTGCTTCGCGCGGCCGGCTGGGTTCGGCGGTTCACCGGTCCGCCGTCGCCGCCAGACCGTCGATGAGTTTGCCCAACAAGGCGCTCAGCCGTTCTTGCTCCTGCGGCGACAATGCGCTGACGATGGCCTCTTGATTGGCGACGTGGGCGCCCATCATCTCGTCGATCACCGTCAGGCCCTTTGGCGTCAGGGCGACCATCATGCCGCGGCGGTCTTCCTCGTTCGGCTTGCGCGCGATCAGGCCGGCCTTTTCCAACCGGTCCAGGCGCGCGGTCATGCCGCCGGACGACACCATGGTCGATCGATAAAGCTCCGTCGGCGTCAGCGCAAACGGCTTGCCCGCGCGCCGCAGCGTGGCGATGACGTCGAATTCGCCGCGTTTTAGGTCATAGCGCGCGAACACCGGCTCCAGGCGATCGCGCGTGATGATCTGGCCGGCCTCGGCCAGCCGGCCCAGCAGGGTCATCGGCACCAGGTTCAGGTCCGGCCTCTCTTTCCTCCACTGCGCCGCCGCAAACTCCGCCCGATCCATTGCCGCCTCGATTTATCTTGATATTAAGATAATTGATGCCAAGATAGTTGTGTAGTCGACCCATCGGGTGCAAGAAAGTCAAGCTGGAAGGCCCGCTCATGTCTACATCCTCACCAGCGCGTGCCACGCGGTCATCGCCGGTCGCCATCGCCTGCTTGCTGTTGGTTGGCGGCTTGCTCGGCCTTTCCCTCAACATCGCCAAGCTGGCAGCGGCCGAGGGCGCGTCCCCGGTGGCCTTGCTGTTCTGGGCGTCCTTGGGATCTGGCGTCGTGCTGCAGGTCGTTGCGTTTGCAAAGGGGCAGGCGCCCAGATTGCGGTGGCAGACGTTTGAGTATGGCGCCGTCTCTGGCTTTCTATTCGCCGCGCCCAACATCGTCGCCTTGCTGGCCATACACCACATCGGCGCCGGGATCGTCTCGCTCACGTTCGCGTTCCCGATCCTGTTTACCTACGTGCTGGCCCTTCTGCTCAGGTTGGAGGGTTTCGTCGGCACGCGCGCCCTTGGTGTGGCGTTCGGCCTTTGCGGCGCTGTCCTGCTGGCCTTGCCCAAGGTGAACGCCAGCGACGCCGCATTTCTGTGGTTTTGCTTCGCCATGGCGTCGCCAGTGATCATCGCGCTCGGTAACATCTACCGCACGGTGCGCTGGCCGGTGGGCGAGACGTCGCTGTCTTTGGCGCCGTTGATGCTGATCGGCGGTGCCATTGCAACGCTGCTGATCATGCTGGTCGTGGGCGAGGGGCGGAGCCTGATCACATTTCCGACTGAGACCGCGCTGGTCCTGCTGGTCGCGCAAACCGTCGTCTTCACCGTCATGTACGCGTGCTACTTCCTGCTGCAATGGCTGGCGGGCCCGGTCTATCTCAGCCAGATCGGCTCTGTTGCCGCTGTGGTCGGGGGTGCGATCGCGATCGGGCTGTTGGCTGAACCCTTGCCACAGAACATGCTGCTTGCCGCCGCGTTTATCAGCGCCGGTGTCGTGCTTGTGAGCCGCGTTGCCCGTGCGAAGGCTAAGGCGGGCTCAAACCGGCGAGGCGGGCGCGGCGATGCTGTCGCGCATGAGGATCTCGCTGGTTAACGTCACGTGGCGCGGCGGCGCTTCGCTTGGGCCTTCAAGGCGCCGCGCCAGCATGGCCCCCAGCGTCCGCCCGATCTCCCGCATGTCGCGCTCGATGATCGTGACAGCCGGATCGAGAAGGTCTGACAGCAGCCGGTCATCGGCGCCGACCAGCGACAGATCGTCGGGAATGGACAATCCCAGCGTACGTACGGCACGTACGGCGCCGTAGAGGATCTCATTCCCGCCAGCCAGTATGGCCGTCGGGCGCGGCGTCAGGGCCAGCAGTTCCAGCGCCTGCTGATAGCCGTACTCCGTGGTCTGCATGTCGCAGCGGATGAGGTTATCGTCAGGTCCAAGACCGGCCGCGCCCATCGCCTCACGATAGCCGCGCACCCGCTCGCGGCCCGGCCTAATCGCTGTCGGCGCGGTGATCAAGCCAATCCGGCGGTGGCCCAGCTCGATCAAGTGGCTGGTGATCCGCCGCATCGCGCGTGCATGTTCGCTGAACACCACGTCCGCCTCCAGGTCCAGGTCGCGATCCCACAGCGCCATCGGGATCTTGACCTGGGAGAGCGCCCGGCGCACCCGTTCGTTGCCCTCGTCGCTGACGGAGACGATCAGGCCATCCATGCGGCCCTGCGCCGCCATGGCAATGAAATCGATTTCACGCCGCTCTGACCTATCGGAGGAAAAGATGAACAGACCATAGCCGATCTCGGCCAGGACTGACTCCGCTGCCTTGGCGACTTGAGAGAAGACGGGGTTGGTCAGGTCGGGGATCAGAAAGCCGGCGATGCGCGACCGGTTGGTGCGCATGTTCTGGGCCGCGGCGTGCGGCTGATACCCCAGCGCCGCCATGGCCTCGTCCACGCGCTGCCTGGTGATCGCGGCAACCCGTGTGGAGCCTGAAACCACGCGCGATACGGTGCCGGTCGACACGCCGGCGCGCGCGGCGACATCCCGGATCGTCGGGCGCCTCAACGACCGTACGTTTGGATCAGCCAAGGCGATACACCGGATCGGTCAACAGTTGTCGAAACCTCCCCAATTTCGGGCCCGCGCAAGTTCGCCTTGCTTGATCGAGCGACCTGGTTGCAAAACCGGCGTCGACGTGCCCAATGCTGTGTTGACGTTAACACAAATGTGACATTATGATACACAAAACCGCGCAAACGGGGCTGTTTAGCGTGGCAGCCTAGGGAAGACGGCGTGGCTGGGGAGGATGGATCGTGGCGAAAAAGGCGCGGATTGCCGTGCTCGGCGCTGGCTGGTGGGCGACGGAGTATCACATTCCGGATCTGGCCTCGCGCGAGGATGTGGAACTGACAGGCGTCTGCCGCTTGGGCGCTGACGAGCTGACAATGGTCAAGGACCGGTTTGGCTTTGACTATGCGTCGGAGGATTTCCGCGAGGTTCTGAACAATTGCGAGGCGGATGGCGTGGTCGTCGCCTCGCCCCATGTCGCGCATTTCGAAAACGCGTCGGCGGCCCTGCGCAGGGGTGCGCATGTGCTGGTCGAAAAGCCGATGACGACGACCGCCGACCAGGCGCGCGAACTGACCGCGATCGCCGCCGAGGCCGGGCGCCAGATCATGATCCCGCACGGGTTCAACTTCACCCATTACATGCCAGCCGCTGCCGACTGGATCGCGAACGGCAAGATCGGCGACGTACGGCACGTCTGCTGCCAGATGGGCTCGGCCCTGCTCGACCTGTTCGGCGGTGAGCCGATGCTGGAGACCGTCGACCACACTTTCCGGCCGCCGCCGTCGACCTGGGCCGATCCGGCCCGTGCCGGCGGCTATGGCTGGGGCCAGCTGTCCCACCTGCTGGGCGCGCTGTTCCGGCTGGTGCCGTCGGATCCTGAGCAGGTCTTCGCCATGACCAACCTGTCGCAGACCGGCGTCGACTATTACGACGCGGCCACGGTGCGATTGGCCAACGGCACCACCTGCGCGATCTCGGGCGCCGCCGGCCCGCCCAAGCACATCGGCGCGCATATCGATATCCGGGTCTATGGCACCGACGGCATTATCTTTTTGGATATTGAGCGCGAGCGGCTTGAGCTGCGCCGCCACGACGAGCAGGACGAGATCTTTCCGTTCGAACCCGGGGAGGGGGTCGCCGCCTATTCCACGTCCGAACCGCTCAACCGGTTCGTCGATCTGTGCCTGGGTCGTGAGATCGTCAATGACGGAGACGGCACCGTGGGCAGGCGCTCCGTCGAGGTTTTGGACGCGATGTACCGGTCCGCGGCCAGCGGGGTCGTTGAGCGTTGCTGAGGCGGTCCGGGCCGCGCTTCCTTTCGTCGGAGGGCTAGATGCCGAACTTTCCCATCGTCGACACCCATCTTCACATCTGGGACCCGTCGAAGATCCGCTATTCCTGGCTGGATGGCATCGACGTTCTGAACCGGCCGTATCTGCTGTCGGACTACAACGCGCACACGCAAGGCGTCGATATCGAGGCCATGGTCTTCGTGCAGTGCGAGGCCGACCCGCCGGGCTACGAGCAGGAAGCGGCCTGGGTCGCGCAAAACGCCGACACCGATCCACGCCTGAAAGGCATGGTCGCCTGGGCGCCGTTGGAGAAGGGCGCTGCGGTTGCCGCGGATCTCGAGCGGCTGAAGCAGCACAAGATACTGCGCGGCATCCGCAGGATCATTCAGTTCGAGCCGGATCTGGACTTCTGTCTCAGTCCCGACTTCATCGAAGGCGTCCGCTCGCTTCGGCAATTCGATCTCAGCTTCGACATCTGCATCGACCATCGGCACATGGCGAACGTCATCGCGTTTGCCGGCAAGGTCGACACCGTGCCGATGATCCTGGACCATATCGGCAAGCCGGCGATCAAGGATGGCGCGCTGGAGCCCTGGCGCAGCCAGATGTTTGAACTTGCGCAGATGGACCATGTGATCTGCAAGCTGTCAGGCGTCGCGACCGAGGCCGATCATGGGGATTGGACCGTCGAGCAGTTGCGCCCCTTCGTCGATGCGGCGCTTGAGGCATTCGGGTTCGACCGGGTCGCGTTCGGCGGCGATTGGCCGGTCGCCGTTCAAGCCATCGCCTATCCGCGCTGGGTCGAGATCGTCGACGAGGTGCTCAAGGGCGAAAGCGAGCAGAACCAGCGCAAAGTCTGGCGAGACAACGCCAACCGCTTCTATCGGCTGGGTCTCTAGGCACCCCCGCCGCGATGACCGAGACCGACGGGCCCCTGGTCGAGACGCGCGGCATCGCCAAGTCGTTCAGCGGCGTTGAGGTTTTGCACGGGATCGATCTCGATCTGCGGGCCGGCGAGGTCCATGCCCTGTTGGGCGAAAACGGTGCCGGCAAGTCGACCTACGCCAAGATCCTGGCCGGGGTCCATCGACCGACGCGGGGCGAGATCAAGCTGGCGAGTCGACCGGTCACAATCGGCTCGCCCTTGGAGGGCCAGCGTCTCGGCATCACGCTGATCCACCAGGAACCTCTGTCGTTTCCCCACCTCACCGTCGCGGAAAACCTGTTTGTCGGCGGTGAGGAGACCGGCGTTCTGGGCCGCGTGCACTGGCGGCGCATGGCGTCGGAGGCGGAGCGGTTGATCGGCGCGCTGGGCGTCACCATCGATCCGCAGGCGGTCATGGCCGGCCTGTCGATCGCCGACCAGCAGATGGTCGAAATCGCCCGTGCGCTGGCGTCGGACACGCGGCTGATCATAATGGACGAACCGACCGCGCCGCTGACGCCGCGCGAGGTGGCGACGCTGTTCGACATCGTGCGCCGTTTGAAGGAAGAGGGCCGGGCCATCGTCTTCATCAGTCACCGGCTGGAGGAGGTGCGCGCGCTTTGCGACCGGGTGACCGTGTTTCGCGATGGCGCCCTGATCTCGACCGCGCCGGTGGCCGACCTCACCGACGACGACATTATCCGCCTGATGATCGGCAGGCCATTGCAGGAATACCTGCACAAGGAGGTCGCGTCCCTGGGCGACGAGGCGCTGTCCGTCAACGGCCTGACCCGTGGCGGTGCGTTCACCGACATCTCCTTCAGTCTGCGCAAGGGCGAGGTGCTGGGGGTTGCCGGCCTTGTTGGTGCGGGGCGGACGGATGTGGCCCGCGCCATCTTCGGCATCGCACCGGCGGAGTCCGGTGAAATCCGCATCCACGGCAAGCCGACCACGATCGCCGAGCCGGACGATGCCATCGCCCACCGCATCGCCTATGTGCCCGAGGATCGGGCGATCGCCGGCATCTTTCGCACCTTGTCGGTTGACCAGAACATCACGGCGGCGGCACCGGGTGCGATCGCAGCCGGCCCGTTCATCAGCCCACGGCGCGAGCGCGAAATTGCGGCTGACGCCATCGACCGGTTGAGCATTCGCCTTGCCTCCGTTCATCAGCCCATCGGCGAGCTTTCCGGCGGCAACCAGCAGAAGGCCATCCTCGCCCGCTGGCTGCAGACCGACCCGGAAATCCTGATCCTGGACGAGCCGACGCGCGGCATCGATGTCGGCGTGAAGGCGGAGTTCTATGACCGCATCAATCAACTGGCGGCCGAGGGAAGGGCCGTGCTGCTGATCTCGTCGGATCTGCCGGAACTCTTGACCTTGGCGGACCGCATCCTGGTCATGTCCGAGGGGCGGCTGACCGGCGAGTTCAGCCGGGCGGAGGCCGATCAGGAGAAGATCATGCAGGCCGCCGTGCCCAGGAGTGCGGCATGACCGCGCTCAGCCGACTGGTTCGGGCGCGCGAGGCCGGCCTCGTCGTCATGCTGGTGATCCTGGCGGTGGTGGTCGCGGCGATCCAGCCGCGTTTTCTCACGGTCGGAACGCTCGACATCATCCTGCTGGCCATCCCGCTGATCCTGGTCGCGGCGATGGGCCAGATGATGGTGATCGTCGCCCGCCATGTCGACCTGTCGATCGGTTCGATCCTGGGTTTCGCCTCGATCGCCGTCGGCATGATGTTCCGCGATATCCCGGAAATGCCGCTTTGGCTGGGTTTCATCCTGGCGATCGCGATCGGTGCCGGGCTTGGCTTCGTCAACGGGTTGGTCATCGCGCTGTTCCGGTTGCCGGCGATCATCGTGACGTTGGGCACGCTCAGCCTCTATCGGGGGCTGATTTTCATCCTGTCCGGCGGCCGCCAGGTTGATCCCAACCACATTCCCGAAGCGCTGATCCGCATGGCGCAAACCTCGCCCATCGGCGTGCCCTGGATCGTGATCATTGCCTTTCTGACCGCGCTGCTGGCTTACATCTTCTTGCGCCATCTGCGCCTGGGTCGCGAGATCTATGCCGCCGGCTCGAATCCGGACGCCGCCCGCCTGCGGGGCATTCGGGTCAATCGGGTGACCCTGGTCGTGTTCTCGCTGTCCGGCGCCATGGCGGGCCTCGCCGGCCTGATGTACGCCGCGCGCTTCGGCTATGTGAACCCGGGCATCACCGGCGTCGGGTTCGAGTTGACGGTGATCGCTGCCGTCGTCATCGGCGGCGTTTCGATCAATGGCGGCATCGGCACGGTGCCGGGCGTCGTTTTGGGTGTGCTACTGCTCGGCGCGGTCAGCGTCGCGTTGCCGATCCTCGGCATCTCCGGCTTTTGGCAGGACGCGATCTACGGCGCCATCATCGTCATCGCGCTGATCGTCGACGGCTCGGTCCGGGCCGGCGGCCTGGTCCGTCTGGTCACTGGGAGGGGCGGATGAGCGCGGCGGAAACCTTCGATGCTGCGAAGGCCAGGCCGCTATGGCATCGCATCGTCGTCCGGCCGGAGTCCGTCACCCTGCTGCTGCTGATCGGCGCGGTCTTCGTCAGTGCCTGGCTGTCGCCCTTCTTCGCCGACCTTCGTTTCGTCCTGGAATCGGCGACCTTCTACATAGAGTTCGGCATCATCGCGCTGATGCTGACCCTGGTGGTGGTTTCCGGCGAGATCGATCTATCCGTGGCCGCGACCATGGCCCTGTCCGCATGCCTGTTCGGCATCGCCCATCGCGCCGGGCTCGGCATGCCGGTGGCGATCCTGATCGGGCTTGGTTCCGGTGCACTGATGGGCTTGTTCAACGGCGTGCTGGTGACGGTCTTCCGGCTGCCCTCGATCATCGCCACCATCGGCACGATGGTGCTTTATCGGGGCATTGCCCAGGTGATCGCCGGCGACCGATCCGTCGGCGGCTTCCCCGACTGGTTCGTCGGCATCGACTTCATCGCCGTCGGCATCATGCCGGTGCCGGTCATCATCTTCGTCGTTTTGGCGATCCTGCTCGGCCTGGTGCTGGGCAGCACGCTGTTCGGACGCCAGATCTACCAGACGGGCACCAACCCGATCGCTGCCAGGCACGCAGGCATCCGGGTCGGCCGGCTGAAGATGATCCTGTTCATCGCCTCCGGCCTGACCAGTGCGGTGGGTGGCCTATTAATGGCCTCGCGCCTGGGTGTCGTGCGCTACGACCTGGCGACCGGCGGTGAGCTTCAGGTCGTGCTGATCGTCATGCTCGGCGGCACCTACATCTTCGGCGGTCGCGGCACGATCGCCGGCACCTTCTTGGCCTTATGGCTGCTGATCATCATCCAGACGGGGATGACAGTGGCCAATATCGCCATTGAAGCCCAGCTAACGGTGCTGGGTCTGCTTCTAATCCTCGCCATCATTTCGGCCAACGCGATCTATGCCGGCGGCCGACGATGATGGGTGGGTTGGCATCATCAACAACGGATCACCGAAGGGAGAGAAGACCATGAAGAAACTGATGTTGATCGCAAGCGCGGCCGCCATCGGCCTGATGGCCGGGGCCGCCACCGCCCAGGATCAGGTGGAGATCGTCTACATTCCGAAGAATACGGGTAACCCGTACTTCGACAGCATCATCGGCGGCTTCGCCGATGCCTGCGCCGAGCTAGGCTGCAGCTTCACCACAGTGGCACCGGCAACCGCCGAGGCGACCTCGCAGATCCCGTTCATCACCGCACAGATCCAGCGCGGCGTTGACGTGATCGCGATCTCGCCGAACAGCCCGGATGCGCTGAACCAGGTGTTCGACCGGGCGCGGTCGCGCGGCATCCAGGTGCTGATCGTGAACTCCGACATTCCGGGCAGCGAGGATCATCGCGACGCGGCCATCCTGCCGGTCGATTTCACCACCATCGGTCCGGCCCAGGTCGAGCTCTTGGGCTCCATGATCAACTATGACGGCGAGATCGCCATCCTGTCGGCCACGACGGACGCGCCCGACCAGAATGTCTGGATCGCCGACATGCAGTCGGTGCTGGAGAGCGATTCGGCCTACGCGGATATGGATCTCGTCACCATCGCCTATGGCGACGACGACCCGCAGAAGTCGACGACGGAGGCCGAGGCGCTGCTGGCCAACTATCCCGACCTGGCGGGCATCATCTCGCCGACCACGGTGGGTGTCGCCGCCGCGGCTCAGGTCGTTGAGACGGCCGGACGGGCACCGGATCTGCAGGTCACGGGCCTGGGCACGCCCAACCAGATGCGCCGGTTCATCGAGAACGGCACGGTCGAGGCGTTTCAGCTTTGGAGCCCGTACAATCAGGGCTTGCTGGCCGCGCACTTCGCCATGGGGGTGAATGACGGCTCGATCACCAATGAACCGGGCCAGACCTTCGACGTGCCGAACCTCGGCACCATCACGATCGGCGACGACAATGTGATCCTGACCCAGGATCAGCCGACCACGTTCAACGCCGAGAACATCGACGACTTTAACTTCTGATCCCCTGTGCCTGGGCGACGCCGGTCGTCCAGGCACCCCTTCTCTTAGGACCGCTTAATGAACAGATTCCGCATCGCCGACATTCGCGCCCATGTCATTGAGCAAAGCGGCTCGGGCGGCGACTATCACGATCAGGCCGAGGGCCACTGGCTGATCGACAGCCTGATCGCCAACCCGATGTCCGGCTATGCGGACTACAAGGCCTCGCGCACAAGTTGGGGCATCGCCGTTCTCGGCAGCATCCTGATCGAGGTCGAGACCGAGGACGGCACCATCGGTGTGGCCACCGGATTGGGTGGCCCGCCCGCCTGCTTCATGGTCGAACGCCATTTCCGCCGGTTTTTGATCGGCGCCGATATCCGCGACGTGGCCCTGTTATGGGACCAGATGTACCGGGCCAGCATGCCCTACGGCCGCAAGGGCGTGACGCTGGCGGCGATCAGTGTCGTCGATCTGGCCCTCTGGGACGCGGTCGGCCTGGTGCGGAGCGAGCCGGTCTACAGGATGATTGGCGGCGCGACCAAGCCTGACATCCCGCTCTATTGCACCGGGCCCCGGCCCGATCTCGCGCGCGAGATGGGCTTTTGGGGCGGCAAGGTGCCGCTGCCGCACGGTCCCGGCGATGGTGCAGAGGGCCTGCGCGCCAACCGTGCCTTCCTGGCTGACCACCGCAGCAAGGCCGGACCCGACTTCCCGTTGATGGTCGACTGCTACATGTCCCTGACCGTGCCGTACGCCGTCGATCTGGCCGAGACGGTGCGCGATCTCGGCATCTATTGGCTGGAGGAGGTCTTGCCGCCCGACGATTTCGACGGCCACACGCTTTTGAAGCAGCGGGTGCCGTGGATGCGCTGGACCACGGGCGAGCACGAATACACCCGCTATGGCTTTCGCAAGCTGATCGAAACCCGGTCGGTCGACATTCTGCAGCCCGATATGATGTGGCTCGGCGGCCTGACCGAGGCGCTACGCGTTTCGGCCATGGCGGCTGCCTACGACATTCCCGTCGTGCCCCATGGCAGTGGTGCCTACAGTTATCACTTCGTCATGGCCCAGCCGCATTCGGCGTTTTGCGAGTATCTGATCTCCAGCCCGGCCGGCGACGCGATTGAGCCTGTCTTCGGCGATCTGTTCGAGGGCGAGATCCTGCCGGAGAACGGTCGCATCCATCCGGGCGATGCGCCCGGCTTCGGGCTGACGTTGAACCGGGACACGGTCCGGCTGAACCGGCCTTATGCCGAATCCTGACCCAGGCCCCTTAAGGAAAGACAGTCATGAACCAGTTGGACCTCGACGGTCGCGTCGCGATCGTCACCGGCGGCGCCCAAGGCATTGGCCTGGCGATCGGCGAACGCATTCTGGCCTCCGGCGGCAAGGTCAGCCTTTGGGACCGGGACGCGCCGTTGTTGACCAAGACGATTGCCGACCTCGCGGCAGGAGATGCGGTCGACGGTACGGAGGTGGACATCGCCGATCTCGCCTCGGTCGAGGCTGCGACGAAGGCCACGGTCGACCGTTTCGGCCGGATCGACATTCTGATCAACAACGCCGCCATCGTCGGCCCGAACGCACCGACCTGGGAATATCCAGCCGACGCCTTCGCCGACGTCGTGCGCATCGGCCTGAACGGCACGTTCCATTGCTGTCGCGCGGTCGTGCCGCACATGGTCGACCAGAACTACGGGCGCATCGTCAATGTCAGCTCGGTCGCCGGTAAGGAGGGCAACCCGAACGCCGTCGCCTACAGCTCCATGAAGGCCGGCGTCATCGCGCTGACCAAGTCGCTCGGCAAGGAACTGGCCTCCCACGACATCTCGGTGAACTGCGTCACACCGGCCGTTGCCAAAACCGCGATGGGCATGAGCCAGAAGCCGGAGCACATCGCCTACATCCTGTCGAAGGTGCCCCGCGGGCGCATGCTGGAACTCGACGAAGCCGCCGCCATGGTCTGCTGGCTGGCGAGCGAAGAGAACTCGTTCACCACTGCCGCTGTCTTCGACCTGAGTGGCGGCCGCGCGACCTATTGAGGCCGCACGTGTCGGCACCATAGAATTTTGTCGATATTTTGTGCTGATTGAGGAGATATCCGTAATAAATTTGTGATCGCGCCAGAGTTCCGACGGAATCGGGCCAGACCCTCGCCCAACGATAATCAAAACATGATGGGGGACGGGTCATGGCGCGTCGGGGGATCACACACACATCGGTTTTGGCTTTGGCGGTCTTCTCGGCAGGTGTCGCGGTAACCCGTTCCCTCGCCGAGGAGCCGTCGCCAGTCGATCAGGATCTGCTGAATGAAATGGTCGCGCACGACCCGGGCGAGGCGTTCATCTATGCGTTCGACGCGGGCGACGAGCTCACCGAGGCGACATTCACCAGCGAGCGGGGCGTGGGCGCCTATGTCGGCGAACTTCTGCGCTTCACCAGGATGCCGCGACCAGACCTCACGGGACCCGGCGAGTGGTCCCAGCATTTGCCGATGCGCGAGGGCGGCCCAAACGCGACCTCGTGCATCTCCTGCCACAGCGTGCCGACCGCCAATGGTGCTGGAGGCGTGGCGCTGAACGTTCTGGTCGATCCGCTGCATATCGGCGAGCCGGCCCAGTATTTGGAGCGCAACACGCTGCATCTGTTCGCGCTTGGCGCCGTCCAGCGGCTGGCGGAAGAAATGACCAGCGATTTGCAGGGGCAGCGCGAAGCTCTGGAGACGCGGGTCTGCGAATCCGGCGAACCGGACGTTCAGGCGTTGATCGCCAATGGCGTCGCGTTTGGGGTGATCGGGGCAGAGCGCGTTGCCGAGGCGCCGTGCGAGATTGCCTTTGTCACCACCGGCATCGAAGGCGTCGATGAGGACCTGGTGATCCGCCCGTTTGGCTGGAAGGGGACGCACGCGACCATTCGGGCTTTCACGCGCGGCGCGGCCCACAACGAACTCGGCATGCAGGCGGTCGAACTGATCGGCGACGCGGATGGGGACTTCGACGGTGTCACGAACGAGCTGACGGTTGGCGACCTAACCGCGCTTGCCATCTACATGGCCGCGCTGGAGCGGCCGACAAGCCTGGTTGAGCTGGCCGATCACGGCATCGTCGAACTGGAGGACGAGCAGCGCAGCGCCATCATGCGTGGAGAGCAGGCCTTTGCCGATGCCGGCTGTGGCTCCTGTCATGTGCCGTCCATGACCTTGCGCGATCCAATGTTTCAGGAACCCAGCGCGCATCCCAACTTTGGCGAGGCGGTCCTGCCGAATGGAGACGAGGCGGCGGCCCATGGGCTGCACGCCGCCCGTCCGGTTTCATTCGATCTGACCGCCGACCAGCCCAACAACCGGATCGAATTGGCCGACGGCAGCGTCGTGCATCTGGGCGCCTTCGAGCGCACCGAGAATGGCGGCGCATTGATCCGCTGGTACAGCGATTTCAGGCGCCACGAGATGGGACCGGCGCTCGCGGACCCTGTTGACGCGTTCGGCATCGGCGCCTCGGTCTGGCCGACGCGGTCGCTTGCCGGGGTGGGCTCGACGGGCCCGTGGCTGCACAACGGCCATGCCACGACCTTGCATGAGGCGATCATTGCCCATGGCGGCGAGGCGGCCGCCAGCCGCGATGCCTATCTCGCATTGTCGGCGGAGGAGCGCGCCAATCTGGTCGCCTTCCTGGAAAACCTGGTGATCTACACCGATCCCCACGCGGAGGAAGAAGACGACCCCTGATGCAGGCGAGACCTACCCTGTCTTGCTTGATCGCACCGCGACCGGGCGCAGTGTCTGCGTCTCAGGCGGCCGCGCGGCCGGCTCCGCCGATAATCCGTGCGATCACGGCGCGGCCGCTGTGAACCGCGCCCTCGACATAGCCCCAGAACCGATCGTCGATTTCCGCGCCGGCGAACCGGACCCTTCCGCCCCAGGCGGCGAGACGCGCGACTGCGTCGGGATTACCGCCCGCGCGAACAAACGCATTGTACCCACCGCCGGACCACGGGTGGTCCACCCAGACTGCTTCGGCGATCTCGCGCGGTGCCCGGGTCTGGTCGCCGAAAGCCTCGCTCAGACGCCGTAACAGCCGGGCTTGCCGCTCGCTTTTGGGCAAGGCCGCCCATTTCCGCGCCAGAGGCCCGCCTTGAAACGCGACCAGTCGGGGCGGCGACCCGTCGTCGAGACTACCGTCCATGACCGCCAGGCCAGGCGGATCGGCGAAGGTTGCCGACCCGCTGAAACCCCCCAGCCGCCAAAACGGGGTGTCGAAGACGAGCAGCGTCTTGATCATGTCGCCGGCGCGGAATGAGGATAGAAGCCCGACGAGGTCGTCGGCGTCGGGCATGTCGAACGTTATTTTCGTAGCCACAGTGGGCGGAACGGCAACGACGACGGCATCGGCCGTCCAGGAGCCGGCGTCCGTCGTCGCCTCGACCCGTTTTGACAAGTGCCGGATATGCCGCACAGGTGCACCCAAGCGCGGCGTTCGGCGCAGGCTGGAGGCGAGCTGGTCGATGATCATGACCATGCCCCGCGAGAAGTGGAATTCGGCGTCGTCCCGCTCCGACGCGTAGCGTGCGAAGAGATCTCTGACGGCATGTGCGTTGATCTCCTCGGGCGGACCACCAAGGATCTCGGAGAAGAGGGAGAACGCGATGGCATGCTCCTCCGGCGACAAGAGCAAGGCGCGCAGGGCTGCCGCGAGGCTGTCTCGGTGGAAGGGCTGCTTTTCAACCAGCAGCTTTAAGCCGCGCCCGGCCTCGCCGACGCTCTCCCAGGGCGTATTCCACCATTTCCACTTCAGCCGCAGCGCGCGCAACGCCTCGCCGAAACTGTCCCAGCTAACCACCTGCTCTTCCAACAACTCATAGATCTCTTCGACCGATATCAGGTCTTCAGCGCGCAAGGCTTCCTCGCCGACCATACACAGGTAGATCCCGCCCCGTGCAACCGGCGCCGGATGCAGGCCCGCCTGGGCCGCGACCTCAAGGACGGCGCCCATGTCGCCGTTCACCAATTGCGCGCCCTCGTCGAACACGCCGCCGCTTTCCAGCGGTACCGTCCGAACGCGGCCGCCCAGGCGATCCTGCGCCTCCAGCACTTGGCAGGTGAGGCCCGCCTGTTCCGCCGCAACGGCCGCGGCAAGGCCTGCCGCGCCGCCACCGACGACAAGCACGTTGACATCGTTCGTCTGCTTCATGACATTCACTGAGTTGAGCGACCGTTCAATTGAACAAGTGCTCAATTCGGTTCAGGAAGTCAAGAGGGCAGACAGCTGTCGCGCATGTCGGGCGAAGATCGCCGCAAACAGATCGTCGAAACGGCGATCGACGTCATCCTTCAAAAGGGCCTGGCACAGGCCGCGACCAGGGATGTCACACGCGCCCTAGGCGTGGGGTCGGGCCTGCTGCATCACTATTTCCCATCCTGGGCCGAGTTGCGGGCCGAGGCTGTGCGACTGGCCGCGACGCGGGAGATCGAGGCCGTAAAGGCGCTGGTCGAGGGCGTGCCGGCCTGCGAGGCACTTGAGCGCGTCGCCGACTGGATGGTCGACGACGAGGATATGCAGCATTGGCGGCTTTGGCTGAATGCCCTGGACGAGGCCCATCGCGACGACCTTTTGGCCGAGGTCATGAACGCCGCCTTGCTGGACTGGCACCGAATGATTGCAGGTCTTTTGGTCAGGCTTGGCGAGGAAAGAGGTGCGACAACATCCAATGCCGATGACGCCGCTTGGCGCGTCACCGCTCTGATGGATGGGCTTGCGAGTGCGATGCTGGTCAAAGGGTCGGCCATGACCGCGAGGACAGCGCGCGTGCTGTTGAAGCAGCAGTTGCGCCTTGACTGCGGGCGGCAGGTTTAGCCTGCGGCCCATCGCGGCGTTCGGTCAGGCTTTCCGACCCCACCAGGTCTTCGCCAACGGCGCGCCGCCGACAAAGGCGTCGGCACCAAGCTCATCCTCGATGCGCAGGCATTCGTTCCACTTCGCCATGCGCTCGGACCGTTGAAAAGAGCCTACCTTCAACTGGCCGCACCCGATCCCGGCAGCCAGATGACTGATCGACACGTCCTCGGTTTCGCCGGACCGTGCCGACACGATCACGCCCCAGCCGACGCCCATGGCGGCCCGGGCGGCATCGATCGCCTCGGTCACCGTGCCCGCCTGGTTGACCTTCATCAGCACCGCATTGCAGGCACCCTTGGCCGCCGCGTCCTCGACAAGGGCCGCGTTCGTCACCAGGAAATCGTCGCCGATGATCTGCACCCGGTCGCCGAAACGGCGGGTGAATTCCGCCATGCCGTCCCGATCGTCCTCGCCTAGCGGATCCTCGATCGAGGCGATCGGATAGGCATCGAGCCATCGCCCGAGGGTGTCGATCAGCCCGCTGCTGTCGAGTTCGCGATCTTCTAGGGCGAGCCGGTAGCACCCCGCGCTGCCGAACTCCGACGCGGCAATATCGAGTGAAATCACGACCCGGTCGCCGGGTTTCTCGCCAGCCTTCTCGATGGCCATGACCAGCGTCTCCAGCGCCTCTTCGTTCGACGAAAAGGCCGGCCACCAGCCGCCTTCATCCGCGACGCCCGCCAGCTTTCCCTTGGCGGCCATAATGTCGCCTGCGGCGAAATAGACCTCGTTGGTGACCTCCATAACCTCGTCGAAGCTGGCCGCACCCGGCACCATGATCATGAAGTCCTGAATGTCGACCCGTCGCCCCGCATGCGCGCCGCCGCCGAAGATCTGGATCTCGGGCAAGGGCACCGAGGGGGAGAACCCGTACTGGTCGGATACGTGGCGCCACAGCGGTTTTCGGGCATCTGCAGCGGCCGCACGCAGAACCGCCAGCGACGTCGCCACCGTCGCATTGCCGCCTAATGTCGCCTTCAAGGGTGACGGATCGAGCGCCAGAATCGCCTGGTCGACCACCGCCTGGTCCTTGGCGTCAAGCCCGATCAGGGCCTGGGCGATCGGGCCGTTCACATTGGCCAGCGCCTTGGTGACGTTCATGCCGCGAATGGCTTGGCCCCCATCGCGCAGATCGATGGCCTCACGCGTCCCGCGTGAGGCACCGGCCGGCGCAATCGCCCGCCCAGCCACCCCGGAACTCAGTGTCACCGTCACTTCGACGGTCGGGTTGCCGCGCGAATCCCACACCCGGCGACCTGTTACGGAGGCGATGTCCGTCACGCGCTTCTCCCCTTCAACGCACGATCGATCGAATCGACGAACCCGGCGACCTTCTCGGCCGGATGCACAAGGCCGTCGACGGCCAGCGTTCGAACCGTCTCTCGGCTCTCTTCCGTCAGATACTCGACCGGGGATTTCCCATCGACGCGTGCCAGCATCAGGGCGGGCAGCAGGTGACAGACCCGTGCTTCAAGCGCGTCCAATGGCTCCCACGTGACATGGGCGCCATAGGCCCGCCAGAACCGGCCAATCGAGGCCAACAGACGCTGGCGCGACGCCGGCAAATGCACAGCCTTCAACAGCAAATGGTTGATGCAGAACGCCGGATCGAAGCTGGGATCCCCCATCGTGGCGCATTCGGCATCCAGAATGACCGGGCCTTGTTTTCTGAACAGGATGTTCTTGGGGCTGACATCGCCATGGACCAAAATCCGGTCGCTGTCGTAAAGGCGATCGGCCAGGGCATTCAGCGGTGCCGACACGGCAGGATGCCGGCGTGCCGTGTAGGTCAAATAGGGTTCGATCCTCAGTGCGCGGAAATCATCCCGGTTTTGAAACGGCGCCGTGTCAAACCCGGCCGCGGCCGACGCCCGATGTATCCGCCCCAGGACCGCGCCGACGGCCTCTGCTTCGCCCCGATCGGGCGCCTCGGCCAACAGCGCGGCCTTCCACAGGGTCACGTCATTGCCGCTGATAAATTCCATGGCAAAGCCGTTCAGCGTCTCCGATCGACCGAAGAGCCTAATGGCGCTTTCCGGCGCCACCTGTGCCGCGACGGTTAGCCAGGCATATTCCGCAGCGCTGCGATGCACCGGGGCCTTCCACTCCGCCGCGACCCTCAACTGCGGAAGGGCGAATTTGACGCAAATGTCGCCACCGCCCAAACGCACCCGTGCGATGTCCGAGGCGACGCCGCCGGTCAGCCGCTCGACGTCCGCAACCTCTTCCGCCCGGCCGATCCCCAGCTCTTCCACCAAGGCGCGGCATCGCGCGGACAGTTCCGTCTGGTCCTCGCTCATGGGCTCATCAATCACCGTGCGACGTTTGGGCGAAGACCGGTGGACCGGCTAGGCGCTTGGCGCGTCAGGGCCATCGTATATACTTATCGCTCCCCGCCGGTGCGGGCCAGAGGAAGGACGATACGCACGTGTCAGCCATCGATCGCCAAGGCGCCGGCGCGATGCCGGAGCCGGAAACCGCCGACGATGATCGCGACGAATCGCTGAACGATCGCGTCCGCGAGGCGTTGCGCGACGCCATCGTCAGCGGCCAATACAAGCCGGGCGACCGGCTGATCGAGGCGCGCTTGGCGGCGCTGTTCGGCGTTTCGCGCAATCCCGTCCGCGAGGCGCTGAAGGCGCTCGGCAACGAGGGCATCGTGACCATTGCGCCGCGCCGTGGTGCCGTTGTCGCGGAACTGTCGGACGGCGAGGCGGCAGACGTCGTGGAGCTGCGCGCGGCGCTGGAAGGCTTCAGCGCGCGGCTCGCCGCCAGGCGGCTGGATGGCGACGCGGGCGAGCGGCTGTTGTCCGTGCTCAGGGCCGGCGACGAGGCGGCCGCGCGCGGCGATACCGATGCCCTGCCGGCGTTGAACGATGTCTTTCACGCCGAACTGGCAAACGCGAGTTCCAACGTCGTTCTGGCGGGCATCATGCGCACACTAAGGGCCAAGACCCATTGGCTGTTTGCCAGCGTCAGCCGGCAGCGGGCCGTGGCCTCGTGGGGCGAGCATGCGGCCATCCTGCGGGCCATCCTGGACCGCGACGAGGAACTGGCGGCGCTGCTGGCCAGCCGTCATGTGACCAGCGTCGGCCGCGACCTGCTCGGCCAGCGTTCGACGGATCGACCGAACACCGGCGACGGTGCCCCTGCCTCTGTGCCAGCTTCAGCGGACATGGCCGAGCTTGAGAGCGCCCTGACCCTCGATCAGCTCCGTCGCCTGACCGGCTAGAGTCCGCGGAAGAGGTCCCGTCTCAGTCGACCCGTTCCAGCCGGGCGTCGATGTCGCCGAAGCGCGTCAACTCTTGCAGTTCTTCTCTGGCATCGTCGATCGCGTCGAAATCTCCGAAGAACTTGTACGGCACGGAATTGATACAGTCCGGGTACTCCGTGTCCACGATCTGGACGCGGGCGTCTCCGGCCAGCACCTCGCCAATCACATGCGTTGCCAGGTGCTTGCCGTAAAAGAAGTAGTCGTAGGTCTCCACCGCGCGCACGCCGGTCCCTAGATCGGCGCTGTATTCGTTCGGCTTGCTGGTGACGATGATGTACATGGCCTCTCCATTCTGAATTTGCATACCAACGGCCATTTTGGCGGTATCTCGCCGGCATTTCCTCAATCCGATCGAATCGACCAAATCACTAGCCCTCATACAACCCATTGATAAAAATGAATTTTTGAAGGCTGACTAAATCATCTCCGATCAGCAATCATAGACGAAATTCTGCCGTCGAAAAGACTTGCCGGATTTGGTATACAATCTAATCTAACGAACCGCAGGGGTGTCAAGAGCGAGCCAAAAAAGGCCGAAGAGGAGGATGCAAAATGACCGAGCTGATGTCGCGAGAGGATTTTCGTACCGCGCTGGAAACCGCCATTAAGGGCAACACGGCCACCAAGTCGCCGTTCAGCATTGCCTGGGCCACGGGCCGGTTGAGCCGTGACCATCTCGCGCGCTGGGCGGAGAACCATTATCACTATGTCGGCCCGTTCGCCGATTATCTGGCCTACATCTACGCGCGCACGCCGGACCATTACACCGACGCCAAGGACTTCCTCTTACAGAACATGTATGAGGAGGAGATTGGCGGCGACCGCCATACGGATTTGCTGATCCGGTTCGCCGAGTCCTGCGGCACGACGCGTGAGCGGGTGGAAAACCCCGACAACATGTCGCCGACGACCCGCGGCCTGCAAAGCTGGTGCTATGCGGTGGCCATGCGCGAGGACCCGATCGTCGCGGTGGCCGGCCTGGTCGTCGGCCTGGAAAGCCAGGTGCCGTCGATCTACCGGCGCCAGACCCCGACGCTGCGCGACAAGTACGGCTTCACCGACGAGGAGGTCGAGTTCTTCGACCTGCATATCGTGTCCGACGAGATCCATGGCGAGCGCGGCTATCAGATTGTGCTCGAACATGCCGATACGGTCGAACTTCAGCAGGCCTGTTTGAAGATCTGCGGCATCGGTGCCCAGATGCGCCTGCTGTACACCACGGCGCTCTGGCACGATTACGTGAAGGACGATCTGTCGCGAGAGGATGCCGAGGCGGTCCTCGCCGCCTGACGACCGGCCCCTGACGATCGGCCATGATGAAGACCTAATGGCGGGCGGCGCCCCTGCCGCCCGACTGAATGCGTAGCGATGCCAAAAATCACGATCCACCGGGATGGCGAGGCCCATCAGGGCGACATCGCGGCGGACAGCAACCTCGTCGTCCTGGCCGGTATCCGCAAGTTCCCGTATCCGCATCTCAGCTATATGTGCGGCATGGGCAAGTGCGGGACTTGCAAGTCCCGCATCGTGGCGGGTGCGGAACAGTTGCCGGAGCCCAACTGGCGGGAAAAGAAGACCCTGGGCGACGCGGCCTTGGCGGAGGGCTATCGCCTGGTCTGCCAACTCCGCATTTTCGAGGATTTCGAGATCGAGCAAGAAGGGCCGGTGCGCGGCCCCAGAAAGAGGATGCCATGAGCGACAGTCACAGCCCCGGCCCGGACGGGGTGATGGACCACCGGCTGCTGATCGACGGTGGCTGGGTCGCCGCCTCGAACGGGGACGGGTTTGAAAACCGCAATCCTGCCAATACCGACGACCTGATCGGCCGGTTTGCCGCCGCCACGGCGGAAGACGCGACACGGGCGGTCGATGCCGCGCATGCCGCCTTTGCCGACTGGCGCGCCACGCCCGTATCCAAACGCGCCGCGTGCCTAGACAAGGCCGCCGGCTGGCTGGAACAACACGCGGACGCTTTCGGCGCCGAGCTGTCGCGCGAGGAAGGCAAGCTGCTGTCGCTCGGCGTCGCGGAGGTCAAGCGCGCGGCCCAGACCCTGCGGTTCTATGCCATCGAGGGGCAGACGCTGACCGGCGAGGTGTTTGCCCAGGACGATGCCAAGATGACGGTCTATACCCAGCGCGAACCGCTGGGTGTGGCGACGATCATCACGCCCTGGAACTTCCCCGTCTCGATCCCCGCGCGGAAAATGGCCCCGGCCTTGATCACAGGCAACACGGTGGTGTTCAAGCCGTCGTCGGAGGCACCGCTGATCGGGCTTCGCCTGACCGAAGCGCTGGTCGCCGGCGGCCTGCCGCCCGGTGTGATCAACTTCATCACCGGCCCTTCGACAGAAACCGGGCCGGCGCTGACCACGGACCCGAGGGTACGCGCGATATCCTTCACGGGCTCGACCAAGGCGGGCGAGACCATTCATCGTGGGCTGCCGATAACGACGCGGACGCAGATGGAGCTGGGCGGCAAGAACCCGCTGATCGTGATGGAAGACGCCGACCTGGATCTGGCCGTGAAGCTGGCCGTCGGCGGCGGGTTTTCCCTGACCGGTCAGGCGTGTACCGGCACCAGCCGGGTGCTGGTCCATCGCGACGTGGCGGCTTCGTTCACGGCGAAGCTGAAAGCCGCCAGCGAGGCGCTGGTCGTGGGCGACGGGGCTGACGCGGCCACCCAGATCGGCCCGCTGGCCTCGCAAAAGCAGCTTGAGACCGTCCTGCGCTACATCGAGATCGGCAAGGGCGAGGCGACGCTGGTGACCGGGGGCAGTCGGTTGACCGATCCGCCGCACGACAAAGGATGGTACGTGACCCCGACTGTGTTTGGCGATGTCGCGCCCGACGCCGTCATCGCGCAGGAAGAGATCTTCGGCCCGGTGATCGCGCTGATCGAAATCGGCTCATACGACGAGGCCATCGCGGTCGCCAACGGCGTCGCATACGGCCTGTCGGCGTCGCTGGCGACGAAGAATTTCGACTATATCCAGCGCTTTCCGACCGACGTGGAGGCCGGCACGGTGAAGGTCAATCGGACGACCACCGGCAATCTGGTGAACGCGCCGTTCGGTGGCATCAAGGCGTCCAGCACCGCGACCTTCCGTGAATCCGGCCGCGCGGGGTTGGACTTTTTCACCCAGATCAAGACGGTCTATCTCGGCCGCTGACGGCCGCCAGCAAGGGGACAGGGAGATGAAACAGGCGCTCAAACTGGAGCTGGAGGAGGCGCGCGTGATGGTCGCTGCCGCCCGGGCCAAGTCGGAGGAGATCGGCGTGCTCGAGACCATTTGCGTGGTCGACGATGGCGGCTATCCCCTGGCGCTGGAGCGGATGGACGGCGCGCGGGTCACGGGGCCCCAGATCGCCTGGAACAAGGCGTTCACAGCCGCCGGGCACAAACGTTCAACCCACCTGTTCAACCGGCCGCCGAACGGCCCCGCCCTGCCGGGCAACGAGGCATTTGGCATCCAGCTATCGTTCGAAGGCCGCTTTACGGTCTTTGTCGGCGGCTTTCCCATCGTGGTGGATGGCGAGGTGATTGGCGGCGTCGGCCTGTCGGGCGGCAATGGCGAACAGGACATCGCCGCCGGCCTTGCCGCGCTGCAGGCCCTGTCGGACCTGCTGGCGCCGAAGGGGCATGACGTGCTCGTCGAGGCCGACATCAAGAAGTGAGACGGCAGGCCCCATGAACTACGACGACGAAGAGCCGCAGCCGCTCGTCACGATCGTGTTCCTGGCCAATGACGGCAAGACCATCGAGGTACCTGCCGGGTCGAACCTGTTGCGCATGTCGCTGCGCAAGCAGGGCGGCATTCCGTTCAAATGTGGCGGCGGCATCTGCGGCACGTGCCGCTGCCTGCTTGAGGAAGGCGCGGAGAACACGGCCGCGCCCACCAAGAAGGAACGCAACCACATCAGCGACGAGCATCTGGCGCTGGGCTATCGGCTAGCCTGCCAAACGACCCTCACGGGACCGTTGAAGGTGAGCTGGGTGCCGCTGGATCAACGGAAGAAACTGCCGTCCGGTCAACCGGACCACTCGACAATGGGGCCTCGGCTCCTGGCCAGGGAAGACGTCCCGGAGGGATCTTCTTAGCCGCCCAAACCGGGCGCGAGGGCCCGCAGTAACAGCAGCACGGCAGCGCCGGCGCAGAGAGCCAGCATCGCCGGGCGCATCCAGCCCCGATCGGTGAAATGGGTCAGCGAACCCGACAGCCAGATGCCGATCAGAAGTGCCGGCAACAGTTTGGCGCCGAGCAGAAGATCGGACCAGTCGAAGGCGCCGAACGCGGCCAGAGACAGGATCGAGACGATGCCGCCCGCCATCAAGAAGGCGGAGATATTCGCCCGCACCACGGCGCCGGGCGAATGCTGGTAGACGATCGCCATGGGCGGCGCGCCGACGGAGGTGATCGTGCCCATATAGCCCGAGGCGGCGCCGGCGATGAAAAGGCTGCGTCGATTGAGTGCGAAGCGCAGGCCGCTCAGGCTCAGCGCCACGGCCACCAGGATCAGCGCGGCAAAGACGATGAGGAACAGGCGCGGCGACAAGACGCTCGCCGTCAAGGCGCCGAGTATCGAGGCCAGCACCCGCCCGCCCAGCGCGTAACCCAGATTGCCCAGCCTCAAATCCTGCCGGTCCCGTATCGCCACGATCAGCGACGTCAGGACAGCGAGTACCAACAGCGGGCCCGGCACCAGGACCGGGTCGAGCACCGCCAGAATCGGTGCCGAAACGATACCGAAACCTACCCCGATCGATGCCTGGGCAACGGCGGCCACGACGATGGTGGCAAAGGCCAGCAGATAGACCAGCCAGTCCACCGTCAGATAGGCGGCTAGGTCATCCATGAAGGAGATCGTTCAAGAGCACGGCCTGTTTGGGCATCAAAATGGGGTAGTCCCGCCTTGCGAAACGCGACGCGACGGGATGGCACTCCGTCGCGCAAAACGGCTTTGCAGATCCGTATAACCAGCCCTTGGTGCAGCGTCCAGAATTTGTATACCAACGCCGATGGCGGACACTGGGCCATGGGTTCGTCGAGGGTAACACGCCAAAGATGATACCGCTTCGGTGTCTCGCCTGTTGCAGCTGGAGCGGCTCTAAAGGCTCAGCTAATGAAATGATTTCCGATGGTTAGTTGCAATCCGAGGGTCTTGGGACACGAACAGGTCCCAGACGCTTGACAGCCTCCCTTTCGGTACACCAGAGTCAGCAATCCTGGTGCGGTATACAAAATCAAAATCATCCTATCCGTCAGGTCCGGGCATCATGACCGGACAAGGTCTTTGGGATTCAACAGGAGGGCGAAACAAGATGCATGCACGATGGAGCTTTAGGGCACTGGCACTCGCGGCCGCGCTGACCGCCACGGGCCCGGTCTGGGCGCAGGAAATCGCGATCGCGATCGGCTCGGAACCCACAACGCTCGACCCGCAACTGCGCGACGATGGCGGCGAGCGCGCCATCACCGACAACATCTTCGAGACGCTGCTGTTCCGCGACGCCGATGGTTCGTTGCGGCCCAGCCTTGCGGCGTCCATGCCGGTCCAGGTCGATGAAACGACTTGGGAAATCGACCTGCGCGACGGCGTCAGCTTCCACAATGGCGAACCGTTCAACGCCGACGCGGCGGCCTTCAGCGTGAACCGCATCATCGATCCGGAGTTCAACTCCGAACAGTCGTCCTTCTTCGCCTCGATCACTGGGGCCTCGGCCGTCGATGGCGACACGATCCGCATCACCACGGATGGGCCGGATCCGATCCTGCCGGCGCGGCTTTACTGGATGAAGATGGTGCCACCGGGCGCTGCTGAATCGGAGGATTTCGCCTCCAACCCCGTAGGCACCGGGCCCTATCAGTTCGTCGATTGGAACCGGGGCTCTTCCATCGAACTGGCCGCCAACCCGGACTATTGGGGCGAGGCGCCCAGCATCCAGGACGTCGAATTCCGGTTTATCAGCGAGTTCGGCACGAGGTTGTCCAGCCTGCTGTCCGGCGAGACGGACCTTATCACGAACCTATTGCCGGAATTCGTCGGGCAGGTTCCGCGGGCGGTGTCGGTCAGCGGGCTTGAGCTGCCGATCGTCATTTTGAACGCCGATGACGGGCCGACCGCCGACGCCCGTGTGCGCCAGGCGCTCAACATGGCGATCGATCACGAGGCGTTGGCGGAATCGCTCTTCGCCGGCTACGCCGAGGTCGCCCAGGGCCAGCTCATGGCACCGCCCTTCTTCGGCTTCAACCCTGACATTCCCGGCTACAGCTTTGACCCAGACCGGGCGCGCGAGCTGATTTCCGAGGCGGGTGCCGAAGGTGCCGAGATCGAGCTGGTCGGCACGGCCGGCCGCTGGTTGAAAGACCGGGAGATGATCGAGGTCATCGCATCGTACTGGGAGGACATCGGCGTCCAACCCAACGTGCGCATCTTTGAGTTCGGCGAGTATCTGAACCGCCTCTTCGATCGGGAAACCCGCGCGGACGCGATCTTCGTCGTGTCGTCCAACGAACTGCTCGACGCGGACCGTCCGCTCAGCGCCTATTACCATCTCGACGGCATCGGCGCCTCGAACACGGATGAGGAGATGGCGAACTGGATCGTCGAGGCGCGCAGCGAGACCGATGTCGACGCCCGCGAGGCGTTGTATCATCAGGCGCTGGAACGGGCGTATGACGAGGCCTATTTCGCCTTCCTCTTGAACATCAACGACATCTACGGCACGTCCGAGCGGTTACAGTGGGAGCCGCGCGTGGACGCCAAGCTGCTGGTGTCGACGATGTCCGTCGAGTAGCCTTTGCGGAGGATGTCGGGGCGGGGACGCGGAGGCCCCGTCCCGATCCCGCCGGCTGGCGGGCGATAATCTGGTAGAGCGCGGCGTAGCAGGAAAGCCATCGCCATGGGGCGCATGCTCCTCAAACGATGTTGGGACGGATTGATCGTCATTCTCGGAGTGACGGTCGTCGTCTTCGTCATCACGCGCATGATCGGTGACCCGGTCGACATCATGCTGCCGCTGGAGGCGACGGAAGAACAGCGCGCCGCCTTCGAGGCGCAGTTGGGGCTCGACCGGCCGATCGTCGTGCAGTTCGTGAACTATGTCTGGGACCTGACCCGCTTCGATTTCGGCAATTCGCTATGGCTCGACCGGCCGGCGCTCGACATCGTGTTCGAGCGGCTGCCGATCACACTCTTGTTGGTCGTAAGCTCGATCGTTCTGGCGACCGTCATCGCCATCCCGCTCGGTATCATCGCGGCGCTGAACCCCGGCAGCTTCATCGACCGGATCACCGTGATCTTGAGCCTCGTCGCCCTGTCGCTGCCCCAGTTCTGGCTGGGGCTGCTGCTGATCGTGCTGTTCTCCGTGACGCTGAGCTGGCTGCCCACCGGTGGCATCGGCGGCCTTTCCCATCTGGTTTTGCCGGCGGTCACGCTGGCACTGCCGGCCATGACGCGGCTGGTGATGGTCGTGCGCTCGCAAATGATCGACGAGCTAAACGCGCAATACATCAAGACCACCGAGGCCAAAGGCCTGTCGCAATTCCGCATCGTCGGCGTGCACGCCATGCGCAACGCCGCCGTGCCGGTGCTGACCCTGGTGGCGTGGGAGTTCATTCGTATCCTGTCCGGCTACACGGTCGTCGTGGAGACCGTGTTCGCCTGGCCGGGCCTCGGGCTGCTGGCCCTGCAGGCCATCCAAAGGCAGGATCTGGTTCTGTTGCAGGCCATCGTCTTCGTCATCGCCGTGATCGTTGTCGTGTTCAACTTCGGCGTCGACGTGATCTACAAGGCTATCGATCCCCGGATTAAGCTGGACTGATCGCATGATGGATCAAAGCGCCGAGAACACCGCGGTTTCAGAGACCTCGTCGCACGAGACCGCTGCGGCGACCGCGATCGCGGCGGCGGCACCCGGCGGTTCGGCCGGCTTCCTGCGCGAGCTGTGGGCCGACAAGCCGGCCTTCCTCGGCATGGTGGTCCTGCTGCTGTTGGTGTTCATGGCGGTCTTCGCGCCCTTGCTGGCGCCGTATGATCCGGCGGACCAGTCCTTGCGCGATCGGTTGGTTCCGCCCGTCTGGCAAGAGGGCGGCAGTTGGGCCCACGTGCTGGGCACGGACCATCTGGGCCGCGACATGCTCAGCCGCATCATCTACGGCGCCCGCATCTCCCTGGTCGTCGGCGTGGCCGTGGTCGCGCTGGCCGGCGCCTTCGGCGTCGCGATCGGGCTGGTCGCGGGCTATTTCGGCGGCCGTGTCGATGCCGCACTGATGCGCTTCGTCGACACGCTGATCGCCTTTCCGGGCCTTCTTCTGGCGCTGGTGATCCTGGCGGTGATCGGCCCGTCTATCACCACCGTCATCATCGTGCTCGCACTGAACGGCTGGATGGTCTATGCGCGAATGACGCGCGGCATCGTCCTGTCCGTGCGCCAACTACCATACGTCGATGCCGCGGAGATGGTCGGCAGCCGTTTTGGCCGGGTGATCGGCCTGCACATCCTGCCCAACCTGATCTCGCCACTGCTCACGCTCGGCATCCTGGAGTTCGCGCGCATCGTCCTGGCCGAGGCGGCCCTGTCGTTCCTCGGCCTCGGCATCCAGCCGCCGGCGACCTCCTGGGGCCTCGATGTCGCCAGTGGCAAGGACTATCTGTTCATCGCCTGGTGGCTGGTCACGCTACCGGGTCTGGCCATCGCGATCACGGTCTTGGCGATCAACCTGGTGGCAAGCTGGGCGCGCGTGACCTCCGACCCGCAGGAGCGCGAGAAGCGCTTCGCCCGCTCGGTCGCGGCGCGGCTGCGCAGGCGCCAGCATCGACGGACCACAGTCCGATCGCCGGAACCGGCGGAATGAGCGGACCGCCGCTGCTCGAAATCGACGGTCTGCGGGTCCATTTCACGACCCGTCGCGGTGTCGTGCAGGCGGTCCGTGGCGTCTCGCTCTCCATCGGACGCGGCGAAACCCTGGCCCTGGTCGGCGAAAGCGGTTCCGGCAAGAGCGTGACGTCCCAGGCAGCCATGGGCCTGGTCCACGTGCCGGGCGAAATCGTCGGCGGCGACATTCGCTGGAAGGGCCGGTCCCTGCTGGGTAGCAGCGGCGCCTCGTTTGCCCGCTCCGTCAGGGGGCGCGAGATGGCGATGATCTTCCAGGACGCCATGACCTCGCTGAACCCGCTGTTCCCCTGCGGCACCCAGATCACGGAGGTGCTGCGCCGCCATCTCGGCATGTCGAAACGCGCCGCACGGACCCGCGCGAAAGACCTGCTGGATCTCGTCGGGATCAACGCGCCGGACAAGCGGCTCGACCAGTATCCGTTCCAGATGTCCGGCGGCATGCGCCAGCGCATCATGATCGCCATGGCGCTTGCCTGCGAGCCCGAACTGCTGATTGCCGATGAGCCGACCACGGCTCTCGATGTCACGATCCAGGCCCAGATCCTCGACCTCTTGGAAGATCTTCAGTCCCGCCTCGGCCTGTCCGTCATCTTGATCACCCATGATCTGGGCGTGGTGGCCGGGCTGTGCCGGCGCGTGTCGGTGATGTATGGCGGCCGGATCGTCGAGGAGGCTGCGGCCGACGCCCTGTTCGCCAACCCGGCCCATCCCTATACGATGGGCCTGTTGCGCTCGACGCCTCGGCTCGACGGACGGGCGGACCGGATGATCGCGATCGACGGCAGGCCGCCGGATATGGGCAACCCGCCCAAGGGCTGCGCCTTCGAACCGCGCTGCCCGGCCGCGCGCGAAGACTGTGCGATCGATCCGGCAATGACGGCCGTGGCGCCCGGGCGGCGCGCGGCTTGTCACCACCCCTTCACCGGTTCGTGGGCCAATCCGGAACCGAGCGGGGTCGCCCTTGGCGCAGACTGAGGCTGAGAAGCCTGGCAACCCACTGGTCGAGGTCGATAACCTATCGGTGCGTTTTCCCGGCGGGCGCGCGGGCTTTTGGGGGCAACAGCGTCTCCACGTCCACGCCGTTGACGATGTCAGCTTCGCCATTCAGCAGGGCGAAACCTTGGGGCTGGTGGGCGAAAGCGGTTCGGGCAAGACAACGCTTGGCCGCGCGGTGTTGCGCCGGGTGCCGGTGCACGAAGGCCACATCCGGTTCGACGGCGCGGACATCACCCAGACGGAGGGCCAGGCCCTGCGCCAGCTGCGCCGGCACATGCAGCTGATCTTTCAGGACCCGTACGCCAGCCTCAATCCGCGCATGCGCGTGCTCGATCTGGTGGCCGAACCGCTGGTCGTGCACGGGCTGGTCAGGAACCGCGACGAAGCGGCGGGCCAGGTGGCCGAACTGCTGGATCTTGTCGGCCTGCCGACGGACACGCTCGACCGGTATCCGCATGCCTTCTCCGGCGGTCAGCGCCAACGCATCGTCATCGCCCGTGCACTGGCCCTACATCCCCGGTTCATCGTGGCCGATGAGCCGGTCTCGGCGCTTGACGTGTCGGTTCGCGCCCAGGTCGTGAACCTGCTTCAGGACCTTCAGCGGGACCTGGGCCTGACCTATCTGTTCATCGCCCACGATCTCAGCGTCGTGCAACACATCTCCAGCCGGATCGCGATCATGTATGCCGGCTGTCTTGTGGAGATCGGGCCGGCCGAAACGATCTATGAAGACCCCAAACACCCCTATACCGAGGCGCTGCTGTCCGCCGTGCCGGTGCCGGACCCGGTGCAGGAGCGACAGCGCAAGCGCATCGTCTATGAGGGCGAGGTGCCAAACCCGATGATGCCGCCCGACGGCTGCCGGTTCCAGGGCCGCTGCCCCCTGGTCACCGACATTTGCCGACGCCAGACGCCTCCGCTTGAAGAAAAATCGACCGGCCATTTCGCGGCCTGTTGGAACCGTCATTGACCCATGAGAGAGACCCGTCATGACCGCCTTCACGCCCATCGTCACAGGCTCCTTCGCCGCGCTGAACACGCCGATGAACGGTGATTTCAGCATCGACCATCCGGGCTTTGGCACACTGTTGGATTTCCAGCGCGAGGCCGGCACGTCGGCCGTCTTGATCATGGGTTCGTCCGGCGAGGTCAGCATGCTGTCGCCCGATGAGCGGCGCACCATCGTGCGCAGCCCTGGGCTCGATACGGCGTACGACTACCGCGCCGAACCTGTCCTGGCGGCGGAGTAAGCCGCGTGGCCACGACACACGAACGGGTGGTGCTGATCACCGGTGCCGCCAGCGGCATCGGCGCGGCAACGGCTTTGCGACTGGCGGCGCCGGACGCGGCCCTGTTTCTAACCACACGCGCCAATGAGGACGGGCTTGCGGCGACGGTTGACGCGGCAGCCGCCAAGGGGGCGAACGTGGCCCACGCGCTGGCCGACCTGGCCGAGCCGGCATCGGTCGACCAACTGGTGGCCTCGGCGCGTGAGGCCTTGGGATCCATCGACCAGATCGTCTGCAATGCCGGCCGCGCCCAGAAATCCCAGTTCGGCGATTTCGGCCGCACCGATCTTGGCACCGCCTTCGGTGTCAACACCGTCCCCTTTGTCGAGCTGGTCTCCGCCTGCCGGGCCGATCTGGAGGCCTCGTCCTGGGGCCGGGTGGTGGCGCTAAGCTCGTTTGTGGCCAACGATTTCGGCGTCAACGGCACGATCTTTCCCGTGACCGCTGCCTCCAAGGCGGCCTTGGAAGCCTTGGCCCGGTCGCTGGCCTTCCAACTGGCGCCAAGCGGTACCACGGTCAACTGCGTGGCGCCCGGCTATACCCGCAAGGTTGGCGGCCACGCCGCACTGCCGCCCAAGGCCTGGGAGGACGCGGCGCGGGCCACCCCGTCGGGCCGCATCGCCGAGCCGGCCGACATCGCCGCCGCCATCGATTTCCTTCTGTCGCGCGATGCCGCCCACATCACGGGCCAAATCCTGCGGGTGGATGGCGGCCTGTCGCTGCTTTGAGAAGTCTCGCGCCGCAGGGTGGCAGGCGCGATGCAAATCTGCCCCGAGCGCCCGGCACTGTTCGCTGGACGACAAATCGCCGGAGCGATCTGCCTTAGCGTTTCTCCGCTAACGACGATGCTGCGGAGTCACTCATGGCGATGCCCACGGGCGAGGCCGTCCTCAACAAGATGAAAGAAAACAACGTCACCCATGCGGTGACGGTGCCGGACTGGATCCAGATCGGTTTGCACCAGGCGCTTGTTGCGGATGGTGAGATCGAAATGGTCCCGTTTTGCACCGAGGACGAGGCGATCACGGCGGGGGTCGGGCTGCATATCGGCGGCAAGCGCGCCGTGGTTGTCGTCCAGAACCAGGGGCTTTATGCCGGGCTGAACGCGCTTCGCGCCATCGGGCTCGATGCGGGGATGCCGCTGGTTTTGTTCATCGGACAGTTCGGGCGCGAGATCGCAGCGTTCACGCCCGATCCGGCGAAGTCCGCACGCCGCGTCGTGCGGATTCTGGAACCCGTGCTCGACGCGGTCGAGGTCCCGCACTGGCGGATCGAGAGTGCCGAGGATCTCGGTGGGATCGATGCGGCGTTCGATCGGGCCTACCGCGATTCCTGGCCCGCCGCCGTCATCTTCGGCCAAAACCTGCCGCTGCAGCATTGAGGAGGCACCTGATGGCCGATTATTTTCTTTGCAAGGATGCCATCGCCGCCCTGGCCGAGCATCGCGGTTCCGGCGCGGACGAGGCCATTGTCGTGGCCACGATGACCTCGATCCTATGGATCAATCAGGCTTCGCCCAGCCCCTTAAACATCTCCTGCGTGCCGCTGATGGGCGGCGCGTCGGCGCTCGGCCTGGGCCTCTCCTTGGCCCAGCCGGACCGGAAGGTCGTGGTTCTCGACGGCGACGGCTCGCTTTTAATGCAACTCGGCAGCCTGGTCTCGATCGCGGGGGCGGGGCCGAAGAACCTGATGCATGTCGTCTTCAACAACGGCGTCTGGTTCGAGAATATGGTCAACCTCCCCGTGCCGGGTACGGGCGATACGGACTATGCCGCCATCGCCTCGGCGGCCGGGTTCCCGGTGACGCATCGGTTCGCGAGCCTTGAGGATTGGCAGGCGGCTTTGCCGGACTTGTTGACCACGGACGGGCCGATCTTCGTCGAGCTGGTCGTGACGCCTGAAAGCCATAACGTCTGGAACCACAACGCGCCCCAGCCGGACCTGCCTGAGGCCCAATTCACCCGCATGGGTAATGAAGGCCGCCGGATGCGCGAGGCTTTGCTCTCCTAGTCTCTTCGTCGCGGTTACGGCGACGCCAACAGGAACTCCGCGGCTTTCAATCCGACAACCATGGCCGGCGCATTGGTGTTCGCCGAGCACATGGTCGGGAACACCGAAGCATCCGCGATCCGAAGATTCTCGATACCTCGAACCTTCAGGTCCGGACCAACGACGGCGTGGGGATCGTTGCCCATGCGGCAGGTCCCGACGGGGTGATAAGAGGTCTGCGCGCTCTTTCGGACGAAGTCCATCAGCGCATCGTCCTCCAGAACGTCCGGCCCGGGTCGCACCTCCTCGACCCCGAACCGTGCCAAGGCGGGTTGGGCGGCCACCTTCCGGGCAATACGAATGCCCGCCAGCGTGGCCGCGACATCGTCGGGATGCTCAAGGTAGTTGGCCGACATCGCGGGGCTCTCCGTCGGATCGGCCGATCGGATATGGACCGAGCCGCGCGACTTTGGCCGCAGCGGAAAGGTCCCGATCGAAATGCCGGGATGATCGTCGAGGACCAGATGTTTTGGATCGCGCGCGTCGGGGCTGGACAGCCAATGAAGCTGGATTTTGATATCGGGCTGGTCGAGATCGGGGGTGCTTTTCAACAGCGCGTGGCTGATCTGACCTGAGCATGACATCAGCCCGTTGCCAAGCATTGCGAACCGCGCCGCCATCAGCCCCTTGCGGACCGGGTTGCGCATGATCTGGTTCAGGGTCACGGCGTTCCTGCAGCGATAGCTCAACCGCGTATGCAGGTGATCATGGGCGTTTTCGCCGACGCCTGGCAGGTCATGCACCACGTCGATACCGTGGGATTGCAGCAACGCGGCCTGGCCGATGCCGGACAGCTCCAGGAGCTGCGGCGTCTCGACCGCGCCGGCGCACAGGATGACCTCGCGCCGCGCTTCGGCAGTGAGGTTTTCACCGTGATGAGAGTAGACGACCCCTGTCGCGCGCCGCCCGTCGAAAGTCACACGGGCCACATGCGCGCCAGTCAGCAGTCGCAGCTTTGGCGATAGCCGGGAACGCTTCAGAAAGGTCTCGCGCGTGCCCTGGCGCCAGCCCCGTTTGGTATTGAATTGAAGGTATCCGACCCCTTCATAGCCGCCGGCATTATAGTCCTGCACCTCGGGTATGCCGGCGCCGGCACAGGCGTCGATGAATGCATCCATCAGCGGCGCATGCGGCGCATATTCCGTGATCGTGACGGGGCCGTCCTTGCCCCTTCGGGCCGGATCGCCCGGCGCGTAGGTTTCGAGGCGCCGGAACAGGGGGGCGAGATCGTCATAGCCCCAGCCCGGCAGTTCATAGGCGTCGCGCCAATGATCGAATTCGGCCGGGTCGCCATGGACCCAGATCATGCCGTTGACGGTCGACGAGCCGCCCACCACATGCCCGCGCGGCCAAAAAATGCTGCGCCCATTCATGTGCGGTTCCGGCTCGGTAAAGAACCGCGAGACGGCCCGATTGCCGCGCAAGAGGTAGAAAACCCCGGCCGGAATGCGGGTCCAGATCCAGCGGTCGTCGGCCCCGGACTCTAAGAGAAGAACGCTGTACCGGCCGTCTTGCACCAGCGTGTCCGCGAGCGCCGCGCCGCCCGAGCCGGACCCGACGACGATGTAGTCATAACTCTCGGTACTCATCGTCTGCTGCCCTGACCCGATCTTTGTCACTCGGGCGAGCGTACCAGCGCCGGAACCGCCCGAATGTTCAGTTTCAGACAGTTCGGGCAGCTAGCCGATCAGGGCTTCAGGGACTCGTCCTCGGGCTCGAAATCGTACGGCACCGGATCGACCACCGGGAACCGCTGCAACGCCTTGCGATGAAAGGCGGCCTGCCGGCCCCGCACATAGCGATCCTTGTCGCCGCTGCGCACCTCCAGCGCCCACGTGTCGTAGCGCGGCACGGTCTCGGTCAGGTTGCGCAGCAGCAGGCGACGACGCTGGCTGTCGATACAGGCTTCCTTCACTGCCTCCGGATCCCAATCGCGCATCAGGCGCGCATGCAGCCGCGCTTCGGCCTCCGCATGGTCGGGATCGCCGGCAAGGTTTCGCAACTCGTCCGGGTCGGCG
>JBCBSH010000003.1:0-78799 GCA_039819285.1 Pseudomonadota bacterium
ACCGAGTTCGGCCTGTTCGTCGGCCTGCCCGGCGACATCGACGGCATGGTCCACATGTCCGACATCTCCTGGAACGTGCCTGGCGAGCAGGCCATTCAGGAGTACCACAAGGGCGACCAGGTCAAGGTCAAGGTGCTGGACGTCGATACGGAGAAGGAGCGCATCTCCCTCGGGATCAAGCAGCTTGAGGACGATCCGATGGGCGGCGCGGCAGCGGCCGGCGTCCGTAAGGGGGCCGTGGTCACCTGCACCGTCTCGGTGGTGAATGACAACGGCATCGAAGTAACGGTCGGCGATGACGGCCTAACCGGCTTCATCCGGCGCAGCGATCTCAGCCGCGACCGGTCGGAGCAGCGGCCGGACCGGTTTGCCGTCGGTGAGAAGGTCGATGCCAAGGTGACCCAGTTCGACCAGAAAACCCGCCGCCTGACCCTGTCGATCAAGGCGCGCGAGGTCGACGAGGAGAAGGAAGCCATGGCTGAATATGGCAGCCAGGATTCCGGCGCCTCGCTGGGCGATATCCTGGGTGCGGCCTTGCAAAAGGCCCGGGCCAATGCCGAAGAGGCCGCCAAGGCCGACGACGACAAGTAGCCTGCCTCAAAGCCAACCCTTAGAGGGCCGCCCATGATTGGGCGGCCCTTCTTGCTTTCCGACCGCGCGCTTGCAACCGTAATCACCCACGGCAACGGTCAAGTCGCCCAGGTAAAAACCCTTTCAATGGAAAGGGTTACCGTTGCGTTTCCAAGTTCCCTCTGGCACCATTGCCAAGTCACGGATCCGTTAGAGGTCCGGTTCGAGGCGCACAAATCAAGGGCGGGATATGATCACTGTCCGCCCATCCGCTGACGAGGCAACGGGCGGTGCCTAAGGCAGGGCCGCCGTGAATGGGCCGACCACCGCCGAGCCATAGAATGAGGCGGTATCGCCTGGCAACGCCGCAGGGAGGAGACGAAAGCCTATGACAAAATCAGAGCTGATCGCACGGCTGGCCGAGCAGAATCCGCACCTCTATCAGCGGGATGTGGAACGCATTGTTTCCACCATCTTCGATGAGATCGCCGAGGCACTCGCGGCAGGTCATCGGGTCGAGTTGAGGGGCTTTGGCGCCTTTTCGGTCAAGCATCGAGAGGCACGAACGGGGCGCAATCCGCGCACGGGTGAAACCGTCAGCGTGGCTCAAAAAAGCGTGCCGTTCTTCAAGACGGGCAAGCAGCTGCGTGAGCGCCTGAACGCGGGCTGAACGCGTGCTGCACAAGGGCCGAACCAGGGCTGAACCACACCGGACGGTGTGTCGGAGGGGATAGCGTTGCGCTACTTCACTTGGATCATCACGATACCGCTAGCCATCATCGCGGTCCTGTTCGCCGCCTCCAACCGCGGGCCGGTGACGTTGAATCTCTGGCCACTGCACTATGAGTTGACGGTTCCGATCTTTGTTGCCGTGCTGGTCGCGATCGTCATCGGCTTTCTTGCTGGCGGTCTCGTCGCCTGGGTCAGTGGCGGCCAATACCGCAAGGCTGCCCGCCGCGAGCGGGCCCGCGCGGATGCGCTGCGTGCCGAAACCCGGGCCGCGCAGGAGGCGGCATCCGACGCCAGGCGCAAGGCCCGCGAGGCCGTGGCAGCCTCGGCCGCACCCGGCACCCAGCCTGCCTTGGCGGATCAACGCTAGTCGACCGCCGATCGACGGGTCCATCCTTCCATGCGGGTGATCGACGCGGCGGCCGTCGAGGCGGCGTTGGACTATGCCACGCTGGTCGAAAAGCTGCGCCAGGCCTTTCGGTCGGATATCGCAACGCCACTGCGCCACCACCATACGGTCCCGACCTATGGCGAAAATGACGCCACGCTGCTGCTGATGCCGGCGTGGCAGACCGGCCGCCATATCGGGGTGAAGATCGCCACGGCCTTTCCCGATAACGGGACCCGAAACCTGGCCATGATCATGGCCACCTATCTGCTGATGGACGGCGAAACCGGCGCACCGCTGGCCATGATCGATGGCGTGGCCCTGACCGTTCGCCGCACGGCCTGCGCCTCCGCGCTGGCCGCCCGCTACCTTGCACGCGAAGATTGCGAACGCCTGCTGATGGTCGGCACCGGCCAGTTGGCACCGCACTTGATCCTGGCCCATGCCAGCGTCCGCCCCATCTGCAACGTGCTGATCTGGGGCCGTACGCCGACGAGGGCGCGCAAGCTGGCAAAGGCCCTCAACCGGCCAGACATGAAGGTCGACTGGACGGAGGATTTGGCCAGCGCGGCGTCCGGCGCCCATATCATCTCGTGTGCCACCGCCTCGCCCGATCCCGTCGTGAAAGGCGAGTGGCTATCCGATGGCGTGCATGTCGATCTGGTCGGCGGGTACCGCCCGGACATGCGCGAAGTCGATGACGAGGCCATCCGTCGCGCCCGCGTCTTTGTCGACACGCGAGAGGGCGCGTGCGTGGAGGCCGGGGACATCGTTCAGCCGATCGAAAGCGGCCTCTTGCGGCCCGACGATGTGGCGGCCGACCTGTTTGACCTGACGCGCGGCGAACGGGCGGGCCGCCGCCATTACGACCAAATTACTCTCTTCAAATCCGTCGGTACGGCCCTGGAGGATCTGGCGGCCGCACAACTGATCGTCCAACGCGCATGACCAGCATGACCCAACCGACACTCCCCGACCTGTGGCCCTGGGCCTCCCAAACCCTGCTGCCCTTTTGGGCGACCAAAGGCTTTGACGAAAACAACGGCTGCTTTGTCGAGCAGATGACCCTTGACGGTATTGCGCACGATCCGGGCTTCACCCGGTTCAGGGTCCAGGCACGCCAGACTTACGTGTTCGCACACGCCCATTGTCTGGATGCCGGAGATTATGCACTGCCCAGAGCCAGAGCCGGGTTTGCCTTTTTGAAGCGTTGCTGGAACGACCGCGACGGCGGATTTCCCATGCGCGTCACGCGCGAAGCACAAATCGTCGACGGGACAGTCGACCTCTATGACCATGCCTTTGCCTTGCTGGCGCTGGCCTGGCTACATCGGGCGACCGGCGGGGCCGAGCCGCTTGAGTGGGCGGAACGGGTTCGGCGCTTGTTGGTTGACCGCATGGCCGACCCCGCCGGCGGCTTTGTCGAACAGCTACCCGTCGACGCCGGCAAACCGCGCCGCCAGAACCCGCACATGCACCTGCTGGAGGCGTTTCTCGCGCTGCACGCCGCAACGGACGCCGCCGTATGGCTTGACCTGGCGAGCGACATGGTCGCACTTCTCGTCGACCATTTTCTCGATCCGGCCGGGACTTTGGCCGAATTCTTTGAGGCCGACTGGCGCCTGCGATCGGGCGCCGAGGGACGGTTGCGCGAACCCGGCCACCAGTTCGAATGGGTCTGGCTCTTGAACCGCTATCAGGCCCAGGGCGGAACCCGCGCGGTCGAGGCCATCAGCGATCGGTTGATGGCGTTCGCCATTCGTCACGGCTTGGACCGTAGCGAGAACAGCGTGTTCGCCGCCTTCGACTCCGTCACGCCCGACGGCGAAATCCTCTCGGAAACAAAGCGGTTTTGGCCGCAGACGGAAGCGATCAGAGCGTTCGCGGTGATGCATGAGCGGACCGGCGACCCTGACGCCGCGACGATCGTGTGGTCCCTGTTCGCAAGCTTGTTCGCCCATTACATGTCGCCGGATAACGGGATCCTGCGCGACGGTCTGTCCCGGGACGGCAGCACGGTTGACCCGTTCAGCCCGTCGAGCAGCCTCTATCATCTGTGGGGCGCGATCGTTGAGGCGCGACACCTGGTGTGAAGCCGATCTGCTCAGAAGGCGCACCACGGCTTTGGGAAATCGAACGCGGCGACGGGCCCGTCCGTCGCCTCGGTCGCCGTGAACTGGCAATCGACTGATTAAGCTGTCTTTGACAGCATTAGCATACACATCGTTTTCGGAGTTATTGGTGCCTCTGCTGAAGAACGCAGACCGTGTCTTGGAACTTGTCCTGCCAGGGGCCACGTTGAACAGCGCGGCGCGACTGACAGGGGGCGTGTCTGCGAAGGTCTATCGTCTTGACATACGTCTAGCGGACGAGAGCCCTTATAGCGCGGTCCTAAGAGTTCATGGCGAAACCCATTGCGGGCATAGCGCTCAACTCGAGTTTCAGCTCCTTGAAGCCCTGTTCCGCTCAGGGCTTCCAGTGCCAAGGCCGCTCGGTTTTGGAGGGGACTCTGAACTCCTGGGACATCCATTCGTCCTGATCGACTTTGTTGAGGGCTCGTCCGAGATCAAGGCTCAGAATCTGGAGACTTGCATCGGCAAGATGGCCGAAATGCTCGTTGCCGTGCATCGAACACGAACCGCCGACCTGCCGAGCCTGCCGTTGCGGATGGACCCTTTTCCAGAGCTGTTTGAGTTTCTTGAGGGGGATGACGAATGGTCTGATCTTCGAGCGAAGCTGACCAAACTGAACGATACCGCTTACAGGGGCACACCGGTGCTTCTGCACGGCGATTTCTGGCCGGAGAATCTGATCTGGTCGGACGGACACATCGCGGCAATTCTTGACTGGGAGGATGCCGCTGTCGGCGATCCGCTGTCCGACATAGCCTGTACCTGCTTGGAGATACGCTATCTCTTTGGTGACAAAGGCGTGCGTGAATTCAAGAATGCCTATGCGAAGCATGACCGGATCGAACAGGGCAGGCTTTCATTGTGGCTGCTCTACGTTGCTGCTGCTGCGCTAATGCACATGGGCGACTGGAGACTTCCGCCCCATCGCGAAGCCAACATGCGCCGAGAGGCGAAGGAAACACTGAGGCAAGCCACGTTGGATCTGTTTGGGTGAGGGCTTGCCCCCTGACCGAAGTAGACCCCTAATAGGGGCTGCGGCCTCAGATCATCGCGCCTGATCACTGTCCAGGCCGATATCGCGCAACAGGTGGTCGGACAGCCGGTCAAGCCGACGGTTCGATCGCCGCCAAACGGGCACGAGGCGGCGCTTGAACCACGCGCCGATTGCCGGCATTGGACGGATTTTGATGACCCTGATCATGGCGTTTGGCTCCAAGTATCTCGGAGCCACTAAGCTGGTATGTTCACAATTGAATTGAAATCCAGCAATTTGGAATACTAGCATTCAATCATGAATGAGACGCACATCGGCTGGGATCTGCTCCAAGCGTTTCAAGCGGTTGCCGAGACCGGAAGCCTGACGGCCGCGGGGCGGCGGCTCGGCCTCAGCCAGCCAACCATCGGACGTCGCATTGCGGCGTTGGAGGCCCAGCTGGGCCAGCGCCTGTTCGACCGTCGGCAAGATGGGCTTCGCCTGACGCGGGCGGGCGGTGCGTTGCATCCGATCGCGGAATCGATGGGCGCGGAGGCGCGGGCCCTGGAACGTGCCTGGCCCGCCAGCCTCAGTCGACTCTATGGCACCGTCCGGATTGCCGTGGGCGAGTGGGGCGGCCGGTTCCTGATGCAGTCGGTCGGCACGCTGGTGGCGGATATGCCAGACGTCGAGATTGAGATCGTGCCCAGCTTCGGGTTCTTGAATCTCAGCCGCCGCGAAGCCGATATCGCGCTGCGCAACGTGCTGCCGGAAAGCGGCGATTTGATCACCCGGCTGGTTGCCCGCCCGTCGCGCGCTGTCTACGCCTCGCGCGCCCTGCTGCGAGGCCATCCGGAGGCCATGAGCGCGCGGAGATACGAGACCTGCCCCTGGGTGGGCTATGACGACACCCACCACCATTTGCGCTCGGCGACGTGGCTTGAGGCTCGACGCCAGGGGGCAAAGCCGCAGGTCCGCTGCGCGTCTTCGCTGATCCTGCTGGAGGCGGTTAAGGCCGGGGCGGGCCTGGGGCTGCTGCCCTGCTATGCGGCGGACCCGGAGCCGGACCTTGTGCGCGTCAGTGGAACGATCGAAGAGTTGCAGGGCCAAATCTGGCTGGTGTATCACGCCGACAGCCGCAACCGGCCGGCGGTGTTGACCCTGGTCGACCGTCTGGATGCCTTGTTCCAACAACACGGTCGGCTTACGGTCGACCATCCCGACCCGGAAGAGCCTGTTTGAGACAGGCGCCGCGAGCAGCCATGAAACTTCTCATTGTCGGCGCCGGAATCATGGGCCTGTCGGCCGCTTGGGCCATGGCCCGTCGCGGACACGATGTCACCGTGGTCGAGCAGGCTTCGATTCCGAACCCGCTGGGATCCTCCGTCGATCAGCATCGTCTGATCCGTTATGCCTACGGCGACATGGCGGGTTACGCAGCGATGGTGGACGAGGCCTTTCCGGCCTGGGACAGGGTTTGGCAGGATCTGGGCGAGTCGCTGTACGTACAGACTGGCACGCTTGCCGTTGGGACGACGGGCCAGGATTGGCTGAACGCGAGTGCCGAGGTCTTGAAGTCTCAGGGGCACTCGATCGAGATGCTGGCCCCCCATGATCTGTCACGGCGCTTCCCGCTGCTAACATCGGACGGGGTCGATCATGCCTTTTATCTGAAGACCGGCGGCGCCCTGCTGGCGGGGCGCATCATCGAGTTGCTTTCCCACCATCTGGCGCAGCGCGGCGTCACGCTGATGCCGCACCGGCGGGTCGTCAGCGTCGATCCTGATGGCGCCTCCCTTCGGCTGGAGGATGGCAGAAACCTCCGGGCCGACAGGCTGATCGTCGCCGCCGGCCCCTGGGTTCGACAGTTGCTGCCTGGCCCCGCCGATCGCGTGGTGCCGTCGCGCCAAGTCGTCGCCTACCTGACGCCGCCCGCCGACAAAGCCGCCGAATGGGCTCGCATGCCGATGGTTTTGGAAATCGAGCCTGACAGAGGCTTCTATCTGGTCCCACCGGTGGCGGGCACCGGTCTGAAGGTGGGCGACCACAGCTTTTCCATGTCGGGGGATCCCGACGCGGACCGCGATGCGGGCGAAGAGGAAACGCGGGCGTTATCTCGGTCATGTTCAAACCGCCTGGCATCATTCGACCGGTTCTCGCTGGACGTCGGCAAGGTCTGCTTCTACACAGTGCACCCGCCAGCCGAACGGTTCGTTGTCGAACCCATCGGCAGTTCGGCCTGGCTGATGACCGGCTTCAGCGGCCATGGGTTCAAGTTTGGGCCGTTGCTGGGCGAAGCGGTCGCCGACGCCCTGGAAGACAAACGTGACGGCACCGAAATCACCCGCTGGGCGGCCGGATTTCTGGACACTCGCGCTGACTGAGAGGCACCCCATGTCCCCGATCTTCGTTGCCATCGACACTATTTCCATGGACCAGGCGCTGACCTGGGCGCGCGCCGTCGGGCCTTATGTCGGCGGGCTGAAACTTGGTCTGGAGTTCTTCGCCAACAACGGCCCGCACGGCGTGCACGAGGTTGGCCGCGCGGCCAACAAGCCGATCTTCCTGGACGTGAAGCTGCACGACATCCCCAACACGGTCGCCGCGGCCGTGCGCGCGCTGTGCCCGTTGGAGTTCGCCTACATCACCATCCACGCCAGCGGCGGCGAGGAGATGATGCGCGCCGCGGCGGAGGCGGCGGAAGAAGGGGCGGAGATCTATGGCGTGGCACCACCCAAGCTGTTGGGCGTGACCGTGCTGACCAGTCTTGACGCCACCGACATGCTCGCCGTCGGTCAAGACCCTGACGTTGGAACCCAGGTTGGCCGCCTGGCCAGCTTGGCCAGGGAAAGCGGGCTGGACGGTGTCGTCTGTGCCGCGCCGGAGATCACGCAACTGCGCACCGTTACGGGGCCGGATTTCGTGCTGATGGTTCCCGGCATCCGGCCGGCCGGGTGGGGCGAGGACGATCAAAAACGCACAGTCACGCCGGAACAAGCCATGGCGCTCGGCGCCAATCATCTGGTCATCGGTCGCCCGATCACCCAGGCCGATGATCCGGGTGAAGCCGCGGCCGCCATCGCCCGCTCCCTCGGCGTTGAGGCGGCTTGATCCGCGAGGCGCGGCACCCCATGCTATCGCCATGAGGCTACAGGCAAAAATCTGCGGGATATCAACGCCGGAAACCCTGGCCGCAGCGGCCGCCCACGGCGCGCGCTATGTCGGCTTCGTCTTCTATCCCAAGAGCCCGCGCTATGTCGGACCGGAACTGGCCGCGCAGTTGGCGCGTCAGGCGCCGACCGGTGTGCGCACGGTTGGTCTCTTCGTCACCCCGGACGACGAGCTCTTGGACACTGTCGTGTCGCAAGTCCCGCTCGACATGATCCAGCTTCACGGCGACGAAACGCCCGAACGGGTCGCCGAGATCAGACGCAATGTTTCCATGCCGGTCATGAAAGCCATCCGCATCGCCAGCGACACGGATCTCGATCAGGTCTCCGCCTTCGAACCGGCGGTTGACCATTTGCTGTTCGACGCCAAGCTGCCCAAGAACGTCGCGTCACTGCCGGGCGGTAACGGCGTTGCCTTTGATTGGACTCTCCTGGCCAACCGCAACTGGTCGAAACCCTGGATGCTGTCCGGGGGCCTGACAGCCGACAATCTGGCGGATGCCGTTCGCACGACCGGGGCGGTGGCGGTCGACACCTCGTCCGGCGTTGAAGACCGGCCCGGTAACAAGACGCCGGCGCTGATCCGCGCCTTCCTGGCCGAGGCGGCGCAGCTTTAGCGCTTCGCCAGGGCCTATGCGCTGGCTCGGGTCGGCAGCGGCTTGGCGTAGTTCAGCGGCGCCCCCGTCTCTGGCCGCAGGATCGGACCCGCTGAATACTGGCAAACGTAGGCCCGTCTAGGGTGTTCTGTGGTGTTCGATCCAGAGCGATGGAGCGTCACGCTGGAAAACGCGATGATCGACCCTGCCTCGCACGGCACGGCGACACCCGGCCGATCGCCGTCATAGCCAACGAGTTCCTTGCCCACCTCGTCCCAAACATGGGCGTTGATCTCCGTTTCCTTGCCAAGGTCGCGCGGCAGGACATGGATGCAGCCATTGTCCAACGTGGCGTCATCAAGCGCACACCACAGCGTCAGGTAGGGCGGGTGGTCAAATCCGACATAGCCCGAATCCTGATGCCAGGCGAAGCTTGACCCGGCGCCGGCGGCCTTGAACACGAACTGCTCGTTAAAGAGGTGGGGGTGCGGCCCCATCAGCTTTCGGGCCAACTCCGCCACCGGACCCGCCATGACGAAGGCCTCGACGGCCGGAAATTCCTCATGCCTGTGGCTGAGGAACAGCCGTTTGTCCCCCACATCGATCCTGTGGCGCCCCTGCCGCCTTTCCGCGCGATGCGGATCGGCGACCATCGTATCGCAGGCATGTCGCAGGTCTTCCACGGTCCCCGGCGCTATCGCGTCGGGTATCAGGCAATAGCCGTTTCGGCGAAACTCGCTTGCCAGTCGAGATGGGCTCATGGATCTAGTCATATCATCCGTCAGCGACGCTTGATAAGCCTGCGCGTTTCCGCACCCGGTCGAAACCGAGGGATTCCGCTACGGCGCATCTTGAAGATACATCCGCACTTGACATATCGACTTTTCTGGAAATATAGATATGTCATGACTGAAGCAATGAATAGCGTTCGCGCCGCCGCCTGCCTGGCCGCGCTGGGCAAGCCGACACGGCTCGAGATCTTTCGCCGGTTGGCCCGTTCGGGTCCCGACGGCATGACCGTCGGCGGCATACAGGCCGCCCTTGGCTTGCCCGGGTCGACCCTGTCGCACCATCTTAGCGCGCTTACTCGGTCGGGCCTTGTTGCGCAGGAACGCCAGGGGCGCGAGGTGATCTGCCGTCCGGCCTTCCCCGTGATGGACGCGATGCTGGCCTATCTCACGGCCGAATGCTGCGCCGATGTCGGTGGCAACCAAGGCGATCGCCACGCCGAAAGCCGCGCGGGCAAACCCCCGACATTGGACGTCGTCTCATGACCGAACTCGTCCGCCGCGCCGGTCACACGCTGGCGCATCCCCTGCAGATCGATCGGGTCTGGCTGGCCATTCTCGCCATTTTGTTGGCTTTGGCGCTGCTCGACCCAGGCCAGCTCTCGGTTACGCTGCCCGATACCGGTGGCAGCCTGCTTGAGGTTCTGCCGTTTCTCATCATCGCGGTCGGTATCGCCGGCTATGCCAAGGCGAGCGGCGCCGACCAATTGATCGCGCGGGCGTTCACCGGACGCCCCTTGCAGATGATCTTCGTGGCCGCCCTGTTCGGGGCGATCTCGCCGTTCTGCTCGTGCGGCGTGATCCCCCTGATCGCCGCCCTTCTGGCCATGGGCGTGCCCTTGGCACCGGTCATGGCCTTTTGGCTGGCCTCGCCGATCATGGACCCGTCCATGTTCGCGCTGACGGTCGGCACTTTGGGCATCGACTTCGCCGTCGGCAAGACCCTGGCCGCGTTCAGCATCGGCGCACTCGGCGGCCTCGGCACCATAGCCTTGCAGCGTTACGGGCTGTTCGAGCATCCCTTGCGCGAGGGCGTTGGCGACGGCGGCTGCGCGGGGTCCACGGTGCGCGCGCCGAAGCCGATCGAGTGGCGGATCTGGCGCGAGCAGACCCGTATCAATCAGTTGGGCAGCGAAGCGCGCCGGGCCGGCCTGTTCCTGCTGAAATGGCTGACGCTGGCCTTCATCCTTGAGACTTTGATGCTGGCCTACATCCCCGAGGCCTGGATCATGTCCGCTTTGGGCAACGACAATGCCTGGTCGCTGCCGTTGGCGACGATCATCGGCGTGCCGGCCTACCTCAATGGCTATGCGGCCCTGCCGCTGGTTGACGGGCTGATGGCGCAGGGCATGGCGCCGGGGGCAGCGCTGTCGTTCATGGTCGCCGGCGGGGTCACCTGCATCCCGGCCGCCATCGCGGTCTACGCCCTGGTGCGCAAACCGGCGTTTGCGGCCTATCTGGGTTTCGCCTTGGCCGGCGCCTTCCTGTCCGGTCTGATCTTTCAGCTGGCAGTTAGTTAGTCCCAGTCGGGAAATCGGCCTTCCGCGGCAAGCGCGGCCATAGCGGCCTCCAGGGCGTCGACATAGCCGTCGCGCCCGCCGCCGACCGGCGGGATCACGGGGTCGCCGACGAAGACGTCACAAAAGAACGGCACCGGCAGCCAGGCCCCTCGCGGCAGCACCTTGCCGAAGCCGTGGAGAAAGACCGGCGTTACGGGCAGGTCGGGCCGTCGTTCGGCCAGGACCGCGATGCCTTTCTTGAATCCCTGCAATCGTTCCGGTTCGCCGCGCGTTCCCTCGGGAAACAGAATGATGATCGCACCGTCGTCCAGCGCCGCCTCGACGGGCTCCAGTGGATCCTCCCCCCGGCTCAGCGCATCCCGGTCGACCGGCACAATGCCGATCAGCCGGCGCGAGATCCAGGATTTCAGGGGCGTGGTCATAAAATAGTCGGCCGCGGCCGCTGGCCGAACCCGCCGAAGCAGGCGCAACGGGAAGAGCGCGATCAGCCCAAGCGTGTCGATATGGCTGTTGTGATTGGCCACGATGACGGCCGGGCCGGCCGCCGGCAACCGCTCGCGATGGCGCACGTTCAGCCCGACGATCAAAGCCATGATCGGCCGTACGATCAGGGCGAAGAACAAGAGGCGCAGCATCAGTAGTAGAGAAAAGCGACGAAGTGGAAGAACAGCGGCGCGGCGAAGGCCAGGCTGTCAAGCCGGTCCAGAACACCGCCATGGCCGGGCAACAGGCTGCCGGCATCCTTCACGCCCAGATCGCGCTTCAAGGCCGAGATCACCAGATCGCCGAAGAAGCCAGCAAAGGCAATGATCGCGCCCGCCAGCAGGGCCGTCAGCTGGTCGAACGGTGTCAGAACCGGAGCAAGCAGAGCAGCGAGGACCAGGGTCGAGCCCAGGCCGCCCAAAAAGCCCTCGACCGTCTTGTTCGGGCTGACGGAAGGTGCTGCCTTCGTTTTGCCGATCGCCTTGCCCCAGAGATATTGGGCGACGTCGTTCAACTGGGTCAGGATCACGAGATAGAGCAACCAACCGGCACTGCCGGCCACCGGGTTGCCGTCATCCGGCGCCGCCAGTAACTCGGCCGTGTGGCTCAACAGAAAGACACAGATCATCAGGCCCCATTGGATGGACCCGGCGGCGCGCAGGAAGCCCTTGGTCTCGCCGGCGATGACCATGATCATCGGCATCAACAGGAACATGTAGACCGGCACCCAGATCAGGAACATCACGTACCAGCCCGTGCCGATCCAGTAGAACTGGACCGGTATTGCCAGATAGGCCCAGAACAGCACCCGCCGGTCGACACGCCGTGTGGGGATCAGCGAGAAGTATTCCTTCAAGGCCAAGAAGCACATGATGGCCAGGAAAATCAGGCTGGTGACGCGGCCGACCAGGATCGCGACGGCAAACACGATTACCAGCACCCACCAGCTGTTCGTCCGATCGGTCAGTTCGCGCCAATCCCGCTCGGGATACCGGCGACGCAGCACCCAGAGCATTACCGTGACCACGGCCAGGACCGCGAACAGCCCGGCCAAGGTCCATTGGACCGATGGATAGGAGATGCTGCCCACTAGGCCATGACCTTGCGCGCCCGGTTGACGATGGTCGCTGCCGCCAGGGCAATGGCGACACCCAGGACAACCGGCACCCAGGTCCATGTCGCCCAGCCGAAGGCCGTCAGGATCGCCAGCGCGCCGAAGGCGAGCGCGCGGTCGGCCTTGCCGAACGGCCCGTCATAGCGGCGCTCGTTCCCGAGTGACGGGCCCATCAGCCCGACCGCTTCGCCGATCATGGCGAGCACGACCAAAACCACCATCATCCAGGCCGGCGCGGCGAAGGATGCGGCCAGCGGAAGGTAAAGCGCGGCGTCGGAGACCAGGTCACCAAGCTCGTTCAACACCCTGCCCAGCCTGGTTTTCTGGTCGTGCTCGCGCGCCAGCATGCCATCGACCGCGTTCAACGCCATGCGCACCAGAAGGATGACCGGCAGGCCAATCAGCAGCAGTGTCGACAACGGCCAGATCGCCAGACACAGCCCGTACGCAACCGAAAGAGCGAGCGCCGCAACGGTCACCGCGTTCGCCCGAACCCCCGCGATCGCGATGCGGTCGACGACCGGGCGCAAGAGCGCCTGAAAGCGAGGTTTGATGTCGTAAAGGCTGGCCATGGTGCGAACAAGCGGACGAAACGGCGGGATAAGAACACTAAGAGGTTAAAATACCGCAAATTCAACACAGACATGCTTTCTCGCCGGTTCACACGGGCTGGGCGTATCGCTATTGTCGCCGCCACTTTTCGTAACGAAACCGTCTTGGAGCCTGCTCTCGGTAGAGCTTTTGACAACCATGACGCGTTTCGACCCCATCACCCCCCTTCTCATTGGAAAGACTCGTGACCGCAGCCCTTCGTGCGAACACATTCCGGGCCGGCCCCGACGAGGACGGCCATTTCGGCATTTTTGGCGGCCGATATGTTGCAGAAACCTTGATGCCTCTGATCCTGGAGGTCGAGAAGGCCTATGAGGCCGCCAGGGCCAGCCCCGCCTTCAAGGCCGAACTCCGCTACTACAATGCCCACTACACCGGGCGACCGTCGCCACTCTATCTGGCGGAACGGCTGACCCGACATTTCGGCGGCGCGAAGATCTACTTCAAGCGCGATGAGCTGAACCATACGGGCAGCCACAAGATCAACAACTGCCTGGGCCAGCTTCTGCTGGCCCGGCGCATGGGCAAGACCCGGATCATCGCCGAAACGGGTGCCGGCCAGCATGGCGTGGCCGTGGCGACGGTCTGCGCCCTCTTCGACCTGCCCTGCACGATCTATATGGGCGAGGTCGATATCAAACGGCAACAGCCCAACGTCTTCCGCATGAAGCTGCTGGGCGCGGAGGTAAAGGCCGCGACCTCCGGCAGCCGGACCCTAAAGGACGCCATGAACGAGGCGTTGCGCGACTGGGTCACCAATGTCGACGACACGTTCTACATCATCGGCACCGCCGCCGGCCCACACCCCTATCCGGAGATGGTCCGCGACTTCCAATCGGTAATCGGCGAGGAGGTGCGCGACCAGATCATGCAGCGCGAATGCCGCCTGCCGGACATGCTGGTCGCTTGCATCGGCGGCGGGTCTAACGCCATCGGCCTGTTTCACCCCTTCCTCGACGAGCCGGACGTAGAGATCGTGGCGGTGGAGGCTGGCGGCCTAGGCATCGACACGGACAAACACGCCGCCAGCCTGACCGGTGGCCGCGCCGGCGTCCTGCACGGCAATCGGACCTACCTCTTGCAGGATGATGATGGCCAGATCATCGAGGCGCACTCCATCTCCGCCGGCCTCGATTACCCCGGCATCGGCCCAGAGCACGCCTGGCTGCACGAGCAGGGCCGTGTCGACTATGTCTCCGCCACCGATGAAGAGGCGCTTGAGGCGTTCCAGCTCTGCTCCGTCAAAGAGGGCATCATTCCGGCGCTGGAGCCGGCCCACGCCCTGGCCCATGTGGCCAAGATCGCGCCCGATATGGATCGCGACAAGATCATCGTCATGAATCTGTGCGGACGCGGCGATAAAGACATCTTCGCCGTGGCCGAGCGGCTGGGCGTGGCACTGCAATGACCGAGGCATCCGGCTCGACCCGTCTAACTGAAAAGTTTGCGGCCCTGGAAGAAGAAGGCCGCGCCGGGTTTGTCGCCTTCATCACAGCCGGCGACCCCGACCCGGAAACCAGCTTCACGGTGCTGAGCGGGCTGCCGGCGGCCGGCGTCGACATCATCGAACTGGGCATGCCGTTCACCGACCCCATGGCCGACGGACCATCGATCCAGGCGGCGGGCTTGCGCGCGCTGAACGCCGGCATGACGCTGGCCGGCACGCTGGAGATGGTGCGCCGGTTTCGTGCCGACGGGCAGACGACCCCGATCGTCTTGATGGGTTACTTCAACCCGATCTACAGCTACGGCGTTGATCGCTTTCTGCACGACGCGCTGTCGGCCGGCGTTGACGGCCTGATCATCGTCGATCTGCCGCCGGAAGAGGATGCGGAGCTGTGCCTGCCGGCCCAAACCGCCGGCCTGCCCTTCATCCGCCTGGCGACGCCGACCACGGATGATGGGCGCCTGCCTGCCGTCATGGCCAACACGGCCGGCTTTGTCTACTACGTCTCAATCACCGGCATCACCGGCGCCGGATCTGCCACGACCGCCGACGTTGCAGCGGCAGTCGAACGGTTGCGGCGCCATACCGACCTGCCCATCGCCGTCGGCTTCGGCATCAAGACGCCGGAACAAGCAGCGGAAATCGCGCGGCACGCCGATGGCGTGGTTGTCGGGTCGGCGATTGTGGAGCGTGTTGGCGCGCTGGCGTCGCCCAACGGCTCGGTTCAGTCGGTGCTGGACTTTGTGGGGTCACTTGCCGATGGTGTTCGCCGGGCGCGCACCTAAGTAGTAACAGCGCCCCGTACGCGTACGACCGAACCGCCATCGCGCAAGGACAGGTATGAACTGGCTGACCAACTTCGTCCGACCCAAGCTGAGGGCACTGGTTTCGTCCAAGCCGGAGGTGCCGGACAATCTCTGGCATAAATGCCCGAACTGCGAGGCGATGATCTTCCATCGCGACCTGGAAACCAACCTGCACGTCTGCCAGCATTGCGGCTATCACATGCGTCTTTCTGCGGCGCGGCGGCTCGAAATGCTGTTCGACGACGGCGACTACACGGCAATCGAACTGCCGAAATCGGCCGTCGATCCATTACGTTTTCGCGACACCAAGCGCTACACGGACCGGCTGCGCGAGGCCCAGACCAAGACCGGGCATAACGACGCGATCACCGTCGCCCATGGTCTGCTCGGCGGCAACAAGGCGGTGATTGCGGTCTTCGATTTCCAGTTCATGGGCGGCTCCATGGGCACGGCCGTCGGCGAGGGGCTGTTGGCAGCCGCCAAGCTGGCGGTCTTGCAGGATGCGGCGCTAATCGCCGTGCCGGCCTCTGGCGGTGCCAGGATGCAGGAAGGCATCCTGTCGCTGATGCAAATGCCGCGCAGCGTCATCGCCATTGACTTGGTGAAGGATGCGGGCCTGCCGTACATCGTGATCTTGACCGACCCGACGGCCGGCGGCGTCACGGCGTCGTTTGCCATGCTCGGCGACGTCCATATCGCAGAGCCGGGGGCCCAAATCGCGTTTGCAGGCGCCCGCGTGATCGAGGAGACGATCCGCGAGACCTTGCCCGACAATTTCCAGACTGCCGAGTACCTGCTGGAACACGGCATGGTCGACATTGTCGTGCATCGCCAGCGTCTGCGCGAAACCCTGGTTCGGATCGTCGATATGCTGCGCCGGCCGACGCCCGCGGCACAGGTCGTTGCATTGAACGCCGACGGCCCGGCCACAATCGAGGCCAGCGCCGAAGACGAGGCACCTCAGGCAGCGGAGGAAGGTGCCGACGAACCGGAGGCCGAGAGCGAGGTGGCGGAGGCGGAACCCGCCGATGACGACCGGCCAAACCCCTGACGCCATAGACGCCGCACTCGACCGGCTGGGGGCGCTGCATCCCAAGCTGATCGACCTATCGCTCGATCGCATTCACCGGCTTTTGGCTAAGCTGGACCATCCTGAGCGGTCGCTGCCGCCGATCGTCCATGTCGCCGGCACCAACGGCAAGGGCTCGACTATCGCTTTCTTGAACGCGATGGCGAGACAAGCGGGGCTTTCGGTCCACGCCTATACGTCGCCCCATTTGGTGCGCTTCAACGAACGCATTCAGGTCGCTGGTCGGACCATCGACAACGACCGATTGCTTGAGGTGCTGGAACGTTGTGAGCGGGCGAATGATGGCGCGGACATCACCTACTTCGAGATCACCACGGTTGCGGCGTTTCTGGCGTTTGCCGAAGCACCAGCCGATTTGACCTTGCTGGAGGTCGGCTTGGGCGGCCGGCTGGACGCCACCAACGTGATCGACCGGCCGGTGGCAACGGCCATCACCTGCATCTCGCTGGACCATCAAGACTTCCTGGGCGACAGCGTCGAAGCCATAGCCCGCGAAAAGGCCGGCATCCTGAACCCGGGTGTACCGTCGGTCATCGGCCCCCAGCCGTTCGAAGCGGCGGCCGACGCGCTTGATCGGGAAATCGCGGCCATGGGGGCCGTCGCGGATCGTCACGGTCGGGACTGGTTTCACCGGCGCGCGGGCGACGCCCTGATCCTTACCGACCGCGATGGCGAGACAAGCTGGCCACTACCGTCGCTGCCGGGCGCCCATCAGCTGGCAAACGCAGCAACGGCGCTACGCCTTGCCCGGCATCTGGAGATGCTTTCCGCCAACACCGAGGCGCAAGCGGCCGGGCTGACCAGCGCCCAATGGCCAGCACGGCTGCAGCGGCTCACCACCGGCCCACTGATCGCGGCCCTGCCGACGGACGAAGTCTGGCTGGACGGTGCTCACAACGACACCGCCGGCGCGGCCCTTGCTTCGTGGCTGGAGGGTTTGCCGTCCCGCCCGACCACGGCGCTTGTCGCGCTGTTGACGACCAAGGACCCCGCGGCCGTCTTGAGCCCGCTCGTCGGCAAACTCGATCGGTTGATTGCGATACCGATCACAGGCAGTGCCGTCGCGGCGAAACCCGAAGACCTCGCGGCGAAGGCGAAGGCGATCGGTTTTGCGGACGTGGACTGGGTCACCGACATGAATGACGCGCCGCACCGGGTCATCCCCGGCGGGCGCGTCGTCATCTTCGGATCGCTCTATCTGGCCGGCGAAGTGCTGGCCGAGAACGGCTGACCTGCCTTAAGGGCAGGCCTTAGAGAACCGAATCCACCCATTGGAACAGGGCGCCTTTCGGCAGGGCGCCGATCTTGGTGGCCGCAACCTCGCCATCGCGGAACAGCATCATCGTCGGGATGCCGCGCACGCCATATTTGGACGGCGTTCCGGGGTTCTCATCGATGTTGACCTTGGCGACCGTGAGCTGTCCCGCCTTTTCACCGGCCAGATCTTCCAGCGCCGGCGCAATCATCTTGCACGGGCCACACCATTCGGCCCAAAAGTCGACCAAGACTGGTCCATCGGCCTTCAAAACATCCTGTTCGAAGCTGGAATCGGAGACGGCTTTCGTCGCGCTCATCATTGGCTTCCTTGATTGTGTGAGCAGCCGGGGGGTCGACCGCTTTCTCGTCGAGTCCCGGCCAATATGGGGATCGGGACCGGGCGGGGTCAAGGCAGCGGCTGTGCATCCGGCGCATGCCGGTCCAGCAAATCGTCCGGCAACGGCATCAGCGTCGGCCCGTCCGTCCAGCCCAGAACGCAGGCCACCCACCGGTCCGGATAGATCACCCGTAACGCCGCGCGATAGGCGGCCATCTGCTGCAAATAAACACGATCGACCGCATCGGCGGTGTCTGGCGGCGGGCGATTCGTCTTGTAGTCCAACACCGTAACCGACCGGTCATGAACCAACAGGCGGTCCACTTGGCCGGACAGAACCGTGTCGCCGATGCGTGCGGTGATGGGCACCTCCGCCCGGCTGCCCGGCCCGAAGATCGCGGCGAACGCCGGATCGCTCAGCACCGCTAGTGCCTCGGCGGCATAGGTCTCTTGACGGTCGGCATCCAAATCATGGATTGGTCGGGCGAGAAAGCGCTTGGCTGCTTGGGCGCGTTCGGCCGTCGGCAGGTCCGGCAGCATCTGCAGAAGCTGGTGCAGCAGCAACCCGCGCTTGAACCGGTCCTGGCGATCCTCGCCGACTGGAGACCGGATCGCCGGTTCGTCGGCCGAAGGGCGCGACGGCGCCAGGGGACGGGCTGGGCGCGGTTCCGGTGGCGGCGGCCGGCCGGCCCAATCGGGAAGAACGACGGATGCCTCGCCGAGGGCTTCTTCGGCGCCGGCCGATGGTGTTGCCGTTTGCCGTTGGTCATAGACCAGCATGCTGTCCGCCCACTCACCATCGAACGGCTGTTGCTCAACGCCCGCGAGGCCATGCAGCCCAGCGTTGCAGAGGTCGTACCAATGATCCGGCGGCACGCGGCTGCCATGATGGCCCGTTATGATCAGCCGGTCCTCAGCGCGGGTCAGGGCGACATAGAGCAGGCGTCGATACTCCTGCGCTTCGCGCCGTTTCAAACGGTCCTCCCTCGCCTCCGTCACGGGCTCGCGCAGACCTGTATGCGGGCGCCAAAGCGGCGGGTCGTCCTCGTCCAAACCGGGCCAGAACAGGGCGTTGGTCCCGGCCGGCTTCGACATTGTGTCGGCAACAACGACGATCGGCGCCTGAAGGCCCTTGGCACCATGCACCGTCATGATCCGAACTTGATCAGTACCGGCCGTTTCCAGTTCGCGCTTCAGCTCGGTATCCGCCTCGCGCAGCCAATGGACAAACCGCTGCAGCGAGGCGGCATGGTGCCGTTCAAAGGCAAGCGCCTGGATCAGCAGTTCGTCGATGGCGTCCTTGGCATCTTCGCCCAGCCGGTGGGTCAATGCCCGCCGGCCGCTTGGCATCGGCCCTGGGGCGGTCGACCGGTCGCCAGGGCACGGGCGGACCAGAATGTCGGCCAACAGTGCATAGGGGCCGACATAGTCCGCGCGGGCCAGCCAATAGCTGAGATAGTCGAACGCCGGCCCGTAGGCGGGCGTATCGGCCTTCGCGATCAAGGCCTGCCATAGCGTGCCGTTGCGGCCATGGGCCAGGTCGAAGAGATCCTCCTCGGAAAGGTCGATCATTGGCGTCTTCAGGACCGTCGCCAAGGTCAGATCGTCGTCCGGCAACAGCAGGAAATTGACCAGGGCCAGCAGGTCCATCACGGCAAGCTGGTCGGTCAGGACCATGCGATCGACGCCCGCGACCGGCAACCCGCGGTCCTTCAGTGCCCGGACGATCTCGTAAAAGACCTCGCTGCGGCGCCTGGCCAGAATCAGGAAATCGCCCGGGCGGACCGGCCGGTTGGCGGCGACAAGCTGCTCGCCACCATCAACCATCTGCCGCACGCGATCGGCGATCGCGGACGCTAAGCGGGCGGCCGGCGCGATCCGCCGACGCTGGGTGACGGGCAGGGACCAGGGTCCGTCATCGTCCTCCTCCACCGGCCCGACCGGCGGCCATAACTCCACCCGTCCGCCTGCGCCCGCCCGCGAGGCACCATGGATCACGGGTTCGGCGGAAACGCCATCGCGCACCGCCTCCGGCTCGAAGATGGCGTCGACCACGTCGAGAACCGCCTGGACCGATCGGAACGAAATCTGCAGCGGCACACGCCGCCAGTCCTGTTCGGCGGACCGCACATGGGTTTCCAGCCGCTCTCGCGTTTGGTCGAACGCCGCGGGGTCGGCCCCCTGAAAGCCGAAGACCGACTGTTTCTCATCACCGACCGCGAAGACCGTCCTGACCTGTTCGGACCGGCCTTGGCCGGCGAAGAACTCCTCGGCCAAGGTGGTGACGATCTGCCATTGCTCGGGGCTGGTGTCCTGGGCCTCGTCGACCAGAATATGGTCAATCCCGCCATCCAGCTTGTAGAGCACCCAGGCCCCCTTGTCGGGCCGGCGCAGCAGGTCGACCGCGCGCAGGATCAGATCGCCATAGTCCATGACGCCGCGATGGCGCTTGGCATCGTCGTACGCCTCGATCAGCGCCGCACCCACCCGCATCAGCGCGCCGGAGGCTTCAGCGATCGTCAAGGCCCGTCGGCGGCCCTCCAAGGCGAGCAGCCGATCCGCCTCAGCCGCCAAAGTGTCGGGGCCGTCGGGGAACCGCTCCGCGCTGGCCCGGTTCATCAATCGGCTTCGGGCGGCACCGCCCTTAGTTAAGAAGATGTCGGTGTACGCCTCGATCGTCGAAGCACGTACGGTCGGCCCGCCATCCAACCACTCAAAAAGCAAGGCAGCGCGCGCTTGCTCGGTATCGCTGCCCTGGGCCAAGGCCTCGGCGCAGGCCATCAGGCCCGCGCGATCGAAGGCCGTGTCCCGACATGCCTCCATCACCACCTTTTCGTCCGTCACTCCCTGCGTGACGCCAAGATGACGATGGATCGCGCCGATCAGGCCGTCAATGCCGCCATTAAGCTCGACGGCAGATCGCAGCTTTTGCCGCTGTCCGAGCATTGATCCGACGAGGCCGTCGAAGCTCTCCGCATCGACCAATCCGGTAATCCGGGCCAGGGGTTCGACCAGCGCTGCGGGCGGTATCTCAAGCAAGCGTTGCCTAACGGATTGCTGCAATTCCAGCGCGTCTCGCTCGTCGATCAGGTCGAAATGCGGCGGCAGTCGCGCCTCAACCGGAAAACGGCGCAGCAGGGACTGGCAAAAGCCGTGAATGGTCGTGATCGCCATGCCGCCGGGCGTGTCGAGGACACGCGCAAACAGACGCCGTGCGGAGGCCAGCTCCTCTTGGGTGGGGGTTTCGCCATTCAGCTTGGTCAAAGCCTCGACCAAGTCCGACTGGCCCATGGTTGCCCAGCCCGCGAGCACGACATTGATGCGCTCGGCCATGTTCGATGCGGCCGCCCGGGTGAAGGTCAGGCAAAGAACGCGATCGGGCGCGGTGCCAGCCAGCATCAGGCGCAAGACCCGGTCCGTCAGTACCTTGGTCTTGCCCGTGCCTGCAGAAGCGCCGACCCAGACGGACGCGCGCGGGTCGGACGCCAAGCGCTGGCGATCCGTGGCAATGCCGATCGGATCGATGGCGACCGTCATGTCTCGCCACCTGCAGCGCCGGCCGACCATTCCTTCACGCGAGCCAAATGGTCGTAACCGAACGGGCGCAGAACACGGCCGCGCGGGTGTGAGCGGTAGGGTGTTTCGGGCCGGTCGAAGGCTGCAATCAAGGCCGACAGGCCGTCGCGCGCCCTGTCCTTGAGATCGGCCACCGTCTCACCCGCGAACCGCCGCACGCCGCCCGGCGAGCGCCCGCCGGACAGGTGCCAGAAGGCCAGCGCATCGACCGTCCCGGCGACGCCGCCAAAGCCGCCGGCCTCCGCAATCAACGCCTCGAGCTGTAGCTGCGGATAAAGCCCGCTTTCGACCATCTTGGCCGACGGCGGCTGGCCGGTCTTGTAGTCGACGATGCCAAGCGAGGCCTCGCCGTCCGTCGTGTCCAGATCGATCCGATCGGCCCGGGCGGTCACGGTGAACGGTCCGGCCGACCCCGGGATCGTCAGCGTGCCCGTGGCCTCCAAGGCGATGGGCTGGATCTTCGGGCGACGGCCCGCTTCTTGCGCAGCAACCCAGGCGGCAACCCGCTCGAACCTCGGCCACCAGAACGCGGTCAGCCCTGGATAGTCGTCAAGATCCGCGAAATGCCGGCGACCGATGGAAAGCAACCGGCCCACGGGGTCGGATGGCCAAGGTTCGGCCAGAAACTCAGCCAGGATAGCATGGAGGATTTGGCCGCGTTCGGCAGCACCTGGGCTGGCGTCGATGGGGTCCAGGCGCCGGAGAACCAGGATCTTCTCCGCATAGAGCGCGTACGGATCGACCTGCCAGGCATAAAAGCTGGTGACGGACAGGCGGCGCGGCCTGGCGGCTACTGGCGGGCGCGGCGCCGGCGGCGGCCGTGGCTGGGCCTCGCCGGCATCCTCTAACAGGGCGACGCGGCGCTGGTCGACCTGCTGAGGCAAAGCGTCAAGGCCCGCCGCCTTGGCCACGGCGTCAAATCGCAACCACCAGCGTGAGGCGACGGTCGGCGTGCCGTCGACCCGCCTCGCCCTGGTCATCAGCACGCGCGGCGCGGCCAGCGCCTGGGCCACGTCGTGGGCGGCCAAGCCGATCCGCCTTTCCGGCGCTGGCAGGCCGAACTGTTGGCGCATCGGCCGCGACATCCAAGGGTCGACGCCGGGATCGGCCGGCCACGTGCCCTCGTTCAGGCCAGCCAGAACGATAAGATCGGCTTGCTGCAGCCTTGCCTCCAATGGCCCCAGGATGCGCAGCCGCGCATGGTCGCCATAGCGGGGCCGCACGACAACGCCCGACAGGAACGCGTCCAGCAGCGCCGGATAGTCCGCCGGCGTGAGCGGAGGAAAGGCCGCAAGTGCCTCGATGGCCTCCGAGATCATGGCCGCCGCCGCCTCGCCATCCTCGTGCTGCCACAGGCGCATTGGGCCAGGCAGATCATCGGTCTGGGCCAGCGCCTCACACGCCTCAGCATGCAGGCGCATGAGGTCAGACGGTGGCCGAGCGCCGCCCGCCATGACGTCGAAGAACGGCGCCAGCCTTGGTTTCAGATCATCAAGCCAGCGCGCCAGCGCCGCCTCGGACCGCGACGCCAGGGCCACGAGAGCATCGAGTCCTGGCGCCGGGCGCGGACCACGCAACACGAGCAGCTCCAGCCGCCGCGCCATGGCCCGGAAGGTTTCGGTCGCCTGCCCGCCCGCCGCCAAGGGATGCTTCAGAAGCGACAACAAGGCGAGAGGGGCGGCGTTCTCCACCGCCGCACTCGCGAACAATCGAAGGAACGTCCCGACCGGTGTTTCGGCCAGCGGACGACCGGCGCTGTCATCGATCTCGATGTCCCAGCGGCGAAGACCAGCGGCCACACGACGGGCGAGCGGACGGTCCGGCGTGACCAGCATGGCGGTTTGGCCAGGCGTTTCGAGCACTTCGCGCAGGCGCAGCGCGATGATCTCGGCCTCTTCGCGTTCCGTGGCCGCCTCGGCCCGCTCCAAGCCTTCGGTCGCGCCGGTCCCCAGACCCTCGATCCGCCGCCATTCATCGGCCGTGGCTGCCGGCCGCATGATCTCGCGGACCAGTCGGCGACGCTGGTTGTGCGTCGCGCCGGGCTGGTCCTGGGGCCGGTCGTCGGGCCAGTCAGAAACCGCTTGCCGGTCGACCTCAAGATGGGCGAGCAGCCGTTGCATGCCGAATTGCGGATGGGTCTCGTCAAGCGCCTGCCAGTCGGTTTCTGTCATAACGCGGTCGAGGCCGGGCAGGATGACAAGCCCGTTCGCCAGCCCGGCGATCACCGCCAGCAGGTCGGCTGTCGCGGGGATAGAGCCGGTCGATCCGGCGGCAATCACCGGTCCGGCCGGCGGCCGTGCCCGCCACAGCGCCGCCTGCGCCTCGATCAACCGATTGCGCCGGTCGGCCTGATCGATCGCCCCGATCTCCGCCAGATGGCGCGGCCAGGTCCGGGTCAGGATCTCCAAAAACCGCACGGTTTCCTGCCAATGCTCAGCCATCTCGTCGGCGACGATGTCGCCCAGATGGTCGAAGCTGAGCCGTTCGGTCTGAACCTCGTCTAAGAGGCGGCCCAGAGAGTCGGCAAGCTGCACCGCCTGGCCCGCCGTCAAGTCCAGATCGCCCCTTGCCAGCAACAGCCGCGCCAGGCTGGTTCGCCGCGACAAGGCGCCCAGGGCGGGCGGCAGATCCAACGGCTGGCCGAGCGCCGCCTGGCTCTCGAAATCGACCGCATCCTCCGCCACGTCACCGATCGGCCGCAGCGCCGGCAGCAGCAGCGCGCGGCCGTCCGTCTGGCGCAGGAAGGCGTCGCGCAGGGCCCGACACGCGCGTCGCGTAGGCAGCAAGACGGTCATCGCCGACAGGGCCATCGGGTCGCCGCCGGCCATTCCCAGAACGCCATCGGCCAGCCGATCGACGAACGGGCCGCCGGCCGGGATGGTGTGTACGTTTGAGGATGGCGGCGGTGTCATGATCCGCCAACGAGCCTGGAAAGACGGTCACGCCAGGCAGGACCGGCGCGCAACAGAGCGGTGCGCGCATCAAGGGATGCCGCCTCTTCCAAGACGATGTCGAGCCGTTCGTCCGGCAACATGGCACCCAGCCGATCAGGCCATTCGATCAGTGCGACACCATCCGCACGCGCCTCGGTCCAGCCCAGCTCGATCACCTCGTCCGGGTCCGCAATACGGTAGAGATCGAAATGCCAGACCGGGGCCATCGGCGTCTGATAGGTCTGCACCAGGGTAAAGGTCGGGCTTGGCACCTCCACCGCTTCGCCCATCGCGGCGCGGATGGCAGCGCGCGCGAGTTCCGTCTTGCCGGCCCCGAGATCGCCATACAGAGCGACAGCATCGCCCGCACGCCACAGCCCGGCGAGCCGCCCCGCCAGCGCCCAAGTTGCCGCCAGATCGGGCAGATCAATGGTGGCCTCCATCGGCGAATCGGTCTTCGCGGCACCGGTCATGGCCGGGATTGTCGACGGCCGGGCCCGGCTTGCCAAGGACCGCCTGCCCCACGAACGGCTTCACACCGCCGCAATGGCCCGCTATGTCCTGGGCTTACGCGATCAACGCCCGTCGCCAGGAGTTCCCGGACCATGACCGCTGCCCCTCATGCCACCGATGTCGCGATCATCGGCGCCGGTCCGGTCGGCCTGTTCGCGGTGTTTGAATGCGGCATGCTGAAGATGCGCTGCCATGTGGTGGACACGCTCGACGTGGTCGGCGGCCAATGTGCCGCGCTTTATCCGGAAAAGCCGATCTACGACATTCCGGGCTATCCGGAGATCGATGCCCAGGACCTGGTCACCAAACTGTCGGACCAGGCGGCCCCGTTCGCGCCGACCTTCCATCTCGACCAGCAGGTGACCGGGCTGGAGCGCAGGGACGATGGCTGGCGCCTGACCACCAGCGCGGGCACGGTGATCGACGCCAAGGCGGTGGTCGTCGCCGCCGGTGTCGGCGCTTTTGGCCCCAACCGGCCGCCGATCGAGGGCATCGAGGCCTATGAGGGCACATCGGTGTTCTACATGGTAACGGCCAAGGACAGGTTTCGCGGCCAGCGGGTGGTGATCGCGGGCGGCGGCGACAGTGCGCTGGATTGGGCGATCATCCTGGCCGACATCGCCGCCGAGGTCATGGTCGTGCATCGCCGGGCGAAGTTTCGCGGCGCGCCGGAAAGCGTCGCCCGGCTGCATGAACTGGCCGACCAGGGCCGGGTCGAGTTGGTGGTGCCCTATCAACTGCGCGATCTGGAAGGTGGCGAGGGCCGGCTTGCGGCCGTGAACGTCGCGACGCTGGACGGCGAGACCCGAAGGCTGGAGGCGGACGCGCTATTGGCCTTTTTCGGCCTCTCGATGACGCTGGGCCCCATCGCCGACTGGGGCCTGGCGCTCGATCACGACCATATCCGCATCGACCAGGCGACCAGCCAGACCTCGCTGCCCGGCATCTTCGCCATCGGCGATATCGCCACCTATCCGGAAAAGCTGAAGCTGATCCTGACCGGCTTCGCCGAGGCCGCCCAGGCCGCCCACGCGGCCTACAAGCTGGTCCGCCCCGGCGAGGTGCTGCATTTTGAGTATTCGACGACCAAAGGCGTGCCAGCCGTGAGCTAACTCCTCTCAGGGCTCGGCATCAACGCACCAGATCAAGTCCGCCTGCTCGCTTCTCCCGTTCGCCGCAGATTGACCGCTGCCGCGCCGGCCGATCAGACGGGCGGGCCGACCATCCCCGCGGTGAAGTCGCAGATCGAAGGCCGTCCCCTTGGCCCGAAGCCGGCTAAGGGCGCCCTTGAGCGCCGCCCGATCGTCGGTGCCCACGGCCGACAGCAAGTCGTCCATGGAGTCGATCTCCGGCAGCCCCAGGGCGGTCGCGAAAGCCGGATCGATCAGAGGCGTGCCCGATGCGGTCCAGCCGAAATGGGGCCAGGGGGTGCTATCCAACGCCGCCTCCAACAGTCCGCTACGCTCGGCGAAATGCTCGGCGCGCAGGGTTTCACGGCGAACCTGGCGGCGCTGCCAGGCGATCACGATCAGAGCCACCGCGGCAACCAACAGCGTTGCCACACCGCTAAACAGCGGGTCACCCTCCGCCAGATCCTCAGCCTGGGCAAAGGCGTTGCCTGGCAGCGCGACGATGACGGCGATCAGCGTCAATGCCCGGGGGCGGACGGCTTGTTCCGTTGGCGCTAGAGGGCCATTTACGCTATTCACGATTGATTCCCAGCCGGTTGGATGCGCGCTCCCATGTTCTTTGTCACCCCGTTGATCCAGATTCTGCTCTACGCCATCGATATCTATATCTGGCTCGTGATCATTTCGGCGATCATGAGTTGGCTGGTCGCGTTCAACGTCATCAACACCGGCAACAGCTTCATTTATCAGATCGGGCGCGCGCTGTACCAACTGACCGATCCGGCATTGCGGCCGATCCGGCGGTTCCTGCCCAATCTCGGCGGCATCGATATCTCGCCGGTGATCTTGATCCTACTGTTGTACTTCCTGCAGATGCTGCTCGTCCAAATCAACAACACGCTGGTTTAGCGGGCGCGGCCCGGCGTTATCGGCGAGACAGGAGGAGGGCCATGATCACCGTCTATGTCGAAGCCGACAGCACCGTCAAACAGGTTACGCTGACCGCCGAGGACCCGCTGCCGGACAACGCCATCTGGGTCGACATTCTGGAACCGAGCGATGCAGAACGCGAGGCCATGGGCCAGAAACTTGGCTTCCCCTTGCCGACAGCGGCTGATATGCACGAGATCGAGGCGACGAGCCGGACCTATGCCGACTACGGTGCGCTCTTCGTCACCGCGCCGACAATCAGCACGACCGAGGGTGGCCGCCCCAAATCCGAACCCACGACCTTCATCATCGACAACAAGCGGCTGACGACTCTGAGGCTGACGGAAACAGGATCGGTTGACCGGTTCGCGCAAGAACTGCTGGTCCGTCCCGACCAGCCACACGATCCGGCCGACCTTCTGATCGGTCTGATCGGCGCGATCCTCGATCGCCTGGCTGACCTGATAGAGTTTGTGATCAAGCGGGTTGAGGCCATTTCCGCAAAGATTTTTAGCGACGACTCGACCGGAAACACCCGTCGGAAGGGACGGGAACGCAAACGCGCCATGCAGGAATCATTGCGGGCGATCGGCCGCGACGGACGCATGCTGGCACGGATCCGCTCCAGCCTGACGGGTTTTGAGCGCGTGCTGGGCTTCCTCGCGACACGGCTGTCCGACCTGGGGCCGGCACAGACCGCCGCCCTCTCCCATGCCCGTCGTGACGCGGCGTCGCTGATCCAACACGCCGATTTCCAGGAACAGCAGATCGAGTTCCTGCTGGATGCCACGGTGGGCCTGATCACCATCGAGCAGACCGAGATTGTGCGCGTGCTGTCGATTGCCGCAACCGTGTTCCTGCCGCCAACACTGATCGCCAGCCTTTACGGCATGAATTTCGCGAATATGCCGGAGCTGAGCTCGCCGATTGGATACCCGCTGGTGCTGGTCGCAATGCTGATCTCGGTCATCGCGCCACTGTGGTACTTCCGACGAAAAGGCTGGATGTAGGGATGCTCTTTGGCATCGACAGAGGGAACACCGATGACTGAACTGTGGCCCCTGGCGCTGGCAAGCCTGGTCTTTGTCTTCGGCCATCTTATCCTGTCGAGCAAGGGACCGCGGGGGTTCCTGGTCCGGTCGATCGGCGAGGGGCCGTTTCTCGGCCTGTATTCGCTCGTGGCCGGCGCCGCTCTAGCGGGCATGATCTGGGCCTTCAACACTTTACCGTACGGCGCGCCGCTGTGGCTGTTCTACCCGGCCGGCTACTACGCCGCGATCATCCTGATGCCGATCGCGCTGGTCCTGATCGTCGGCGGATATAGCCAGAAAAACCCCACCGCAGTCGGTCAAGACCGTGCCTTGCGTCGAACGCCCAATGGCGTCTTGCGCATCACGCGTCACCCGATCATGTGGGGGATTTCCCTTTGGGCAGTCGGTCACCTCTTGGCCAATGGGGACACGGCCAGCGTGCTGTTCTTTGGCGCGTTCCTGGTGTTGGCTCTTGCTGGCACGGTGGCGATCGACCGGAAGAAGCGACGCGCGCACGGAGACGTCTATGACGGCTTTTGCGAGCAGACCTCGAACCTGCCGTTCCTGGCCATCGCACGCGGGCGCCAATCCTTCGGTGCGGCCGCGCGCGAGTTTGGCCTATGGCGGCTGGTGATCGTTGTGGTCGCCTACGGCGTTCTACTGCACTTTCACCAATGGGCCTTCGGCGTGGCGCCCTATCCTGGTCTGTAACGGCTAATCACGCCGTCGAGCCATCGCCTCCAGCCTCAGGCGCAGCGCGTTCAGCTTGATGAAGCCTTCCGCATCGCGCTGGTCATAGACACTGTCCTCCTCAAACGTGACGTAGTCCTGATTGTAAAGGCTGTTGGGGCTCTTGCGGCCGACGACGGTGGCCGAGCCCTTGAACAGCTTCAGCCGCACAACACCGTTGACCGGCTCCTGCGTTTGATCGATCAGCGCCTGAAGGGCCTCCCGCTCGGGCGCGAACCAGAAGCCGTTATAGATCAGTTCCGCATAGCGCGGCATCAGACCGTCCTTCAGATGGCCGGCATCCCGGTCCAGGGTCAGCGACTCCATTGCCCGGTGAGCCACCGACAAGACCGTGCCGCCCGGCGTTTCATACACGCCCCGGCTTTTCATGCCGACAAAGCGGTTTTCGACCAGGTCCAGGCGGCCGATGCCATTGTCGCCGGCCAGTTGGTTCAGCCGTGTCAAAAGCTCGGCGGGTGAGAGCGCCTTACCGTCGACCGAAATCGGATCGCCACGTTCGAAGCCGATTTCAACATATGTCGGCTGGTCGGGCGCGCGTTCGGGGGCAACGCTGCGGGTGAACATGTCCTCGTCGGGCTCAACCCACGGGTCCTCCAGCGCCTTGCCTTCATACGAGATGTGCAGAAGATTGGCGTCGGTCGAATAGGGCGGCTCGCCGCGCTTGTCCTTGGCGATGGGGATCTGCCGTTCCTCGGCGTAGGCCAGAAGCCTCGTGCGGCTGTTCAAGTCCCATTCCCGCCACGGCGCGATGACCCGGATGTCGGGCTTCAGCGCGTAATAGCTAAGCTCATAGCGGACCTGATCGTTGCCCTTGCCGGTCGAACCGTGGGAGACGGCGTCGGCCCCGACCTGATTGGCGATTTCGATCTGTCGCTTGGCGATCAGTGGGCGGGCGATTGAGGTGCCCAGCAGGTAGGTGCCCTCATACAGCGTATTGGCGCGCAGCATCGGGAAAACGAAATCGCGCACGAATTCCTCGCGTAGATCGTCGATGAAGATGTGCTCGTCCTTGATGCCTAACAGGCGGGCCTTTTCGCGTGCAGGCTCGATCTCCTCGCCCTGGCCCAAATCGGCGGTGAAGGTCACCACCTCGCAGCCGTAGGTCTCCTGCAGCCAGCGCAGGATCACTGAGGTGTCCAAGCCGCCGGAATACGCCAGCACCACACGCTTCACGTCGCCCGTCATCGCCGTCCTTTCGGCTATCTGAGATAGGGTCACCGACCCGAGGCCGCGGGACATTAGGCAAACCGGTCGGCCGAAACAAGCGAGGATGGACGGCGAGGCGTCAGGACGAAGCGTCCCAGGCGCCCTTCTACGCACGACAATCGGCAGTCCGGTGATTAGATTGCCGCCCATGCAAACGTTCGAATCACCGTGCCGCGCCCGGGCAATCGGCCGCTGGCGGGCCATCATCTTGGTCTTCGCGATCCTATGTGTCGGCATGTCGGGTCAGCGGGCGTCTGCCCAGGACGACAGCTTTCTTGCCTTCGTCGAGACGTATTATCGGAGTCCCCGGCCCGATGCCGCGCTGCAATGGATGGAGCGCATCGCGCCCACCATGATGGATGATGTGCTGATCGCGGCCGACCCCCAGGGTCAGCGCTTCGCGTTGGTCGCCGGCTTCTATGCCCATGTCCTGCGCAGCCAGCCCAGCCTGATCGGCCCGCTGACGGAACGCCTGATCGCCGTCGAACAGCCCAGTCTGACAGCCCTCGGCGCGCTGGCCATCGCCTCGACCGGGCTCGACGTCGCCGCATCCGCGCTTGAGCGCCTGCGCCGAACCGGCGCGTTACCCAACCAAACCGCTTCCGCGCTTGCCGAGACGCCAGCCTACCCCTACCCGATCATGCGGGTGACCGGATCGATCGATGTTGAGCTGATGTGGATGTCGTTCTTCGCTACCGGGAACCCGCTTTACGTGCGTCGGGTCGCCGACGCCATGGGCTATGCCAGCCATGGTGATGCCGGGGCGGCAGTCGCGGCCTTTGCGTATGCCTCGCTGGCCGACCGGGTTACCGAACACCCGACCGTGCGCGAGACCCTGCGCACAATTGCTGGGGAGCGGACGGACATCGTCGGTCAGTCGGCAGCTGAATTGGTCGGCTCCGGCTAGAGCATCGTTCGATCGATTGGAATCGCTGCGCGATCCAAACGATCGAGCAAAGATGCTCTAACCTATTGCTCTAGTCGCGCTGCTTGTCGACGCTGGGCCAGCGCACAAAGGCGAAGACCCACACCGCCACGAGCTGGACCACAGGGATCAGCAGCAGAACCGACCACAGCGGGCTGCGACCGGCTCGGACAAGCACGAAGGCGCCACAGCCTATCATGGCGACAATCAGCACCCCGGCGACCAGATGCTGGACAACCGGGTCGAAGGTCCAAATCCACTCCATGATCAGCCGGCCGACCTGGGCTTGCGTCGGCCCGGCAGGACTGGCCAGCGTTGACCCACCAGCGCCGCCAGACTAAGCGCGAAGCCGACCACCGGAACGATAACCAAGAGCGCGCCCCAGGGCGCCAGGCCGGCGCGGCGATAGATCATCATCAGCGGCGGCAGCGCCACGATCACGAACACGATGTGAAGCCCTGTCGGCGTCTGGAAGAAATCAGCCATCGTTCAAACCATTCACCTCTGCGCCCGGCGACCTTGGGCCCTCAAGCCCCGGGCCGATGCCGTCCTCTTCCTGCAACTTGGCCTCCGCCGCCAACCAATCCTCAAAGGCCGCCACTTTCGGCCGGCCCGCCGACAGTTCCGGATAGACAACATAGTAGCCATAGGTGGACGACAAGCTGGTGGAGAACGGCCGGACCAGGCATCCGGTGGCCAGATCGTCGGCCACCAGGGCCCTGCGTCCAAGCGCGACACCTTGGCCGTCAACGGCGGCCTGCAGCATCAGCGCGGAATCGTTGAACGCCGGCCCCCGGCGGGCATCGACGACATCGCCGACGCCGGCGGCCAGCAACCACATCGGCCAATCCATACGCATATCGTCATGCAGCAGCGTGTGATGCCTCAAGTCGGCAGGCTGTCGCAGGGGCAGTGCACCGTCGATGAGCGACGGGCTGCAAACCGGGAAGAAACTTTCCCCCAGAATGCGCTTCGCGTAGAGGCCGGGATAGGTACCACCGCCATATCGGATGGCCATATCGACACCGTCCCGATCGAAGTCGGTGAGGCGTTCCTCCGCAGCGACGCGCAGATCGATATCGGGGTGCGCCTCGCGAAATCGGCTCAGGCGCGGTACCAGCCATCGGGCCGCGAACGAGGGTAACAGGCTGACGGTAAGCACGCCGCTCGCCTCCCTCGTCTGCAGCCGATCGGTCGCCGTGGCCAGCCGGTCAAACGCATCCCGCACCGCCGGCAGATAGACTTGGCCGGACTCCGTCAGCATTAGACCGCGCGACAGGCGCCGGAACAGCTTCACGCCCAACTGCTCTTCAAGCGTCTTGATCTGGTGGCTGATCGCCGCCTGGGTGACGTGCAACTCGTCCGCCGCCCTGGTGAACGACAGATGCTGCCCTGCCGCGGCAAAGGCCCGGAGAGCGTTGAGGGATGGCAAACGCATGCCTCAGTCTATCATAAGGTTTCCTAATGCGTTGCATCAGAAATCATCTTTTGAACGCAGCAGTTCTTTGAGCGATCTTCTTCCTCAATCACACTTTCGGCGATCGAGATCGCCCGGCGTGCATAAGGAATATCGATATGTCGTCCAATTCTTTCAGTTGTGCGGCGAGAACTGTTCTGCGCTTCCCCTTCGGCTGGCCGTATGAGGCTGTCGAGACCGTCCGAGAATGGCGCCGTCGGGTTCACCTGCGCCGGCACCTATCGCACTTTGGCGACCATCTGCTGGACGATATCGGACTGGACAGGCAGTCGGCCGACGCGGAGATCAGCAAGCCGTTTTGGCGGCCTTAACTGGAGTCTTCAGGCAGGCGCAGATAGAGCTTGCCGACGCCATTCAGCGCCGCGAACACGAGATCGAACTGGCGCTTGAATTCCGACCATTCCAGGCCGCCGCGCAGACCGGCCAATTGCTCGTGTATCGCGGCGATGCTCAATCGCCCATCGCAGCGACCAATGATGGATGCCGCCATGGGCGGCATGGACTGGCTGATCGCCTGATCCTCCAGGGTGATGGACAGGGGGCGGCCCTTGGCCAGTTCCTTCGCCAGCCGGTCGCGGTCAACCGCCCGCAGAAACGGCACCATGCGTGGATCGTCGAGATCGGCCACACGTCCTTCGGATTCATCCTGACGGGCGGCATAGACGATGTGGTTCTTGATCGCGCCGGACAGGTCCTCGGCCAGGGCGGCGCGCTCGGCGAAAGACAGGCCGGCGGTGCGGCGCGCCAGCCTTGGGTCGCTGAGATAGGTTTCCGGCCGATAGAGCGCCGGCAGGGCGTGGCTGACCAGCGCTAGGCCGGCACGGTCCAGCCAGGCCAACAACTCGTCATGGCTGAACGGCACGTCCTGGCTGTGCAGCAACAGGTCATAAAGCTCCGCATCGCTGGCACGGTGATCCGCCAGCATGGCATTGCGAAAAAACCAATTGGTCTTCGGCAACGACGCCATCAGTTGCTTGGCCAAGGCAACCTGCTTCTGTGGCGTCAGCCCATCATCGAACACCCGCAGCGCGCGTTGCATGGGATAAACACCGGTGCGGCCCAGCGTGGCGTAGACCATCAGCCCCATGCCGCCGCCTGGCGCAAGAACCGAAGTCAAGGCGGCCAACCCCGCGTCGGGGTCTTCAAGATGGTGCAGCACGCCGCAGCAATCGATGTAGTCATACGGCCCCGGTGCCAGGGTCGCGACCTCCAGCAGAGAGCCTGAAACGAAGCGGACATCGGGCAGGTCCCGTGCCGCGATCCGCGCCTCGGCAATCGCGCGCGATGCCGACGACAGGTCCAGATACGTCACCTCCGCCGCCAGCCCGGCGTCTTGAAGCTGCTGCGTCAGCATCACGAGGCCGTCGCCCGTACCGCCGCCGGCGAACAGCACCTTCAAAGGCGACCGGTCGATGCGGCCCCCGAACAGAAAATGCGTCAGCTCGTCCAGATGGCTGGGCGAGCCGGTGACCAGCCGTTTGGCCTCGTCCTTCGGATCGCGCGACGGGTAGGGATAGGCCTCGTATTGCTGGCGCACCAGGTCGACAGGTTCGCTCACGTCAGCCCCTCAGACGCTTGGTGCAAGCCTGATTTCGCCGACGTCCAGACCGGCCCGATTGGTCAGGCGCGGCCGGGTCCAGGCGACCAAGTCCGCCATCTCCGCGTCGGTGAGGACGCCCAGCTTGTGCAGAATGCCGGCAACAGCCACCTCCGCCGCGCGGCTGGCCCCGTCAGCGATTTTGAGCGCCAGGCCCAGCTTCATCTCATCAAGGCACGCGCAGAACACGCCCTCGGCCCCAATCTTGACCATGGCGCGCCCGTTCAGCGCCCGGTTCAGGGCGGCATCGAACCGATCGCTACCGGACATCAGTTCCGGATGGCCGCTCCACGCCGCCTTGACGCGTGTGGCCGCCTCGATGCGCGGGGCCGGCAAGTCATCGGGGTCGGCCAAACGGGCCATGGCCACGGCCGCACTGCCCAACGGCACCGCAATGGTCGGCAAGGAGCAGCCATCGATTCCACGAGGCGCCAAACCCAGTTCCTGTCCCGTCATGCTTTCCAGCACGCCCAGCACGCGCTGCTGGGTGGGGTGGGTGATGTCGATGTAGCCGGTCAACGGCTCGCCGCGATGGCGTGCGGTCGACAGCATGCCGGTATGCTTGCCCGAACAGTTGTTGTGCAGGGCGGTCGCCGGCTCGCCGGCGGCGATCATCGCGCGCGTCGTGGCTTCATGCGTGGGCCATTGCGGTCCGCACATCAGATCGTCGGTCGTACAGCGGATGTGCTTAAGCCAGGCAGCGACACGTTCGGTATGCATGGGCTCGCCGCCATGGCTGGCGCAGGCCAATGCCAACTCCTCTGAACCTATGTCCAGCGCGTCGGCCGCTCCGGTCTCGACGATCGGCAGGGCCTGAAGCGATTTGATCGCCGACCGCGGGTAGACCGGTTGCTCGAAATTGCCCCAAGAGGCGTGAACCTCGCCGCTTGCGTCCGTGACAACCGCCGCCCCGACATGGCAGCTTTCGACGATGGGGCCGCGCGTCACCTCGACGAGCGGCCGCCAGTCGTCCTCGGCTTGAGATTTGGTGATCGAAGGGTTGGCGACCACGCGCCGGCATCCTTGACTAGGGGATTCGCGGTGCGCACCTTGCCCCGCGTTCCGACGACGCGCAAGCCGCGTTCTATTGAGACAACTCGGTGCGTTCGCATGAAGGGTTACTTCGCCATCGGCGTCGAGGGGATCAGCAAGCCGGCTAATCTCGGCGCACTGATCCGGACGGGCCACGCCTTCGGTGCGTCTTACACCTTCTCGGTCGCGCCTGCGACGGACGCTGTGGATTTTGGGTCATCCGATACCTCCGAGGCGACGAAGAATCTGCCCTTCTATCGGTTCCCGACCGTCGCGGACCTACTGCTGCCGCAAGGGGCGCGACTGGTCGGCATTGAGTTGCTGGATGATGCGATCGAATTGCCCAGCTTTCGCCATCCGCGCCAAGCGGTCTACGTGCTGGGCCCGGAACGGGGCGGGCTTTCCGACGCGATGGTGGCGCGCTGCGACCACATCGTGCAGATCCCGACCCGGTTTTCGATCAATGTTTCGCTGGCCGGCGCCCTGGTGCTTTATGACCGCCTGATCTCGCTCGGCCGCTTCGCGCCGCGCCCGGTGCGTTCGGGCGGACCGACTGAGGAGCTGCCGCCCCACTTCCACGGCGCCGCAAAGTTTCGTGCGGTCCTGCCGGAGAGCGATCGAGACGTGTAGCGCGAAAGCAGCGCCTATCCCAGCGCCAGACGCCGGGAGGAAACCGCCCGCAACCCGAGGAACAGCAAGAGACCGACGGGGGCCAGCAGGAAGGTCAAGACCATACAGGGCAGCACCAGCAGGCGCGGCAATCCATGACGCGCTGTTTCGCGCAGTTGCCAGGCTCCGAAGAACATGTCGAAGGCCAGGTAGTGCAGCCACCCTGCCACGACGAGGCCCGGCGATGCGTAAAGCGGCAGCAGCTCTTCAAGGCTGCCAAAGCCGCCCTCTACCGTGCCCCAGGACGTCGCCATCAGCACGATGTAGACGACCGCGTAAAGCACCGGAACAAAGATCGACGCCGCCAAATCCACCACCCGGTGCAAGCCGGCGATCTTCGCGGGACCGACCAGCAGAACGGCAAACATCGCCAGCCAGGTGACGATCGCGATGAGGTTCGCCAGCCAAAAGACAGTGTCAAAGGTCATGGTCGGACCCATCTTCGCCCGCTTGCGTCGATCACGATGCGGCAGCCGCACGCCACATGTAGTGCGCGATCAAACCAAATGGAGGCGGCGGTCTAAAACTTAACGAAGGGGTTCAAAAACCGTCCGAACCTGCCCGTCAGACGCAGCGGGGCATCGATCACCGTCAGGCAGATGCAGTCCTGCCCCGGCCCGGCGATCGGACGGTGGTCGTGATCGTCGTCGAGGATGGCGACGTCTCCGCGCCCGAAATGGCCGATCTCGTCGTCGTAACTGCCTTCCAGCACCAAGGTCAGTTCGCGCCCCTCATGGGTATGCTGGGGCATGCTGGCGCCGGGCTTTATGCGCAAAAGCTTGGTCTTGGCACCACCAACGTCCAGTTCGTACTCCTCCAGCCCGCGGATAACCGGCTGCCAAGCCAGCGCGTCCGGCTCGGCCTTCAGATACCCGCGCAACGGCATTGGAAGTGACGGGATATGGCCTTCGTCGTTGGCCGGCGGGGTGAAAACCGGCGGCTCGACCTCTTCAGAGGCATCCAATCGCGCCAAAACGGCACTGAGCGCGTCGTGATCGACCGCCGTCGGCGCCAGGGATTCCAGCATCGCGCCGCCAAGCGCTTCAAGCTCTTCCGCCCGCGCCCGGCATTCCGGGCACAGGGCAAGATGGGTCGCGATCAACAGCGAGACAGCCTCGCTGGTATTGCCCGCGGCGTAGTCCAGCAAAAACGCGTCATCGAGATGGTGCGACGGCAATCCATCCCCCCCACGGGATGCCGCCGCCTTATGCGCGGTCGCCATCATTCATGTTCCTTCATGATCTTGCGCAGCTTGGTCAACGCCAGTCGCAGGCGCGATTTGACGGTCCCCAGCGGCAAGCCGGTTTCCGCCGCGATCACGCTGTGCGGCTTGTCGTCGTAATATGCCATGCGCAACAAAAACCCTTGCTCTTCCGGCAGTTCGGCAATGGCCTCGACCACCGTTGCGGTCTCCTGCTTAGCCTGCACCGCCATGTCGCCGCCGATTTCGGGTTCCGGCATAAAGGCCGGGTCGGTCGGGTCGAACTCCGGCCGCCGCTCCCGCCGAACGGCATCGATGCGCTTGTTTCTCGCAATCGTGAACATCCAGGTGCTTGCCGACGCCTGGCGACGATCGAACGTCTCTGCCCGTCGCCACACGGTAACCATCACCTCCTGCCCAATCTCCTCGGCCGCCGACATGTCACACCCCAAACGCATCAGATATGACTTCACACGCGGCGCGAAATGCTCAAACAGCTCGACAAACGCTGACCGGTCGCCGCCGGCAACCGCGACCAGCAAGTCGTCCAGATGCGCAGAGCGCCTGCGAGACGCCGCGGTTGGGCTAGAAGATGCCATCGGCGTATTTGACGCCGGAGGCGCGTTGTGCACAACCCCAAGAGCGGCGGCGACGGCCAAACCGTCCGCGACCACCTGTCCCGCCGGTATCGTCTGTATTTGAGACATCAGTGACATTACGCGTACGGGTCACGCGCGGATCACGCTGCCAACGCAAAAAAGTCAAAAAAGCGAAAGACGCTAGGCGACAGACGCGGAACCGGGTAAACGGATGCGCGACGACTGTTTAGTCGAGCTTTGTGTTTCGATACTTCAAGTGAGGCGGCATGCTTCAGACGCTTCGCCGGTTTCTGTGCCGGTTTCTGCCGATCATTGGTGTCGTGGCCCTTCTGACGGCATCGCAGGCAGTGTCGGCACAGGAACAACGACCGGACTATCTCGGCACGAATCGGGATTGGCACGCCTTCCAATTCACCGAGGCCGGCAATGTCGTGTGCTTCATGGCCAGCCGTCCGACCAGTGAAGAGGGCAATTATACGAGGCGTGGCGACGTCTTCGTGCTGGTCACCCACCGGCCCGCCGAGAACAGCCGCGACGTGGTCAGCTTTTATTCCGGCTATCCGTTCGAGGATAACGGGTCGGTGTCCGTGACGATCGACGGCGGCGACAATTTCACCTTCTTTACCGAGGGCGAAACTGCCTGGTCGCCGGACCCGCAGACCGATCGCGCCATTATCGACGCGATGCAGGCCGGCTCCCAGATGGTCGTGCAAGGCCGGTCGGCACGGGGAACCCTGACGACCGACACCTACAGCCTGTTCGGCTTCACCGCGACGCTTGGCGACATCAACAGCGCCTGTGGCCTTTAACGCCACCATCTGACGAAAGAACTGGCGATCGGCGGCGCGGGAGCCCATTGTTCTGAACGCCCTAACCGTCAGAAACCCGCAGGCTGCCCATGGGCATCCATAGCCACGCCAACCTCTTCGCGCCGCCGACGACAGGCGTCGACGGCCGCCGCAACCTTGTCGGCATGCCGAAAGAGGCACTCGCGCGCGAGATGGTGGCGCTGGGCGAAAAGCCGTTTCGGGCCAAGCAGCTCTGGCGCTGGATCTACAAGAACGGCGTGACCGAGTTTTCGGCCATGACCGACCTGGCCAAGCCACTGCGCGACACGCTCGACCGGGCCTACGTCATCGAGCGGCCCACGATCGCGCACGCCCAGGAAAGTGCCGACGGCACGCGCAAATGGCTGCTGCGGCTGGCCGACGGCCATGAGGTCGAAATGGTTCACATTCCCGAAGACGATCGCGGTGCGCTTTGCGTTTCCTCGCAAGTCGGCTGCACGCTTACCTGCCGGTTCTGCCACACCGGCACCCAACGTCTGGTGCGCAATCTGGAACCGGCCGAGATCATCGGCCAGGCCATGCTGGCGCGGGACCAGCTCGGCGAATGGACCCTGCCTCATGAAGACCGCCTGTTCACAAACATCGTCATGATGGGCATGGGCGAGCCGCTCTATAACTACGAGAACGTCGCGGCCGCGCTGAAGATCATCATGGATGGCGAGGGCTTCTCGCTGTCGCGCCGGCGGATCACGCTGTCCACGTCCGGGGTGGTGCCGATGATGCAGCGCTGCGGTGAAGAGCTGAACGTCAATCTGGCGGTCAGCCTGCACGCTGTGACCGACGAACTGCGGGACGAGCTGGTGCCGCTGAACCGCAAATATCCAATCGCGATGCTACTGGACGCCTGCCGGTCTTATCCTGGCGCCAACAACGCGCGCCGGATCACATTTGAGTACGTCATGCTGAAGGGCGTGAACGACAGTGATGCGGATGCCCGCGCGCTGGTGCGCCTGCTGCGCGACATTCCGGCCAAGGTCAATCTGATCCCGTTCAACCCCTGGCCGGGCAGCGGTTACGAGACGTCCAGCAAACGACGCATCGACGCCTTTGGTGCGATCGTCATGGATGCCGGCTATTCCAGCCCGGTGCGCACGCCGCGCGGGCGCGACATTGCCGCAGCGTGCGGCCAGTTGAAGTCCGAAAGCCAACGGTTGCCGGCCCGGGAACGGTTGGCGGTCGCTTGAACACAAGCGCCCCAAGGGCGCGGCCACCGGCGGAGGAACCCTCCTAATGACATCTGCCGTTCCAAATCACCCGCTGTTTGTCGAGCGCCAATCGGCCGTTGACCAGCCGATCGCCATGGGGGTCGGCGTTTTGCTGATCGTCGTCTTCGGCCTGTTCGGCCCCGGTTGGCTGGTGGCGATTATCGGCGTGGTCTATCTCGCGTTTCTGTGGTCGCTGATGCTGGTCACGTCGGTTGAGGCCGATCATCTGGAGATCCAGTTTCGGCCGTTCGCGCGGCGGCGGATCGGCCGATCGGAGATAGCCGAGTTCGAGGTCGTGACCTACCGCCCTCTGCGACAATGGGGCGGCTGGGGCATCCGCATGCGTGGCGCCGATCGGGCCTACACGATGTCCGGCGACAGGGCGGTGCAACTGAAGCTGACCAACGGCAATACCGTCCTGGTCGGCTCAAATTGTCCCGAGCTCTTGCACGACGCGCTGATCAAAACTCAGGCAGCGTAAGAAAAGTCCGCTAGCGCAGCGCCTTTTCAAGACGTCCCAGCGCCTCGTCCAGCTTTTCGTAGTCTGCGGCAAAGCACAGCCTAAGGAAGCGTTCGCCGCCCGGCCCAAAGGCTGTTCCCGGGGCCAGTCCGACACTGGTTTCCTTCAACAGGCGGAAGGCGAGGTCGCGGCTGTCGGTCTCTCCATCGACGGCGAAGAAGTAATAGAACGCGCCCTCAGGCACGCCGGCGATGACGCGGTTGATCCGCCCCAGGCGCTCGACACACAGATCGCGACCGCGTCGGCACATGGCGATCGTCTGCTGAACGAAGTCATTCCCCTTCGCTAACGCGACCGCCGTTGCGTCCTGCATGAAATGGGCAACGCCGGACGTGTTGTATTGGATCAGGTTCTCGATGGTCTGCCCCAGGGCGGGCGGCGCCACCATCCAACCGATGCGCCAGCCCGTCATGGCCCAGTTCTTGGAAAAGCTGTTGACCTGGATGACGCGGTCGTCCGGCGTCGCGATGTCCAGAAAGCTCGGCGCCGCCTTGGCGCCGTTATAGACCAGCTTGGCGTACACCTCGAGGCGATGATCCAGAGACCATGCTCGCGGGCGAAGTCGAGGATGGTTAACTGGGTTTCGCGGTCGATCACGACACCCGTTGGATTGCCGGGCGAGTTGATGAACAGTGCCCGCGTGCGTGGCGTGACGGCGGCCAGCAGCTTTTCGGGATCAATGCTCCAGCCTTCCCCGTCAAAATCCATCGGCACACAGACCGGAACCGCGCCGTTGATCCGCGCGGCCTCCACGATGTTCGGCCAGACCGGGCTGACCACAACCATCTCGTCGCCGGCGCCAAGCAGCAGTTGGCAGGTCAGCATAATCGCCTGCATGCCGGAGCCGGTGATGAAGACATTTTCTGCTGCAATGGGCTTGGCATACAGGTCGGACAGGTAGTTCGACAGCGCCTGCCGCAGGGGCGGAATGCCGCGCTGATAGGTGTAGAAGGTCTTGCCGGCGCGCATCGAGGCGATGGCGGCGTCTTGGATGAAAGCCGGCGTCGGCTGCGATCCCTCGCCGACCCAAAGCGGGATCAGATCATCGAGCTCCCGCCCGGCATTGAAGATCTCGACGATGCCGCTTTCGCGCACCTGCCGCGCATTTGGCGAGAGCGTCGCCAGCCAATCCGTGCTTTCGGTCGCGATTTGTGCGCTATCCATGTCGTGTCCCACACTCACCTAGCCTGACCGCCGGACCTTAGGTTGGCCGGTCGGCCAAGGCCAGGGGCGAACACGCTAACCAGACATGACGTAGTCAATCACCGGCGGCTCAAAGGCGGCCGGGTCCTGCGCGCCGCGCTCGAAATCCGTCAGCCGATAGCGCGCGTGCCGCCAGTCGGGCTCTTCCCCACAACAGCCAAGCGCCAGATAGCGATAGTCCGCTTCCAGGACGATGCCGTCCGACGTGACCAGGGCGAAGCCTTCGAAAATCGGCTGGCCCGCCTCGTCGGCTCCGGTCAGTTCAAACCGCGCCACCGGCTGTCCATCAATCGTCTCGGCCCCCATCCACCGGGGCTCGACGCCATAGGCGGCGAGCGTGCGCACGGTCAGCGGCACATCAAGCAAACCACCGAGAACATGGGCACTGCCATCCACGAGGTCCGGCAGCCATGAATAGGCCAAATCGTGATCGGGACGCAGCAGGACGATCGCGTCGCCCTTGCCGGCCGGTTCGAGACGGAGCACGGGTCCAAGCCCGAAGGCCTGCCGCGGCGGTTGGCCTTCGACCTCCAGGACGCCACTCCAGCCGCCAGTCGCAAGAGGCCATCCTGCGCTGGTCAGGGGCATGTCCGGTGTTTCCTCAAACCGGGCCAGCAGCGCCACATTGGCGCGTTCGACGTCGCTCAGCGCAATCTCGCCGTCCGTCGGCTGGTACCAATCCCTGGCGCGGAATATCTGATCGAGATCGGGGCTGCTGAAGGACCGGCCGTGGCGTGCGAAGATCTCGTTGCGGGCAAGACGCAGCCATTCCGGCGACCGGCCGACCAGGTCCGCCGGATTCAATGGCCACTCGTCCGAGCTGTTGGCGATCTGATCCGATCGGCAATCGGTGGCGTCCGTCAACATCGGACAAACGGGCGGGTCCCCGTATGGCGCCTCATTGCAGATTCCGTTGCCCGCCAGCGCGCAGCTATCGTCTTGCGCAGACGCGGAGGTAATCGTCCCCGCAAGGAGAAAACCCGCCGCAACGACGACCCATTTGATCATGGTTTGTTCCTCCATTCCCACGCTTATTGGTCAGTTTTGCGTGACACCCACAACATTTAGTGTCATTGTCCCGTTATTGGCGCAACAACGAAAGGAGGTGATCCAATGTCTAACGGTATGGTGTCGCTGTACACCCTTGGGTCTATCGGAGAGCTGGCCGTGAGGTCGATGCCGCCCCTTTCAGTGGTCGCCATCGAGCTTTAAACGGCTGGGTCTTCGATCGGCCCTTGCGCGGGCCGTCTCGACCCAAAGGTGTCACGGCAGGCAGGGGCAAACGAACCACGCAATCGCCCTGTCCTGACGCCTAGCGTTCAAAACTGCGCCGCTTCGGATCTCGGTCCGGGGCGGCGCTTTTACGTTTGAAAGCGTCGCCGCGTCCGGTTCGCGCGCGCCAAGTCCCCATCCAAGTCCCCGTGCGGCGCATTCGACGCTTTGCCTCCGGCTGGCAACGCGGTAAACCCTACCCCCTCGAAATCGCCCCCAAGGATGACGGGAAGACAGGTAAACGCGATGCAAAAGGTCTATCCGGACGCCACCGCCGCTCTCGAAGGATTGCTGTTCGACGGCATGACGATCATGGCTGGCGGCTTCGGCCTATGCGGCATCCCGGAAAAGCTGATCGACGCCATCGAGGCGGCGAGCGTGAAGGATCTGACCGTGATCTCCAACAATTGCGGCATCGACGGGGTCGGGCTTGGCAAGCTGTTGGATGCGGGCCAGATCAAGAAGATGATCAGTTCCTATGTCGGCGAGAACAAGAAGTTTGCCGAGTTGTACCTGTCCGGCGAGCTGGAGTTGGAGTTCAATCCGCAAGGCACCTTGGCGGAACGCATTCGCGCCGGTGGCGCCGGCATCCCGGCGTTTTTCACCAAAACCGGCGTCGGCACGTTGATCGCCCAAGGCAAGGAAGAGCGGACCTTCAATCACGAGCGCTACATCATGGAAACGGGGCTCGTCGCGGATCTCGCGATCGTGAAGGGCTGGAAAGCGGACCCGCACGGCAACCTGGTCTACCGAAAGACAGCGCGAAACTTCAATCCGATGATGGCCACAGCCGGCAAGGTCACGGTCGCCGAGGTGGAAGAGGTCGTCGAGCCGAAGGATCTGGACCCCGATCACGTGCACACGGCGGGCATTTTCGTCCAGCGGCTGATCGAAGGCCACGATTACGAAAAGCGGATCGAGCAGCGCACGGTGCGCGAGCGCGAAACGGTCTGAGCCGGCGCAAGAGACAAGACCCAGAGGACAAGACCATGGCATGGACCCGCGAACAGATGGCCGCCCGCGCCGCACGCGAGTTGCAGGACGGCTTTTACGTCAATCTGGGCATCGGCATTCCGACCCTTGTCGCCAACTACATTCCCGACGGCATGATGGTCACCCTGCAAAGCGAGAACGGCATGCTGGGCATGGGGCCGTTTCCGTTCGATGACGAGGTCGATGCCGACCTGATCAATGCCGGCAAGCAAACGATCACCGAACTGGAATACTCCAGCTTTTTCTCCTCAGCCGACAGTTTCGGCATGATCAGGGGCGGCCACATCGATCTGTCGATCCTGGGCGCCATGCAGGTCGCCGCCAACGGCGATTTGGCCAACTGGATGGTGCCGGGAAAGATGGTAAAGGGCATGGGCGGCGCCATGGATTTGGTCGCCGGCGTGAAGAAGGTGGTGGTGATCATGAGCCACTGCGCCAAGGATGGGACATCCAAGCTGCTCAGCGCCTGCGATCTGCCACTGACCGGCACCGGCGTGGTCGACATGCTGATCACCGATCTCGGCGTGTTCTCGCTGGAGCGCGGCCATCCGCAAGGGCTGACCCTGGTCGAGTTGGCCGACGGCGTGACGGTCGAGGAGGTCGAGGCCAAGACCGAGGCCCAGTTCAAGGCGGCCGTCCCCGCCTGACCCTCCGGCATTAGGGTCGCCCGCGCGACTGATGCCATGACGTTGCCGACCATTGCCTTCGATGGCGACGACACCCTCTGGCACAACGAGACGCTGTTCGCCGGCACGCAGCAGCAATTGCGCGACATCCTGGCGGCCCATGTCCCCGCCGACACCATCGACCGCACGTTGCTGGCCCGCGAACGCGCCAACCTCGCCCTGTTCGGCTATGGGGTGAAGGGCTTCACCCTGTCGATGATCGAAACCGCGATCGAGGTGTCGGACGCCACGGTGACGGCGGCCGAAATCCAGCATCTGATCGAGTTGGGCAAGGCCATGCTGTCGAGCCCGGTCAACCCGATCGACGGCGTCGATGCGGTGGTCGAAAGCCTGAAACGACGCGGCCACCAGCTGATGGTGATCACCAAGGGAGACCTGTTCGACCAGGAATCCAAGATCGCTCGGTCAGGACTTGCCGATCTGTTCGATGCCGTCGAGATCGTTTCGGAAAAGGACGAGGCGACCTACCAGGCGATCCTGGACAGGCATGAGATCGCGCCCGCAGACTTCGTCATGGTCGGCAATTCGATCCGGTCAGACATCCTGCCGGTTTTGGCGCTTGGCGGCCACGCGATCCACGTGCCTTATGCGATCACTTGGGCGATCGAACATGTCGACAACGCCGCCGACGTCCCGCCCATCTTGAAGGCCAGCTCAATCGCCGAGGTGCCGGAGATGATCGCCGCCCTTTAGTGCTGATGCGCGCGCATCACGTCCCAAAGGGCGTCGGTGGCCATCTCGTCCATCCAGCCCTCAACCGTCGCACCCGCCGCCAGCAGGTGCCGGACCACGCCCTCATAGTCGCCATCACGGTTGGGCTCGTACCGGGCGCCGTAGACCGCCCAGCCCAGCGGACCGCTGTCGGTCATCGAACTGACCGCCTCGATATCCGCACCGCGCTCGATAAGCAGCGCGACGATGTCCGGGTAGCCCCGATTGCTGGCATGGTGCAGGGCCGTGCCATCGGTATCGCCGCGAGTCTCAATATCGATGCCGGCATCCAGCAGCAGGCCCACGGCATCGGCCTGGCCACGAAACGCGGCCTCGACGAGTATGCGCGCCTCACTCGGCGACAGACTGCCGGCCAGATCGGGTTCGGCGGCCAGCATCGAACTGGCCTCATCGACCGCGCCCCGAGAACAAGCGCCGATGAGATGGTCGACTGGCGTCAAGCTCGTGCTCGCGCCACGTTCAGCCAGTAGTTCAACGATTTCAGCCGACCCGGCGCGATAGGCTTGTGCGTAGGCGGTAAGGCCATCGGGGTCGCGTTGGTCCGTGTCAACACCAATGTCGAGCAGCATGGTGATCACCGTCGCTGATCGGCCGCGGCGAATGGCATGGAACAGGGCATTGGTGCCCGGCTGAGGGCCTTCGGCCCGATAGATTGGATCGTTGGGATCGGCGTCGTGATCGAAAAAGAGCTGCAGGCCGGCCGGGTCTTCGAAATCCAGCTTCCGGAATAGGGCATTGGTGCCCTTGATCGTTGCGCCCGCGTCCAGCAGCAGCGCCAGGCAAGCCGTGTCCTGCTGTTCGGCTGCATGGTAAAGCGACTCGTTGTCATCGGGGTCGGCGCCGGCCTCCAACAAGAGCTTGGTGACGCCTGCATGCACGGCCTCACCGGCCGCACCATAGACGGCCGACCAGCGTCGGTTGGGCGGATCACTGCGCTCGGCGCAGAACGTGTCGGGGTCGGCCCCGGCCTTCAGCAACAGCGTCGTCGCCGCCTCGAACGGCCGGTCGCGATCCGCCTTCAAGAACGCCGACCAGCACAGATACATCAGGGGCGGCCAGTTATGCGGGCCATCGGGTCGCACCGCGGCGGCCGGGTCTTCTGCCAGGAACCGCTGCAAGGCCGGCACATCCCCAAGCACGGCGGCCGCCTGTAGGTTGGCGTTCGCCAAATCGGGCCGGCGTTTCAGCATGGTCTTCGCCAGATCGAGCCGGCGCCCTGTCGCGGCGCGCAGAAAGTCGTCGATCGCGAAGGGCTGCTCCTCGTCGACGGCCTGCTTCAGCTTTGGCCAGCTTGCGAAACCATACTCACGCGCCAGCCGGAGTTGGGCTTCGCTGAGCTTGATATCCACAGACCGGGCCAGCGCCTTGGCCTGCTTTTTCAGGTGCGCCAGGTCCGGGGATTTGGGGAGCCGTTTGGCCATCAGATCACCTCTTCCATCTCGGCCCGGTGTCCGCATCGACGGGCAGGAAAAGAGCGATCAACGATGATCTATCGACAGCGAGGCGGGATCATCCCTTTCCGCGGACCGGCCGCCCCCTCGACGGGCGAGGATGTCAGGTTAGCGGGAGCAGCATGGCGACTCAAGCCGATGCGCGGTCCGCCAGCGTGAACAGCTCCTGCGGCTCGCGCACGCCGCGCAAGGCGTGGCGGCCAATCGAAACGAACCGGTCCGGCGTGGTCGAGGCCTCGGCAAAGTTCTTGGAGACCAGGATCGAATGGCCCAGCGCGCCGCACAGCGACTCGATGCGGGCCGTCTCGTTGACGGCGGGACCGATCACCGTGAACTCCATGCGGCTGTCGCAGCCGACATTGCCGTACAGCACGTCGCCCCGGTGGAGTGCCACATCCAACGTCATGGTCGGCAATCCGGCCGCTTCGCGTTCACGGTTAAGCGCTTGCGTGCGCACTTGCATGTCGTGTGCCGCCGCGATTGCCGCCTCACAGCCGGCGCGCGGGTTTTCCTCCGGACAGGTGAATGTGGCCAGCAACCCATCGCCGAGATACTTCAGAACCTGACCACCCTGACGCTCGACCGGATCGGCCATGCATTCCAGGTAATCGTCCAGCATGGCCATCAGGGAGTCACGCGGCATGGTGTCCGACAGGGCCGTGAAGCCACGCAGATCGGCGATCAAGATGGCCGCCGAAATCGAGGTCGAGGCACCCCGCTTGATGTCGCCACGCATGACCCGGGGGCCGGCATCGGCGCCCAGATAGGTGCGCATGATCGTGTCGCCGATTTCCAGCAAGGTGGTGGTCCGCAGTGCCACCGCAAGAGAGCGCGTGATCGCCACGAGGGCAGCGATTTCGGCGTCCGCGAAGCCGCCTGGCCTGTCCGTCGTCCATGACGCCAGCACGCCATTGTCGACGACTTCCGGCATCTCGCCCCAGCCGAACGGCACGGCAAGCACATAATAGTCGGTGGCGCCATGGTCGCGGAACTCGCGCAGGACCTCATAGCGGTCGAGGCCCTCTCCCGCCTCCAACCGGAATCGCCGGGTGAAATAGTGTGGAATGTTCGCGCGTTGCTCGGACGTGAGGCCGGCCGTGACGTTGGCCGCCTCGGTCAGGACCTCATTCAACGGGCTACGCAAGATCGGCCTTTCGGCATCCGGATCCTGATGGGCGTGCTGCTGGAACTCAGGCTCCTCGCCGCGCCGGCAAATGATGGTGAACGCCGAAAACTGGGGATGCAGCGTCGTTGTCGAGATGTTCAACCGCAAAACCGGCACGCCGTCCGCTTCGACACGGTTCCTCAACTCCGCAACCATGGGCACGATGGGCGTGGCCAACAGGCCCTGGTCCGTCAGCCAACTCATGGTCTCGCCGATATCGATGCCACCGGAGCCGACGGTGACCCGCGCGGTTTCCACGGTCGGCTTAAGCATGGTCCCGGCTCAGTCCACGCTGTTCCAGCGCCGAAAGATAAGTCCGCCAGGTGTCGTCCTGCCGCTGGCCCAACTCGAACAGATACTTCCACGAAAACAGACCGGTCTCGTGCCCGTCATCGAAGACGATCCGCACCGCGTAGTTGCCGACCGGCTCAAGCGCGCGAATGCCCACGGTGCGCTTGCCCGCAACGATCTGTTTCTGGCTCGGATTGTGCCCCTGGACCTCCGCCGACGGGCTTTCGACCCGCAACAACTCAGCCGGAAAGCTGAACTGCTCACCCGTGTCGAAGTCGATCTCCAGTCGCCGTTCGGCGGTCTTGTGGCGAATCTCGGTTGGCCAATGCTCTGTATCGAGCGTGTCGGGCAGTTCGCGCTTCATCTAACGCTCGGCATCCACGTCCAGGGGCCGCGCCTCATCGATCAGCATGATCGGGATCCCGTCGCGAATGGGATAGGCCAGCCTGGCCTGATCGCTGATCAGTTCCTGCTGTTCCGCATCGTAACGCAGGGGCGCCTTGGTCAGCGGACAGACCAGGATCTCCAGCAGTTTGGGATCGACGCGGGCGGGTGAACGCGGTGTTTCGGTCATGAGGTTCACTATGTGGGAAGCCTATCCCGGCAGTCCATACAAATGGGCCTGCCCAAAACGGCCCAATCAGTGGCGCGATACGCCGCCATCGGCCTGATCGTATGCGGCAATCTCCAACAGGCTCAAGACGGTGTCGGCGCGGTTCTGGGCCGTGTCGGCCTCCAATATGGCCTGCTTCTCGGTCGGCGCGAAGGGGCAGATCATCGCCAGCGAGACGATCAGCCGCGCGTCCGGCGTGTTCTGAATCGCCTCCCAATTTGCCGAGATGCCCTGCTGTTTGAAGTATGTCTTCAGAACACGATGCAACCGGTCGTGGTCCAGTTCCAGGTCCGTATCCGGCGCCATGTCAGGCGAAAACAGCGACCAGTCGATGCCGAAGCGTCGATAGCCGCGCGTCGTCGCAATCTCCTGCTGAATGCGGAAGCGGCAGACGCCGGTCAGCGTGATCAGGTATCGGCCGTCCTCGGTCTCCTCAAGCGAGGTGATGCGTCCCGCGCATCCGACCTCATAAAGCGCCGGCTTTGGCCCCTCCTCGTTGGGGTCAAGGGGCTGGCCCATGCCGATCAGCCGCTCGCCGGCCAACGCGTCGTCGACCATGGCGAGATAGCGCGGCTCGAAAATGTTCAAGGGCAGGTCCCCGTCCGGCAGCAGCAGGACGCCAGGCAACGGAAAAACCGGCAGCGTCGATGGCAGCATTTCGAACGTCGGAAACAGCGGGCTTCTGGCCAAGGTCGCTTTGCTCTCCTTGCGTCGGTCGAAGGATGGTTACCTTCGTCTCAGTAATTTCGACCGATTTCCGCCAATTCCAAGGGCTAATCGCCGCATGGGCATGCTTCAGGAGAACAGCAGGGACGACAATTTCCGGCGACCCCGCACCGAGCGCGGGTCGGCCGGCCCCCAGGCCTCGAACAGCTCCAAAAGCTTTGTCCGCGCCGCTGCCTCGTTCCAGTCGCGATCGCGGCGAATGGACTCGAGCAACGCGTCAGTCGCCTCATCGCTGCGGTCGGCGGCATAATAGGCCATGGCAAGATCGATCCGGGCCTGATGGTCGTCCGGTGATGCGGCGACCTTCTGCTCCAGACCGCCGATCTCCGAGGCCGCACCCTCCGTGGCGGCCGAAAGCTCCATCTGGCGTCGCACGGCGACGATCGCCGGGTCCTTTTGCGCCTCCTCCGGCGCCTCGTCCAGGATCCGGCGTGCCTCGTCGGTCTGTCCCAGTGCGATAAGTGCCCTCGCGGCGCCGGCCAGGGCGGCAGGTAAGCCGTTGTCGTGCTGCAATAGCTGGCCGAAGATGCCGAGCGCCTGCTCCGCCTCACCGCTCTCCAACAGCGCCTCCGCTCGGGCCAGCGCGTCTTCGATCATGGCCTTTTCGTCCTGGCCGCGCAGGCTGGACAGCTTGGTCACAAACTCCTTGACCTTGCTTTCAGGAACCGCCCCCTGAAACGCGTCCACCGGCCGGCCCTGGAAAAAGGCGTACACCGTCGGGATCGACTGGATGCGTAGCTGGGACGCAAGCTGCTGGTTTTCGTCGATGTTGATCTTGACCATGCGAACCCGGCCGCCGGCCGCCCGCACCGCCTGTTCCAGCATCGGCCCCAACGTCTTGCAAGGCCCGCACCACGGCGCCCAGAAATCGACCACGACCGGTTGCGTCTGCGACGCCTCGATGACGTCGGCGGCAAAGGACTGCGTGTCGCTGTCCTTGATTACGTTCTGGGCCGGATCGGCCTGGCCAATCAACTGTTCCATCTTCGTCTCGCTAAGTATTGGGCGGGTTTCGGCCGGGCCGGCCAACGCCAGACCCTATCTGGTCAAGCCGCGTCGAAAACGCAAGCGGTCGGCCGCTTCAGGTCTGCCGGTTCACGGTGTCGGGGCCGCCGCGTCGAGGTCCAGGATCACCGGCCGGTGTCCGCAGGCCTCGACAAAGCGCACCAGGTCGGCGCTCGCGATCGTTGTCGTCATCGTGTTGACCAGGGGATGATAGTTCAGCCGATCGTGCGCCAGCATGGTCTTGTCCAGCACCGGCGTGACCTGGTGGTCGCCATCGTTGATCAGCGCGAACGGGGTGACCGACCCGGGCAGGACGCCCAGCACACGGCGCAACCTGTCCGCTGAGCCGAAGGACAGCCGTCCGCCTTGCAACAGGCTGCTCAACGCCTTTAGGTCAATGCGACGGTCTTCGTCGCAAACCACCAACCACATTGCCCCCTTCTTGTTCTTCAAGAACAGGCTCTTGCAATGGCCGCCGGAAAGCTGGCCGCGCAGATCCTTCGCCTCGTCGACGGTGAAGACGGGCTGGTGATGGTGCGTGGTCTGCGCGATCCCCCACGCACTCAGCTGGTCAAGCAGAGCGTCGGGCGTGGTCGGCAAGGGGGGTTCAAGTTCTGGTGCCTCGGTTTCCATGGCCGGGTTTATAGCGGCACACGAACCGTTGCGCCATGGTCGCGTGGAGCCTCCGACAAGGCTCCAGGGTTGCGGCGCAGGCGGATGCAAGACCAGGCTTGCAATGCCGTCTTCTTTGCGTATGATCCGCCCGCCTCGCCGGACCTCACAAGGACCGGCCACCCATCGGAAGCGGGCGTAGCTCAGGGGTAGAGCACAACCTTGCCAAGGTTGGGGTCGTGGGTTCGAATCCCATCGCCCGCTCCAGACATTTCAAGGTCCGTTCCGGACACATGGGTTACAGATTATTCCGGAGACATAGGTAACACATTCTTGCCGAACGGGTTCTCGATGGGCTCCAGTCGGCAAGTGTCTTGGTCGAAGTATCCGAGATCGTAGGTCATGAAGCTGGCGAGCCAGAGGCGATCGTCGACCTGTTTGATGCCGAGCTTTTGGCCGGCGAAGACGGTGGAGAGATTGACCTTCTTTCGGTTCAGGCAGATGCGGCCGCAGGCGGTGACGGTGACGGTGACGGTCTTGTCGTGGAACGGGTATTCGATCTCGGGCAGTCCGCGATAGGGCCTGGGGCTGGGCTTGTGACATTCAGCAGGCAGGCGCATGCCGAGCGCTTGATGAGGTCGCTCCTGGTTGAAGTAGGTGACGAAGTCGTCGAAGCGGGCCTGCTGTTGCAGGAAGTTGTCGCTGGCGGGTTTGGTGGTTTCCTGTTTCAGGGTCAGATGCATGCGTTCGTGGCGCCCGTTCTGCTGCGGGTTGCCGGGCTTGATGCGCTCGATCTCGATGCCGAGCCTGAGCCACCAGACGGCCAGGCGCGACAGGCCATAGAGGGCGTTGGGGCTGGCGAAGGGCACGCCATTGTCGGTGCGGATGGCGCGCGGCAGGCCGAACGCCGTGAAGACCCGCTCGAAAACGGTGAAGGCATACGCCTCCTTGGTCGAGCTCAGGGCGTCACAGGCCAGCAGATAGCGGCTGTGATGGTCGGAGACGGTCAGCGGATAGCAATAGCGCCGGTCGGCGAGCATGAACTCGCCCCGGTGATCTGGCATAGTCCGCGCACCACAGATCGTTGGGCTGACGCGAGGCCGATAGCACCGTGCCCTGGGCACGGCGGCGCCGGCCCTTACGCCGCCGGACCAGGCCGTGCCGATCGAGCACCGCATGGACCGTGCTGACCGCCGGGGTGTGGACATCCGGATAGCGCCGCGCCAGCTTCTCGCGGATCTTCGGCGCGCCCCAGCTCGGCTGCTCCTTCTTCAGCCGAACGATCAGGCTCTCGATCTGGAACGGCAGCTTGTTGGCATGGCGGTAGGGCCGGCGCGACCGGTCCGTCAAGCCATCCAGACCTAACGATTGGTAACGCTCGAAGATCTTGTAGCCGGTCTTTCGGGATATCCCGAAAGACCGGCACAGCGGTGCCATCTTCTCACCGTCGAGCAATCTGGCCACGAAACGAACGCGCTCATCCATCGGGCTACACTCCTTCCACGGCATCCCGGGCTCCCCCAGAAATGCCAAAGTGTGTAACCCATGTGTCCGGTATGAAATGTCACCTATGTCTCGGTAAGGACATCAAACACTTGTCGCGTTGATAGGTTGGGCGCGCCGGGTACGTGCGTCCCATTTGCCGCGGAACCTATGGGTTCATGTGCCTCGTATTCGACCCCCAACCGGGCGCCGGTCTGGCGTTGGCGGAGGCGGTAGCGAAGCGTTGCGAAGCCCGACCGCTATGGTTCCACGATGCGTTGGGTCCACGCCAAACCGAAAGAAGTTCGGCCTGGCAGGAGCGTGTCTTGCCGCGTTTGTGCGGGCAATTCGCCGCTCGCGCCACGGTCTCGTCGTACCAACCCGCCGCGGATCTGACCCATCGCAGGCTTGAGCGATCGTGGGGCGATATCGCTTTGATTGTCCGACGCTCCGTATGCCGGCAAACGCGACGCCCGGCGTCCCTTGCAGTGATTTGGTGGAGGTGGACGTCGCAGCCACAGCCATGAGACAGGTCCCAGCGCCGCACTTGCGCGCATCGGTTGCGGCGCCACCCTCGCAGGTCCAAAAATGAGAGTCCTCTACCCGGATCTTGACAAAGGTCTTGCCCGGCGCGACGGTCAACCAATTCTGCATTGGCTGCCGAGGTGGTCGTTGGCGCGATGGAAGTGATAACAGCATGATACCTATTGAGATTATGGTCTGTTGACAAACGATCCACTGCTGGCCGTCGAAGGTTTCAGCCTTCGATTTGCAGGTTCCCCCACGGACGTCGTTCAGGACATCGACTTTTTGGTGGATCGGGGGAAGACGTTGTGCATCGTCGGCGAGTCCGGCTGTGGCAAGAGCGTCACAGCCCTGGCGCTGATGGGACTTTTGCCGCCAAACGTGACCAGGATCGCCGGCGGGACGATGCGTTTCGAGGGCAAAAGCTACGATCTGTCCCGATTTGACAAGATCACCGCCCTGCGCGGTGACCGCATCGCGATGATCTTTCAGGAACCGATGACCTCGCTGAACCCGGCGTTCCGCATCGGCAACCAAATTGCCGAGGCCGTGCGCCGCCACCGCTCCGCGAGCTGGTCCGAGGCGGAAGAGGCCGCGCTCAACATCCTGCGCCGTGTCGGTATTCCCGCGGCCGAACAGCGCCTGCGCGAATACCCCCATCAACTGTCCGGTGGCATGCGCCAGCGGGTGATGATCGCCATGGCGCTGGTCAACAATCCTTCGTTACTGATCGCGGACGAACCTACCACGGCGCTCGATGTCACGATCCAGGCGCAGATCCTCGATCTCATCCGCGAATTGCAGGATGAGATGGGCATGGGCACGATCATGATCACCCACGATTTGGGCGTCGTGGCCGAGATCGCGACCGATGTCGCTGTCATGTATGCCGGCCAGATCATCGAAATGGGGCCCGTGTCGGAGGTCTTTGCCAACCCCCAGCACCCCTACACGATCGGTCTGATGAGTTCCGTGCCGCGTCTTACCGGCCCGCGCGAACGGCTCGCGACCGTGCCCGGCACAGTGCCGACGCTGGCCCTGATGCCGCCGGGTTGCCGTTTTTCCAGCCGCTGCCCCTTCACCGCGCCGATCTGCGCCAAGCGGCCGAACTTGCAAAGGCTGGCAACCGGACACTCAGCCGCGTGCCATTTCGCCCCGCTGGAAGACATGCTGGAGCAGAGCGCTTGAGCGAGCCCATCCTGCAAGCAAGCGACCTCGTCCGACATTTCCGCGTCGGGGGTGGGCTGTTGTCGAAAGCGGTCACGGTGCGCGCCGTGGACGGCGTCAGCCTGGACATACGGCGCGGCGAGACATTCGCGATCGTCGGCGAATCCGGCTGCGGCAAATCCACCCTGGCACGGTTGCTGATGCGCCTGTTGTCGCCGACAAGCGGCTCGATCCGCTTCGAGGGGGAAGAGATCTCCGAACTGAGCGGACGGCCTTTGAGGGATCTGCGCCGCGATATGCAGTTCATCTTCCAGGACCCTTTTTCGTCCTTGAACCCGCGCATGAGCGTCGGCCGTATCGTCGGCGAACCGCTGGAAACCCATGAACCGGACCTGGATGCGGCGGGTCGGCGTGCCCGCGTTGCCGAGCTTTTGAGACTGGTCGGGCTGCGTGCGGAACACACGGTGCGCTACCCGCATGAGTTTTCCGGCGGCCAGCGCCAGCGCATCGGCATCGCACGGGCGCTGGCGTCCGGTCCGAAGCTGCTGATCGGTGACGAGCCGGTCTCAGCGCTCGACATGTCGGTGCAGGCGCAAGTGGTCAATCTTCTGGAGGATCTGAAACAGGACCTCGACCTGACCCTTGTGGTCATCGCCCATGATTTGGCGGTTATCCGACACATGAGCGACAGGGTGGCAGTGATGTATCTGGGCCAGATCGTGGAAAGCGGTCCTACCGATACGGTTTTTGCCCAAGCGCGCCATCCCTACACGCTGGCCCTTCTGTCGGCCATTCCCGAACCGGAGCATGGCCGGACCCGAACCCGCGTCCCCCTTAGCGGCGAGCCGCCGAGCCCGTCGGACCCGCCGCCCGGTTGCCGGTTTCATACAAGATGCACCTTCGCCCGCGACGAATGCCGGGTCCGTTCACCCGAGCTGCGCCCCGCCCGCGACGGCCATTGGGTGGCTTGCCATTTTTGGCAGGACATCGCCGCCGCCGGTCAGGGCTTCACGCCCGACCCCGTGGCCCGGCATCGACCCAACGTGGAGCGACGTTTCGACCTCTACCGCGCTGCTTCCCTCAACAGAAGGATGACCTCAAAGGACGCACAGAACACATCACCATGAGACCACCAGAACACGAGAACACGTCCATAAGAAAGGAACGATCATGACTTTCAAGACAATGACCTTGGCCGCCGCGCTGCTGGGCATGACCGCGTTGGGCGCGCAGGCGCAGGATTTGCGTATTGCCCTACAATCGGATGCCGACGTTCTGGACCCGGATCAGTCGCGCACCTTCGTGGGTCGTATCGTTTATGCCTCGCTGTGCGACAAGCTGGTGGACATCACGCCCGATCTTGAGATCATTCCCCAACTTGCCACCGATTGGGCGTGGTCGGACGACGGCACCGCGTTGACGATGCAGTTGCGCGAAGGCGTGGTGTTTCATGATGGCACACCGTTCAACGCCGACGCCGTCGTACGCAACATCGCGCGCAGCCAGAATCTCGAGGAATCCCGCCGCAAGTCGGAGTTGAGCTCAATCATCAATACAGAGATTCTCGGCGAGTATGAGGTCCGGTTCGACCTCAGCGGTCCGGACGCGACCCTGCTGGCCCAGCTCGCCGACCGTTCCGGCATGATGGTGTCGCCGGACGCGGCCGAGGCGGCGGGGGCCGAGTTCGGCCTCAATCCGGTCTGTTCCGGCCCGTTCTCGTTCGCCGAGCGGGTGGCGCAGGACCGGATCGTCCTAGAACGGTTCGATGACTACTGGAACGCCGACGAAATCCACTTCGACAGCGTCACCTTTCTGCCGATCCCGGACACGACAGTGCGCCTGGCCAATTTGCAGTCGGGCGATATCGACATCCTGGAACGGCTGGCCGCGACCGATCTGGCGCAGGCCGAAGGCGATGATGGCATCAATGTGGAGAGCGCCGTTTCGCTGGGTTACCAAGGCATAACGTTCAACGTGAACAATGGCGACCGTGGCGACAACCCGTTCGGCAACGACGCGCGCCTTCGCCAAGCGCTGAGCTACGCGGTCGATCGCGACGCGATCAATCAGGTCGTCTTCAACGGTGCGTTCGCGCCCGGCAATCAGCCATTTGCGCCGACCTCGCCCTGGTATGACGACAACCACCCGATCCCGGAGCGCGACGTCGAGCGGGCGCGCGAGTTGCTGGCCGAGGCCGGCTATCCCGACGGGATCGAGCTTGAGGTGCAGGTACCCAACACGACCGTGCCGCTGCAACTGATGCAGGTCGTGCAGTCGATGGCCGCCGAGGCGGGGATCGATATCTCGCTGACCTCGAAGGAATTCGCGACGTTGCTGGCCGATCAGTCGGCGGGAGACTATCAGGCAAGCCAGATCGGCTGGTCCGGCCGGGTCGACCCCGACGGCAACATCCACCAGTTCGTGACATCCGGTGGCGGCATCAACGACAGCCATTTTGCCGACCCGGAGATCGATCGTCTGTTGGACGAGGCACGTGCCTCCACGGATTCGGACGTCCGGGCGGAGAGCTATGATGCCGCCCGCGCGATCCTCAACGAGGAACTGCCGATCGTCTATCTGTATCACCAGACCTGGATCTGGGGCCTGGACGATTCGATCCAGGGCTTCACGCCCTATCCCGACGGCATGATCCGGCTCGAAGGTGTCACCATGGCGGAATGATCCGTCCTCCGGCCCCCCCGTGAGTTGCCGCTCACGGGGGGCCGGACCACCGGAAGAACCCATTCATGCTGACCTTCATCCTGCGCCGACTGCTGATCGCGATCCCGACGATCATCCTGATCACGATCTTCGTCTTCGCGCTCCAACATCTGTTGCCCGGAGATCCGATCCTCACGATGGCGGGCGAGGAGCGGGACCCGGACGTGATCGCGTTCTTGAGGGAGAAGTACCGCCTGAACGATCCGATACCGATCCAGTATCTCGCCTGGATTGGTAACGTCCTGCAGGGCGATCTCGGCATATCGTGGCGCACCAACCAGCCGGTGCTCGAACTGATCGGCGAGAAGCTGCCGGTCACGCTTCAACTGGCGCTGATGGCGATCCTGTTCGCGATCGTGATCGGTGTGCCGACCGGCGTCCTGTCGGCGGTCAAGAAGGGCACGCCGATCGACTACGCGGCCAACGTCGTGGCCCTGTCGGGTCTGTCGATCCCCAATTTCTGGCTCGGCATCATGCTGATCTTGCTGGTGTCGGTGCAGTGGCAATTGCTGCCGGCGTCCGGCTACGTGCCCTTGTCGGAGGATCCGGTGCGGTCTCTGACGACCATGATCATGCCGGCGTTCGTGCTGGGGACAGCGCTGGCGGCGACATTGATGCGCCATACGCGGTCGGCCATGCTGGGCGTGCTGAAATCCGACTATGTGCGCACGGCCCGCGCCAAGGGGCTGCTTGAACGTTCGGTCATCCTGAAGCACGCCTTGCGCAACGCGCTGACGCCGATCGTCACACTGACGGCCCTGCTGTTCGGCGAGCTGATCGCCGGCGCTGTCCTGACCGAGCAGATCTTCACCATTCCCGGCTTCGGCAAGCTGATCGTCGACGCGGTGTTCAATCGCGACTACGCCGTGGTTCAGGGCGTTGTGCTGGTCACCGCGGTCGGTTTCATCCTCATGAACCTGCTGGCCGACGTGCTTTATTTCCTGCTCAATCCGCGACTGAGGCAACAGTGATGGCGGATACCAGCGATCGGGCAAACAGCCTGTCCATCGACGCGCCGGCCGATGCCACCATCGACCCGTTCTTCGATCAAGACGATCCCGTCCTGTCCACAGCGCCGGAGAGCCGTGTCTGGAAGAAATTCCGATCCCATGGAAGCGCGGTTTTCGGCGGCATCCTGGTCGCCTTCTTTGTCGTCATCGCGCTTCTGGCGCCAATTTTACCGATCGCCGATCCTATCGCCACTGATTGGGGTGCCGTCAGGCAGGCGCCGTCATGGGCGCATCCGCTTGGCACCGACGAGATCGGGCGCGATGTGCTGTCGCGAATGGTCTGGGGTGCGCAAGCCTCGCTGCTGGCCGGCGTCGTTTCGGTGGCGATCGCGGTCACGCTGGGCGTGCCGCTGGGTATCATCGCCGGCTATTTCGGCGGCTGGACCGATGCCGTCATCTCGCGCTGCACCGAGGCGTTGCTCGCCGCGCCGTTCCTGATCCTGGCCATTGCGTTGGCGGCGTTTCTGGGGCCCTCATTGACCAATGCGATGATCGCCATCGGCATTTCCGCGACGCCAATCTTCATCCGGCTGACCCGGGGACAGGTCCTGTCCGTCAAGGCGGAAGATTATGTCGAAGGAGCGCAGGCCATCGGTCTCTCGACACCGCGCATTCTGACCAGGTACATCTTTCCCAATGTGTTCCCGCCGGTGCTGGTGCAGGCGACGTTGACCATCGCGACCGCCATCATCGCCGAGGCATCGTTGAGCTTTCTCGGCCTCGGTCAGCAGCCGCCGGCGCCGAGCTGGGGGTCGATGCTCAACACCGCCAAAAACTTCCTTACCCAAGCGCCCTGGATGGCGCTGTGGCCAGGAATCGCGATCTTTCTGGTCGTGTTGGGGTTCAATCTGTTGGGTGACGGCCTGCGCGATGCGCTCGACCCGCGAGAGACCTAGACTATCACTGGAGGCTGAGTGTCCAACATTGCCACCCGGCCGCAAGCACGCGGCACGTTTGGCGTCGCCACCTCGACCCGCCGGATCGCTTCGGCCGGCGGCCTCGACATCTTGGTTCGAGGTGGCAGCGCCTTCGATGCCGGTGTCGCGATGGGCTTTATCCCCCAAATCGTCGTGCACCATCTGAGTGGACCGGGTCGAACGATCATTGAACCGGCCATGGGTCAAGAGACGATCGCCGCCCACGGAGCCCGCGGCCGCCATACAGCGCCTCATGCAGGCTTACGAGGCGGGGCAGCGCCGTGATATCTCCGCTTGTGACCTGCGATCGTGGGATCGACCGGCACTGGGCGATTAAACGGCCAGGACTTTCTGCGCGTCGTTCCCACGCTCGTTCCTATGCAGTCCTCGTCGGTGAGGCCGAGGGACGGTAGCAATGGAGGCGATCGAAACAGATGAAGATCTGGTCAATGCGCTCCGCAGCGGGATCGTCGACGAACGGTTCGTAACCGACGGCCGGGTCCTTCCGGAACGGATTCTCGCCAGCAAATTGATGGTCAGTCGGTTCCGGCTGCGCCGTGCGCTGGCTATCCTGGAAGATGATGGGTCGATTTTTCGCCGGCGCGGACAAGGGACGTTCGCTGCGCCGCCGCCCGCCGTGGAAAACGGCAATTTCCGCATCCTTGCCCGCCGTGTGACGCCCCAGGACGTTATGGAAGCCCGGCTTGAGGTCGAACCGGCTCTCGCCGCCCTGGCCGCCCAGCGTGCCTCACGTGACGAGATAAAGATGCTCGACCGCTTGACCCGGGCGACCTTCGACGCCAGCGACACCGCAGATTACGATATTGCCGACGATGTCTTTCACTACAAAATCGCGGAGTTGGCCCACAACCCGCTTTTCCTGACGATCTACCAATCCATAAGCACGGTGCGAAAGCACGCGGATTGGACCAGCCGCCGGCACGAGACCTACTCCGAAAAAATGATCGAACAGCTGGTTCGGCAACATGAGGACCTGTTTCGGTCCATCGCGGCACGGGACCCGCGCGCGGCCGCCGAAACCATGGAAAAGCATCTTATCACGGTCTCGAATGCAATGCTGCGCGGCCGCACTTACGGTCAAGTACCCGGGTGATCGCCCTGCCGATGGCGGACCGGCGAACGATCTCGCTTTCGCCAGACGCAAGGAGATCATCCATCAGCACAAAACCGTACGGCAACTCAATGACGCCTTTTGCACCGCTCAGACTGGCAACGGCCGTATTCGTGGCACGTGGGGCAGATCGCCCGTGGTTCAGGTGACGCGGACGGTCAGGTCGCCGACGCCGTCGACATGGCCGTGCAGGACGTCGCCGCGGTCAACGGACCCGACCCCGGCAGGGGTACCGGTCATGATCAGGTCGCCGGGCTTAAGCTCGAACAGACCGGACAGGAAGGAGATGACTTCCGGCACCTTCCAGATCAGCTGGTTCAGGTCGCCGGACTGGCGCGTCTCGCCGTTCACGGTCAGCCAGATTGCGCCTTCCGACGGGTGGCCGCAGACGCTGGCAGGCACCAAGGCCGAGCAGGGCGCGGATCGCTCAAACGCCTTGCCCACCTCCCACGGCCGGCCCGCCTTCTTCGCCTGACCTTGAAGGTCGCGCCGGGTCATGTCGAGGCCGACCGCGTAGCCCCAGACCAGCCCCAGCGCATCGTCGATCGCCACGTCGGTGCCGCCACCACCCAGCGCCACCACAAGCTCGATCTCGTGATGCACGTCCGACGTCGCCGGGGGATAAGGAAACGTGCCGTCACCGGCGACAAGGTTGTCCGGGTTCTTCTGGAAAAAAAACGGCGGCTCCTGATCGGGGTCGTGTCCCATCTCGACCGCATGGGCGGCATAGTTGCGGCCCACGCAATAGACCCGGCGGACCGGAAAACGCTGGTCGCTGCCGGCAACCGGCAGCCAGACTTGCTCCGGCGGCGGTATCACATAATCGGCGCCAGGCCGATCGAGGGAGGCGGCGGATGTCATGGATGTCGGTCTCCTGCATAGAATTCAAAGCGGCCTTCAAGGCGCGCTACGAGGTTGGCCAAGATCAGGGCAAAGGCGAAGATCAACAAGATCAGCGCCCAGAAATGCGCCATCAGGAAGTTCTGGGAGTACAGCGTGAACAGCGCCCCGACGCCGATAATCGAGACCAGAAGCTGGCCGATCACCACCCCCTTGACGCCCCGGATAACGCCCAGACGGATACCGGCGAGGATCTCCGGCAACGCCGACAGCAAGACGATCTTCAGCCGCTGCGGGCGCGAGGCGCCAAAGGAGTGGGCCATCTCCATCAGAGACGGCGAGACGTGCAGGACGCCGGCCCTGGTGTCCAACGCGATGATCCAGACAGCGAACATGAAGACGGTGACGATCACCGTGGGCGTGCCCAGCCCGAACAGGATCATCAAAACGGGAACCAGAGCCGACAGCGGCGCCGACAGGAAGATGTTGACCCACATGTTCAAGAGGCCGTCCGCCTTGCGCGACAGCCCCACCAACAGGCCCAGCGCGATGCCGACCGCGATCGCCAGCGCCAGGCCGACGGCATAGGCGTAAAGCGTGATGTTCACCGCCTGGGCAAAGCTGGCCGACCGCACGACGTCGGCCATGGCGACCAGAACGGCGCTGAACGGCGGAAACAGCAGCAGCAGGTTGAGCTGGCCGACGATCTCCCAGATCACGACCCAGATCAGCAGGGACGCCATCTTGGGCACGCGCACGCCATAGAGGGTCATGACCGCTTACTCCGCATAGCGGCGCAGGCCGTGCCAGATGCCGTCGACGATGTCGAGATAGGCCGGGTCGCGCCGGATCGCCTCGATATCGCCGTCGCGCGGAATTTCCGGATCGATGATCTGCGAGACCTGGCCCGGATGCGGCGACAACAAAACGATCCGGTCGGCAAGATAGACCGCCTCCTCAATCGAATGGGTCACGAACAGGAAGGTCTTCTTTTCCAACTCGCGCAGCCGGATCAAGTCCTCCTGGAACTTGCGCCGGTTCTGCTCGTCAACGGCGGAAAAGGGCTCGTCCATCAGCAAGACGTCGGCATCGACGGCCAGCGCGCGGGCGAGGCCGACCCGCTGGCGCATGCCGCCGGACAGTTGATGGGGGTATTTGTGCTCAAATCCGGTCAACCCGACCTCCGCGATGTAGTGCTGGGCGACCTCCTCGCGCTGGGCGCGCGGCATGCCGCGAAGCTCCAACCCGAAGGCCGCGTTGCGCAGCACCGTCGCCCAGGGCATCAGGGCGAAATCCTGAAAGACGAAGGCGCGTTCCGGTCCGGGGCCGGTCACCGGCTGGCCCTTGACGAAGATCTGTCCCTCGGTCGGCTCCAGCAGGCCGGCGACGATCTTCAACAGGGTCGTCTTGCCGCACCCCGACGGCCCTAACAGCGCCGTCAATTGGCCGGCCTGGAAGTCGAGATTGATGTCTTTCAACGCCGTGACGCTGCCGCCATAGACCTTGGTGACGTTGTCGACGGTGATGATCGGGGCGGGGTCCGCCGGTCCGCCCGGCATGGGATCTGGTCGGTTCATCGCGAGCGTCATTGCTGGCTCCGCTTTTCCGGTCGGAACAGGACCGTTTCCAGCCGCTGCAGCAGGCTTACGGCGATCACGGCAAAGGCAACGATGGCCAGGATCGTCGCGTACATGTTGGCGAAATTGGCGACCGACCGGTGGAAGGTGATCAGATCGCCGACGCCTGTTGGCGTGATCAGCAATTCCGCAAGCACGATGCCGCTGAAGCCCTCGGCGACGCCCAGCCGGACGCCGGCAAAGATCATCGGGCTGGCCGCCGGCAGGACGATATGGGTGATCTGTTGGCGCCGGGTGCCCATGAACGAACGGGTCATCGCCAGCAGCGAAGGCGAGACGTTGCGCACGGCCTTGTAGCTGTTGATCGTGATAACCGGCATGGCCAGCAGCATGACGGCCATTACCTTGGCGGCGAGGCCGATGCCGTATACGAAGGTGACCAGCGGGATCAGGGCGGCCATTGGCGCGGCCTGCATGACGATGAAAATGGGCAGCGCCATGAACTCCACATCGCGCCGCAGGCCCATCAGCACGCCGCCGCCGATACCGATGACCAGGGAAAAAACCAGACCGATGGCCAGGGGATAGAGCGTGCGCAGGAAGGCAGCGACCAAGGAGCCGTCGGCCAGCATTTCCCAAAACGCCGCCATGGTCTCGGTGAATGACGGAAAGGCGTAGTTGAAGCCGCTGCGCCCCGCCACCTCCCAAAGGCCGAAGACCAGAACCAGCGACAGCAATCGCCAGGCGAGTGGCAGCGACGACCAGCGCCGCAGCAGGCCCGGACCGCGCCGGTCCGGCCGCAGCGCCGTCGTCGCCTGGGCCGTGTCGTGGGTTGCCATTACCGCCCTGCCGGACGTTGGCGGCCGGTCGGGCGGATCAGTTGCCGCGCGCCGCGTCAAGCGGCCCGAAATTCCAGAAATCGGACGGATCGAAGCTCGCCGGATCATGGTCGACCTGGCCGGCCGCCGACAGGAACGCCATGTCGTCCCCGGCATCCTCAAGGCTGCCGCCGCCCAACGGATAGATGCCGTTGGCAACCGCCTCGACATAGTAGGGCACGATCTCACCCGCGACCTCGGCCGGCAGGTCAGGCAGCAGGCCATATTGCTCGCGCAGTTCGCCGACGATCTCCGGGTTTTCCTGAATGTCCGCCCAGGTCCGCAGCAGTTCTTCGACGAATATGGCGACATCGTCCTGCCGTTCGGCCAGGAAGTGGGTGTTCGCGTACAGCGCCTCGTCGGTGGCGTTGACGCCCTCGATCGGCAACCTCTGGAACTGGCCTCCGCCCTCTTCCTGCAACAGTCGGAAGGCGGCGGCGTCGACGATCGTGGCGTCGATCGTGCCCTGCAGCATGGCGCCGGCCCGCACCTCGGACCCCGGGACGTAGCTGATATTGGCATAATCGATGTCGTGGATGTCGGCCATCAGCATCATCAGCGCCTCGGTCCCCGACCCGCGCGAATGGACGGTGATCTCTTCTCCGTTCAGGTCGGCCCAGTCGGCATAGACCTCGGAGTTAACCACAGGAAAGAACAACAGCGTGCTCATACGATAGAACATCCGTATCGGCGCCTCGGAATTCTGCAGGAACGCGTAAGGCGCGCCGACGCCGATGTCCGCCTGGCCGCTGAGCACCGCCTGCACGGCCACATCCTCGGAGTTGAAGAACGTCAGATCCATGGGCACGCCGCGCTCGCCCGCGCGGGCCATGGCGATCAGCAGGTTCAGGCTTTCGACACTGGCAATGTCGCCCATCGCGACCTGGATGGGATCGTCCTGGGCCATGGCTGGCAGGGCCGGCGCCAGGGAAAACGCGACCGTCGCCGCGACCGCGCCGACGAAGCTTGACGGAAATTGCCTCATGGGTGACCTCCCGATTGATTGAAGGGTCTTCGCATCAAGGCGCGGACCCCGGGTTTTTGGGCTCTAGGACCATTGAGCGCGCGGATGGCGGGAAATCGCCGCCTTGTCCAACCGTGCCAATTTCTTATTGGTTAAGCCAAACGCTGCAATTGGTCAAATATAAGATTCGTACGATTGAGGGCGAATGCCCCCTATGAGACCAAGAAACCTTACGTTTTCAACTGTTCTGGTGCCATTGACAAAAAGTTGCGTCGGCATTACCCCTTTCATCCACTCAACCAATTTCAAATTTGGTCAGGAAGATTGAACCAAGAAACGGTCCCTGGGGCCAGCATGGCCGATCAGCCGCTTGAGGCGGATGATCGGTCGGATGGCGCCGACAGCAATGCCGCCCTGGTCCAGCTTCGGGCCTGGCTGGTCCGGCGCGATCTGCCGGCCAACACGCGCCTGCCGGCTGAGCGGGTCTTGTCGGAGGAGCTCGGCGTCAGCCGCGGCGAACTGCGCAAGGCGCTGGCCGAGTTGGAGCAGGAAGGCCAGCTGTGGCGGCATGTCGGCAAGGGCACGTTCACCGGCGTGCGCGAGGTCGAGGGGCCCAGCTTGAAGGAGTTGGAACGACAGACCAACCCGGCCGAGGTCATGCGCGCGCGTCTCTTGATCGAGCCGATGCTGGCGCGCGAGGCGGCGCTCAACGCCACTTCGACGGATGTCGAGGCGTTCCATCGCTGCCTGATCCGCACACGGGAGGCGGCGACCTGGCGCCAGTACGAGGCCGCCGACAACGAGCTGCACCGCTGCATCGCCAAAGCCAGCCAGAACCGGTTGCTGCTGGGCCTGTTCGATGTCCTGAACTCGGTACGGCGTGCCGTCGTCTGGGGCCGGCTGCGGGCGCATGAGGGGCGGCCGCCGGCCGACCACCATTCCTTCGCCGAACATGAACGCATCGTCCAGGCCATTGCCGAGCGCGACCTGGAGGCGGCCGGACGGCTGATGCACGGTCATCTCCGCTCCGTCGAGAGCCGCCTGATCGACCAGCGCCTGGCGGCGGAATAGTCCCGTCCCCCACGGCTGACAGCAGGTGGAGATGGTCAAGGTCGGGCAAATGCACGCGAGGCTCACGCAATACATCCGACTGCCATTTCTGACGCCCTGTAACAGCGCTGCTGGGGGGTCAAGAGATCGACGATTGGATTGCGGGGTGATCCCAATCGATCCTTGGTACTAGGACACCTTGCGCAAAAGAGCGACAAAGGTCTCGCGCTCGTCGACGGTCAGCGGTTCAAGGATCTTGCGCGAGACGGCCTTGCCCCGCCGTATGATCGCCAGGGCCGTGTCGACACCCGCCTCGCTAAGGCGGACCATCAGCATGCGCCTGTCGCTTTGCGATGGGAAGCGCTCCATCAGGCCGGCGGCGCCCAGGCGCGAGACAACGCCCTTGATCGTGGCCGGATCCATCGATGTCTGACGGCCCAGCAGGTTCTGGGAAACCTCGCCCTGCTGCAGTACTGTTATGAGGGCGGCGAATTGCCGGGGTGTGACGTCGAACGCTTCCAGAACCTGTTGAAAGCAAAGCGTCGCGCGTTGGTGCGCCCGGCGAATCAGATAGCCCGCCTGATCTTCCAGCCGATAGTCGATCTCGGCCAGGGCCGCGTCGATTTCCGCCCGGTCAAGGGCGGGCCCCGCTGGCTTCGCCGTCAATCTCGCTTGCGCACGTGTCTTACTCATGACGACCCGATCGGGCCTCCGGCTTCTTGGCTAATGCGGCTCGCTAGCAAACCGGCGCCTGTCAGACAACCGTGTAGGCGCCATCGGCGGTGACGTTGGCGCCGACGATGAAGGCGGCCTCGTCGCTTGCCAGAAACGCCACGACGGCGGCGATTTCCTCGGCCGTGCCGAACCGGCCCAAGGGCTGCAACGCCATGTAGGATGCCATCGCCGCGTCGTAATCATCGGCCGTCTTGCGCACGCCGGCCTGCAGCCCGGGCGTCATGATCGTGCCGGGACAGATCGCGTTCACGCGGATGTTGTCCTTGATCAGCGAGATCGCCGCGCCACGCGTCATCGAACTGACACCGCCCTTGGACGCGTGATAGGCGGCATAGCCGGGCGAGCCGACGATGGCGAAGGTCGACGAGGTGTTGATGATCGCGCCGCCGCCGCGTTTGCGCATCAGCGGAATGGCGTGCTGGATGCCAAAGAACACGCTCTTGAGGTTGATGTCGATGATCTCTTGCCACTCCTCCTCCGACGTCTGTTCGAACGTATGCACGCTCTGGATCGCGGCGTTGTTGAACAGGATGTCGAGGCCGCCGAAGGCTTCTTCCGCCCGGTCCAGCGCGGCACGAATGTCCGCCACACGCCCCACGTCGCAGAAGATGAAGTGCGCGGCGTCGCCCAACTCGTCGGCCAGGGCCTGACCGGCCTCTTCGTGGATGTCGGCCAGGATCACAGACGCACCTTCCGCCACGAACTTGCGCGTCGTCGCCGCGCCGATGCCGTTCGATGCGCCGGTAATCACCGCCACCTTGCCCTGCAGCCTCATGAGACGAACTCCAAATCAGATCCGATTGCCATATTCGTGAGCTGTCGGCGGGCCGTCAGCGCCTCGACCACGTCGGCAGCTGTGACGACCAGGCCGAAATGGGTCGCGATATCGTAGAGCGACGAGGCCTGCTCGCGCGGGCTGGTGGCCGCGCAGGCATCCTGCGGTACGGCGACCTGATAGCCGTTGAAGAACGCGTCATGCACGGTGGAGCGCACGCAGATGTTGGTGACCACGCCGAAGATCACGAGCTGCGTGATCTCCATGTCCTTCAGCGTCAGGTCCAGGTCGGTTTGGAAGAAGCCGGAATAGCGGTGCTTGTAGACCCGCAGATCATCGTCCTGCGGCGCCAGATCGTCGATCACCTGGGCGCCCCAGGAGCCCTCGGCGCAATGCGGTGTCCGCTTCAGGAACTCCCGATCGCGGCGCAGGCCCGTGCGATGGGAATCGATCACCCAGATCACCGGGGCGCCGGCCTCCCGGGCGGCGGCGATCACCGACCGCTGAGGGTCCATCAGCGTCTCATAACCCGGCAGCACCATGGCACCGCCCGGTTTGCAAAAATCGTTCAGCATATCGACGACAAGCACGGCGGCATGTGCCGGGTCCAGGGTGATGGCGCTTTCCGATCGATGGGCGGAAAAAGGGTCGATGGTCATGGGTGGTCTCCTAGCGCAAGCCGTCTTCGCCCGTGATGTCGGACGCCGCCAGACCGCCGACGCGCGCGTGGACGCGCGGCCCGGTGGTCATGGCGAGAAACACCATCATTTCGTCCGGCCGGGGCGCATCTGGGATACCGGCCTCGATCGCGTCGAAATGGGACCGGACATAGGACGCGTGGATATGGGTGATCGGCAAGTCCAGGCGGCTGCCGGCCGCGCCAATCTTCTTGGTCGACGGCACGATCGCCTTGGCGCCGCCCAGCGCGTCGCGCATGGCATAGCCGCCGGGCGCGTGCCAAAGGGCGCCATGCTCGATCTCGCCTTCCAGCCCGACGATCGCGCCCTTGCCGAAACCCTCGATCTTGCCCGGGTCGCCGCCGAGCGCGTCGATCAGCTTCTGCGCCAGTGCCGCCCCCACGGGCTTCAGCGCATCCATGAACGGCATCAGGTCTTCAACGTAGCCGCCGGCGAACGGATTGCTCAGCACGGCGAAGGCGTAGCCGCGATGCAGCGGTCCTCCGCCGGCCGGACCGCCCTCGTGATAGATTGTTTCGGTAAAGACGCCGTCCTTGCGGATCGCGGCTTCCATCGGCGTTCTCCTCGTGAATAACGGTCAGTCGCGCAGCAATTGGTAAAGCAGGGCGAAGAACCGGTCGGCATCGACCGACGTTGCGATGCGGACATTGTCGGGCAGTTCGCGTTCGCCCCAGAAGTCCGCGACGGTGGCGCCAAACGTGACCGTACCGCGCAGATCCACCGCGACATGGGCGGGCCTGGTTTCGATCAGGCTGGGGTCGAGCACGGCCGCCAGGGCCAGCGGGTCGTGCAAGGCGCCGCCGACACCCATGGTGCCGCGATGCAGCTTCTCGTAAAACGCCAGCCAGTCCAACACGACTTGACCCAGGGGCGTCCCAATCTCTCGCAATACCTCGAACTGTGGTTCCTCGACCAGCACCTGCATGGTCACGTCGAGCCCGACCATGGTCGTCGGCACGCCCGAATCCACGACGATGGCAGCGGCCTCGGGATCGCAGAAGATGTTGAACTCAGTCGGCGTGAAATACTCGCTGCGGCGGTAGAACACCCCGCCCATCAGGACGATTTCCTTGATCTTCGGCTTAACGTCCGGGTGTTTGAGGAACAGGAGCCCGATGTTGGTCAGCGGGCCGGTCGGCACCAGCGTGATGGGCGAAGGGGCATCGTGCAGCCAGGCGGCCAGTGCGTCGACGGCGTGCAATGGCTCGACGGCACGGTCGCTGTCGGGCAGTCCGGGCGTGCCGTCGAGGCCGGAGGGGCCATCGGCCGTTCCAAGGCGCAGCGGACGCGCCAAGGGCCGATAGCAGCCGCGCGCAATCGGCACCTCGTCCGCGCCGATGAAGTCCATGACGCGCAGGGCATTGCGCGTCGTCGCCTCGATCGGCGCGTTGCCGCAGACCGTGGTGACACCGACCAGGTCGATGTCGGGCGAGCGGTGGGCCATGACCAGCGCGATGGCATCGTCGTGGCCGGGGTCGCAATCGAGAATGATGGGAATGGACATGATTATCGCGCCTCGTCCGCTCAGATCCGACCGAGAATGGTATTCTTGAACAGGGATACGAATCGCCTGCCGTCGATTGTGGTACAGATATGCGCGGTGCGTGGCCCGTCCGCCGGCAGGATCTGAAAGCCGCGATAGGCGACCGTCTGGCCACGCGCGATCCGCCCCTCCAGCTCGACATCGACGAACAGCGGGCCGTCGGTCGTGCACAGGGTCGGGTCGATCGCCAGCGCCACCGCGATCACGTCATCCAGCGGGAAGCCCACAAGGCCGAAAAACTCGCGCCAGATGTCGATATAGATGGGCAGAAACTCGACCAGGTAGCCGGCCAGCGGCACGTCATGCTCGGCCAGGTCCGCTAGATCGTCGCGGGTCAGCATGGCGTCCGCAGCGTCGTTGGTTTCGCAGACATCAAGTCCGACGATGGTCAGCTTCATGCCCGAATTCATGACCAGCTTGGCCGCCTCCGGATCGGCCCAGATGTTGTATTCCGCCACCGGCGTGATGTTGCCGGGACAATGGAAGGTGCCGCCCAGCACAATGCATTCCGGCACCAGCTTGGGCAGGTCCGGCTCCTGCAGCAGCGCCATGGCCACGTTGGTAAATGGGCCGGTCGCCACCAGGGTGATTTCGCCCGGGTTCTGGCGAACGGTTTCGAGAATGAAATCGACCGCGTGGCGACCATCGGCCGGGCGCTTGGGCTTCGGCGCCGGGGCGTTGAAGCCCTTCAGGCGCTCGCCGAACCGGTCGTGCAGGGTCTTCTCAAAATGGACCGGCGCCTGCATGTCCTCTTCGCTGTGCCCCACGATCGGCCGGTAGGCGCCGGCCGCCACCGGAACATCGTCACGCTCCGCCCGGGTGAGCGTGTTGAGCGCGACCCGGGTCGCCTGTTCGATCGAGCCGCTGGCACCCATCACCGTCGTGACGCCCTCAAGCTGGATCTCCGGATGGCGCGAGGCAAACAGGATGGCGAGGATGTCGTCGCCGGCGGAATCCACGTCGAGGATCATGCGCACCATTAGAAGCTCTCCGTCACGTCATGGTCCCGATGCCGGCCGGACCTTGTCGAAAATCTCGCGGAACACGCGCGGCCGGCTGCGATAAGCGAAGGCGAACAGGAAGGCGATCGTCACCAGATACGGCACCGTCTGTACGACATAGGACGGAATGTCGAAGGTCTGCAGGCGCACCGCCAAGGCATCGGAAAAACCGAACAGCAGACAGCCCGCCAAGACCAGCAGTGGATCGCCGTTTGAGAAGATCAGCACGGCCACGGCCATGAAGCCGCGGCCGGACGACATGTTCTCGGTAAACATGGTGATGTAGCCCAGCGACAGATGGGCGCCGGCAAGCCCGGCCAGGGCGCCGCAGAACAGGGCGGCGATGTATTGCAGCCGGGCGACGGAGATGCCCAGGGCCTCGGCCGCCTCAGGCTTCTCGCCGGCAACCCGGATGTAAAGGCCCAGCCGTGTCCGCCCGAAGAAAATGACCAGCACCGGCACCAGCAGGAAGGCGACATAGACCAGGGGCGTGAAGCCGCTGAACACTTGCGCGACCTGGCCCAGCGCGGAGGCCCCCGGCACATGGACGGGCGGCAGCCCGACAATATCGCGCGAGATGATGGACCCGCGCGTGCCGAAAATGGCGTTCATCAGCGCGATGGTCATGCCGCTGGCCAGAATGTTGATGGCCAGGCCGACCACCACCTCATTGGCGCGAAAGGTCACCACCAGCAGGGCGAACAGCGTCGCCGTCAGCATGCCCGCGATCATCCCGGCCATCACGCCCATGATGGCGGAACCGAAATACATGCTGCCAAGCACGGCGAAGAAGGCGGAGACCAACATCATGCCTTCCAGGCCGATGTTGAAGATGCCGGCCTTGGTGGTGAAGGCACCGCCCAAGGCCACCAGCAGGATCGGCACCGTGGTGCGGATCGTGGCGGCCAGCAGGGAGATGTTGAAGATGTCGCCTAATACTTCCATCGGCGCTCCCCAGCCGTAGCATCGCCACGGCGGCCGATGCGCACCTGCGCCGACACGCACAGGATGATCAAGGCCTGAAGCACGGTGATGATCTCGCGCGACATCGTCGTGTCGACCTCCAGCAACAGCGAGCCGGAACGCAGAATGCCGAAAAACAGGGCGGTGATGACCGTCAGCAGCGGGTTGGCATTGGCCAAAAGGGCCGCGATCACGCCGTCGAACCCGAAGCCGGGCGCGAAGCCCTCCATGAAGCGATGATGAACGCCCAGCGTCTCCACGCCGCCGGCCAGGCCGCCGATAGCGCCGGATACCAGCATCATGCGAAAGATCTTGGCCCGGATGTTGACGCCGCCATATTCAGCATAGCGCTGGTTGGAACCCATGGTCCCGCTTTCGAAGCCTGAGACGGTGCGCAGGAAATAGAAGTGAAGGCCGACCGCCAGCGCCAGGCCGATGAACAGGCCATAGTTCAGGCGCGAAAACTCGAACAAGGTCGGCAGCATTGAGCTTTCGAGGATCGGCGGCGTCTCCGACCAGCCGCCCGGGCGCTTGAACAGGAAGATCGTGAAGTACGAGGTCAGCAGCACCGCCACGTAGTTCAGCAGGATGGTGGACACCACCTCGTTGGCGTTGTAGCGCGCGCGGAAAAAGGCCGGCACCGCGATCCAGGCGGCCCCCGCGATGACCGCTACGATCATTGCCAGCGGCAGGTGAAGAAACCAAGGCAGCGGCAGCGAAAACCCGATCAGGGCGGCCGCGAACCCGCCCATATAGAGCTGGCCCTCGACGCCAATATTGAACAGGCCCGACCGAAACGCCACGCAGGCCGCCATGCCGGCGATCATGATCGGCGTGCTTTGCAGCAGGGTGCCGGCGATGCGCTGGGGACTGCCGAACGCGCCGTCCAGCAGCGTGGCGTACGCGACGATCGGGTTTTCGCCGATGCCGACGATGATCAGGCTGCCGATGACGAGTGCCAAAAGCAGCGCGATGCTTTGTTCAAAGGTGGAGCGGAAGATGCGCATCAGGCCGCCCCCGCCGGCAGGCCCGGTGATCCTTGCGTTGCGGCGGCATCCCCGCGCACGCCGGCCATCAGCAACCCGATCTCTTCCTCCGTCGTGGTCGTCGGGTCGACCTCGCCGATGATCTCGCCCTCGAACATCACCAGGATGCGGTCGGCAAGCGTGAGGATCTCGTCGAGTTGGACGGAGAACAGCAGAATGGCCTGGCCGGCCTCGCGACGGCGCAGGATCTCGTCATGGATCTCCGTCATCGCACCGATATCGACGCCGCGCGTCGGCTGATCGACCAGCAGGAAGTTGGCCTCCTGCGAAAACTCGCGCGCCACGACGGTCTTCTGGATGTTGCCGCCGGACAGGGTCTTGACGGCCCGATCGACGCTGTCCGTGCGGACGTCGAAGCGCTTCACCAAATCGTTTGCCGTCGCCGTGATCGCCTCGCTGTTCAGCCAGCCATGGCGCGACCAGGGCGCCTTGTGATGGCGGCCCATCAGCATGTTCAGGCGGATGGGCGCGTCGCGATCGACACCCCGCTCCATCCTGTCGGCCGGAACATGGGCCAGCCCGATGTCGCGGATCGCGCGCGGCGATGCGGCATCGATGGCGGTGCCGTTCAGCCGGATGGCGCCATGGCTTGGCAGCCGCAGACCGCTTATGACCTCCGCCAGTTCCCCTTGACCATTTCCGGCGACGCCCGCGATGCCGACGATCTCATGGGCGCGGACTTCGAAGCTGACGTCGCGGACGGCCTTCAGGCCGCGGTCGTCCCGCGCCCACAGCGCAGACACTTCGAGGATCGGATCGCCCGCCTTGCCAGCATGGGCGGGCCGGTCAAAGCTGATGTCCTTGCCGACCATCATGCGCACGAGTTCGGATTTCGACAGTGACGCGGTCGGCCTGGTGTCCACAACCTCGCCTTGGCGCAGCACGGTGGTTGTCGCGGACACCTCCATCACCTCTTCCAGATGATGGCTGATGAAGATCACGGTCATGCCGTCGGCGACAAAGCCGTTCAGGATGCGGAACAGTTCGCGCCGTTCCTGCGGCGTCAGGACGGCCGTCGGTTCGTCCAGGATGATGATCCGGGCGCCGCGAACCAGAACCTTCAGGATCTCGATCCGTTGTTCGATGCCGACCGGAAGATGCCGGACAATCGCCGTCGGCTCGACCCGCAGACCGTAGCGTTCCGACAGCGCGTGCACCTGGGCGATGGCCGCGTCGCGGTCGATCAGGCCATAGCGCTGGGGCTCGATGCCCAAAAAGATGTTTTCCGCCGCCGTCAGGGACGGCACCAGCTTGAAATGCTGATGGACCATGCCGAGGCCGAGCCTGATGGCGTCCTTCGGCGACCGCAGATGTGCCGTTTCGCCGGCGACCTTGACGGTTCCCTCATCCGGCTGAAGCAGGCCGAAAAGGATGTTCATCAAGGTCGTCTTGCCGGCGCCGTTTTCGCCGATGACGGCATGCACCTCACCGGTCCGCACGGCAAAGGTGATGTCGCGGTTGGCCACCACCTTGCCGAACCGCTTGGTGATGCCTTGCATCTCGATCGCGTACGGGGTCTCGGTCACTGCTGTCAGGTTATGCCGGGCGTCACGGTCAAGGGTCTGCTTGCTTGAAGCTTGGTGTCGGTCGCTGGCTCGACATGCTCGCCTTGACCGACACCAAGTTCACCCCCAAACCGTCAAACCTCAAAGCACGGAGTCGACGACGATCGCGCCCGAGGCGATGTCCTGCCGAATCTGTTCCAGACGATCCTGCACCTCTTGCGGGATCGAACTCATCACGTCCGGACACAGCAGCAGCTCGACGCCGCCGGCCGCCACGTTGAAGTCGTATGCGCCGGTGCGCACGCCCTCACCAGAGGCCTGGGCGCCGACCAGATCATAAACCGCCGTGTCGACGCGCTTGAGCATGCTGGCCATCACGTTGCCGGGTGCCACGTCGCACTGATCGATATCGACCCCGATGGAGTAGTTGCCCGAGATGCCGCTGGCCTGAAGCACGCCTTCGCCCGTCGGGCCGGCCGCGTTGTAGACGATATCCGCACCCTGGCCGTACAGCGACATGGCCAATTCCGAGCCCCTGGCCGGATCGTCGAAGGTTCCGGCAAAGACGGATGCTACCCGGGCGTCCGGATCGATATAGGCCACGCCCTGTTCATAGCCGACGAGGAAATTGCGAATGACGGGAATGTCGCGGCCGCCCACGAAACCGACCACGTTGTCGGAATTGATGCCGTCGACGCCCTCTTGGCTCGTCATCATCGCGGCGAAAGCGCCGGCCAGAAACGACCCCTCATTCTCCGCGAAGTCGACATAGGTCATGTCGTCGCTTTCCAACACGCCGTCGATAAAGACGAAATGCTGGTCCGGATAGGCGGTGTGCGCCTCTTCCAGCGCGTTGACCAACTCCCACCCCATTACGAATACCAGATCGAACTCGTCGTCCTGGGCCACGTTAATGAACTGCTCTTCGTAGTCGAGCGCACGATTGCCCGTGTCGACCAGCAGAACGCCGACGTCGAAGTCGGTTTCGGCCTGGTTCAGACCTTCGACGATCGCCAGTCCGAAACCTTGCGCGAAATAGCCGGAAATCGCCGCCACATCGGCATTCTGTGCCCCCGCCTGCAACGGCGTCAAAAGCGCGGCAGTGGCCAGCGACCCAAGCAGCGGCCCGATATGTGTGCGTCTGATCATTGTGAGTCTCCCTCGTCATGGACGGCTCGGGGCCAAGACTTGAACGATTGCTATCCACGATGCCTGACGGCACGGCGAATACCGAACGCAGCCGCTCGAATGCGCGGCGACTCTGGTGGCCCCAACGCGGTCTTGCATTGCGAGAGATATCGTCCGTGAATACACAGAGTGTGTCAATAATAAAATGAGACTGTGTCAGTATTGTTCTGATTAGCACATAAATGGCAAATAAATACGATGTCAAAATAAAATTTTTGACAGAAACAACTTCGGTATTTCTTGCTCCGACGGTAGAACCGCCATGGCTGTCAACTCATGGCGCAACGACCTCGGGCAGGCGACTGGTCGGTGGCGTATGGCGTGACCGGTGACAGCGGATGATGCCGTCGATCATCACCATGCCGATGCCGGGCAGGTCGCCCAAGGCAAGGGCTTGGAGTATGTCGGCGCCAGCCGAATGCTGCGGTTCGGCCGCGAAGAGCAGATCGGCGGGCCGCCCGACCTCGATCAAGCCGCAGTCGAGCCCGCGCATACGGGCCGTGTTGCCGGTGGCAAAGCAGACGACGTGTTCCGGCGGCAACTCCCCCACGCCGGCCAACAGCGCCATGACGCGCAGGATACCCAGCGGTTGAACGCCTGATCCCGCCGGTGAATCCGTGCCCAGGATGACCCGCTCGGGCTGTCCGAGTTCGTAGGCCGCGCGGGCGGCGAACAGGCCGGCGCGCTCATTGCCATTGTGGACGATCTCGATGCCGCGCTGGCAGCCTTCGCACAGGCAGCGGATCTGGTCGACGGGCAGGGCGGTGTGGCCGCCATTGATGTGGCCGATGATGTCCGGATCGGCCTCCAGCACGACATCCTTGTCGATATAGCTGGAGCCGGGGACCGAAGGCCCGCCGGTATGGATGGTCGATTGCAGACCGTGCTTGCGGGCCCAGCCGACCATGCGCTGGGCTTCCTCGCCCGCGCGGACGGTGCCGAGCCCAACCTCGCCGATCAGCGTCACGCCTGCCTCTGCAAGGTCGATGAAATCCTGTTCCGTCATGCCCTGTTCGAGGATCGGGGCACCAGCATGCAGCTTCACGCCGCCGGGGCGAAAGTTGGAAAACGCCCGTTGCGCCGTGATCGCCAGCGCCTTTAGCCCGACGATGTCCTTGGGCCGGCCCGGCAGGTGCACTTCGCCGGCCGAGATCATGGTCGTGACGCCACCGTTCAGAAAGGAGTCGATCCAGCCGATCTGATTCTGTCGCGGGGTCCAATCACCGAACACGGGGTGGACATGGCTGTCGATCAGACCCGGCATCACCGCGCTGCCATGGGCATCGATCACGCCTGCAGGGCCGGCGTCGGCCAACTCCCGCGCGGTGCCGATCGCGGCAATCAATCCGTTTTTCACCAGGATGGCGTCGGCGTCGAGCAGCGGCTGGTTGAGATCGCCCGACAGCAGCAGCCCGATGTTTCGGATCAGTGTCCGTTCCGGCGGGGTTTGGGCGGTTGGCGCTTGCATCGGGTCGGCGCCTAAACCAAGCCGTCGGAACCGACGATGTCGGCCGTGGTCAGCCCACCGACGCGGGGCGACGGCCGGCCGCCATCGGTCAGCACGACCGCGACGACGATCTCGTCGCCGCGCGGCGCGTCGGCCACGCTGACCGTCATGGCGTCGAAATGGCTGCGTACCTTGGCCGCGACCTTGTGGCCCAAAGGCACATCGATCGCGGCACCGATGCCCCCGAGCTTCTTCGCGGATGGGATCAGCGCCGGGCTGTGACCCAAGAGCCGGCGCAGCGGTGCGCCCAGGCGCGGATGCAGCAATGCGGCGGCGTGCTCGATCTCACCGTCGGCGCCTACGATTGCGGCCTTGCCGAAGCTCTCGACGGTCGAACCGTCGCCGCCGAGCGCGGCCAAGGCACGCTTGCCAAGCTCGCTACCGAGCGCTTCGCCCCAGTCCATCAGCGTGTCGAGATCATCGTGATCGCGCCCGGCAAGCGGGTTGGCGATGACGGCCAGGGCGGCGGCCCGATGGATCGATCGCGCCAATTCGAGGCTTTTCTCAGCCCGAATCTCCTCGGCGATCGTCACAAACCTGCGGGTGAACGGCCCTGTTTTTGGAACCACCACAACCTCCGTCTCTTGGGTCTGCAATGGTCAGATAGTTTGTTTGTACTCAAACAAGTTTATTCGTACACAAACAAATTTGTCAACAGCCCCTCCAGATGTCGGATGTGCGATCTGGGTGCCGGGTGGTCAGCCTCCGCCTAGGTCGGCCGCGCGCGTCAGGTCCGAGATCTTGAGCGGTGCGCCATCCCGCGCCGCCGACGCCTTGATTGCGTCCCAAAGTTGCGCCACGCGAAGACCGTTTTCGACCGTCGATGGGTTGTCCTGGTCGCCGGTCCGTATTCTGCGAAAGGCCATCAGCGGATTGTCGATGATTTCGGCTTCTTCGCGGGCAAGCGGCCGTTCGCCCATGGTGATGTCGCGCCATGCCCCCCAAGCGTCGATCCGCACGATCGCCTGTTTGTAGAACAGCGTGATGTGGGATGCGCAGCCGACCGGGCCGTCGCCCACGGCGTGAAAGGTGACCAAGACGCCATTTCCCAAGCGGCCCGAGACGGCGGTGACGATGTCGACCGCCTTGCCGTGGTTGTTCACATAGGCCGAGACGCTCTCGAAGTCGGCATCGACCAGCAGGCACACCGTGTTCATCATGTGCGCACCGGTGTCGAACATGAAGCCCCCGCCGGAAAGGGCTGGGTTCTGCTTCCAATGGCCGTTGTAGCGGCCGGCCCAATTCTCCCAGATGGTCGCCGACACGCTAAGCAGTTGGCCAAATTCTCCGGCTGCGGCGCGCCTTTGGGTGTCAAGGATCAAGGGAGACAGCGCGCCCTGATACGCAACCACGATTTGGTTGTCCCACCGGTTCCTCGCTTCGATCAGCGCCTCGGCCTCCGCCGTCGTCGTCACCATGGGCTTTTCAAGTAGAAGATCGAGGCCGTGTTCGGTGATGGCGAGCGCTTGTTCGGCGTGCAGCGCGTGGGGTGTTGACACATAGACGGCGTCGATGCCGTCCCGACATTGTGCCAGCATCGTTCGGTAGTCTTCAAACGCCGCTGGCGCCTTGCCGCCGGCCGCCAGGCATATCTCGGTAAGCCTGGCCCGGGCCCGTGCATCGACGTCGGCGCAGGCCACGAACTGCACGTTGGGCATGCGGCTCCATCCGCCAGCGTAGTCGATCGTTTTCGACCCGGCCCCCACGACAGCAAGACGAAGCGCCTCAGTCATTCATCACCTCTTTGTGCACACGCTTCCACACTTCAGAACTCTCGCCTATGAGTATTTTTTATCTATAAATCAATATATTACTGGCACATTGAGGCTGACCCATCAGCATTATTGAACCAACTTGGGAAACGTGTACAATGCCTGGGCAGACAAATCAATGTCGCAGCACAAGAATCGGGGGAGGACCAATGCAATCAAGGATTTGGGCCCTGGGCGCCTGCGCCCTGACCTTGCTCGCAACGACGAGCATCGCCAGCGCACAGACAATTCGCATCGCGGAACACAGGCAGGCGCGTATCGACGCGCTCAACACAGTTGTTCCTGCGATCGAGGAAAGTCTCGGCATCGAGATCGAGGTGATCGAGTATCCGGCGCCGGAACGGGACTATCTCACCAGGCTGCTAACGGAGCTGCGGGCGGGCAACGCGCCTGATCTGTTCACCGCGCCGCGCGGGCAGGACGTGGCCGACATGGTCGCCTCCGGCTATCTCGCGCCGATCACGTCCGACATCCAGGCCTGGGCGGACTATGACCAGCTGTTCGATGTCGCGGTCGAACTCGTCACCAGCTATGACGGCGAAATCTATGTGCTGCCCCAGATGCTCAACGTACAGCAGATCTATTTCCGCCGCGACATTCTCGAAGAGCACGGCATCTCGACGGAACAGCCGACAACCTGGGCGGATCTGCTGGACCGCGCCCGGGAGATCCGGGAGGTAACCGGCGCCTACGCCCTGCTGTTTCCGTCGGGCGTGACCTGGGGCGGTGGCGCCTTTGGCGAGGGCTTTCAGTACCTGATGGCCGGCACGCCCACGCCGGAGCTTGCCAGTGAGGACGGCACGCTGAACCTCCGGACCGACGGTGTGCGCGATGCCCTGAACTTCTATGCCGAACTGATCAACGACGACCTGATGCCGGTCCAGCCGCTGCTTGGGCCGG
>JBCBSH010000004.1:0-62445 GCA_039819285.1 Pseudomonadota bacterium
CGTGGCACCCGCATCGCCCGCTGATCCCTTCGTTCTTGAGTCCAATTGAGCGGCCATGTCCGATTCAGCTCTGATCGATTTAGGCCAGTCCATCACGGCGGCCCTGGACCCCGACGTGTCGGGCTACGAGGTCGTTGTTGGGCAACTGACGGTGCACGCCCGCCGCGGCGCGATCATCAAGGTGCTGACGTTCCTGCGCGATGAAAGCGACTGTCTGTTTCATCAACTGATCGACCTTACCGCCGTCGACCATCCCGAGCGTGAGGAGCGCTTCGACGTCGTCTACAACCTGCTCAGCATGAAGCAGAACCAACGCGTGCGCGTGAAGGTGACGGCGGACGAGGAGCAGCCCGTGCCGTCGATCGCGGAACTGTTCCCGTGCGCGACCTGGTTCGAGCGCGAGGTCTGGGACATGTTCGGCATCTTCTTCTCCGACAATCCCGATCTGCGCCGCATCCTGACCGACTACGGCTTTGAAGGGCATCCGCTGCGCAAGGACTTCCCGATGACCGGCTATGTGGAGGTCCGCTATGACGAGGAGCAAAAGCGGGTCGTTTACGAGCCGGTCAAGCTGAACCAGGATTTCCGCACCTTTGACTTTTTGAGCCCGTGGGAGGGTATGACGCCCAGCTTGCCGGGCGATGAGAAAGCCAACGGGAACGGCACGGCGGAAGAGGGTGTGGCGTCATGAGCGCGGTTGAAACCAACATCAAGCCGATGACCATGAATTTCGGGCCGCAGCATCCGGCGGCCCACGGGGTTCTGCGTCTCGTGCTTGAGATGGACGGCGAGATCATTGAGCGGGCCGATCCGCATATCGGCCTGTTGCATCGCGGTACCGAAAAGCTGATCGAATACCGCACCTATCTGCAGGCGGTGCCCTATTTCGACCGGCTCGACTACGTCTCGCCCATGTGCCAGGAGCATGCCTATGCGCTAGCCGTGGAGCGCTTGCTGGGCATCGAGGTGCCGGAGCGTGGGCAGTATGTCCGCGTCCTGTTCAGCGAGATAACCCGCGTTCTTAACCACTTGCTGAACCTTACGACGCTCGCCCTTGACGTCGGCGCCATCACGCCGCCGCTTTGGGGCTTCGAAGAGCGCGAAGTGTTGATGGAGTTCTACGAGCGTGTCTCGGGCGCCCGCCTGCACTCGGCCTATTTCCGGCCGGGCGGCGTGCATCAGGACATGCCGGCCGGCCTGGCCGACGACATTTGGGCCTATACCGAGCGCTTGCCCAAATTCATCGGCGACATGGAAAACCTGCTGACCGAGAACCGGGTCTTCAAGCAGCGAACCGTCGATATCGGGGTTGTCAGCGCCAATGATGCCATCGCCTGGGGCTTTACGGGTCCGATGTTGCGTGCCTCCAATGTGCCGTGGGATCTTCGCAAGTCGCAGCCGTATGACGTCTACGACAGCATGGACTTTGAGGTGCCGGTCGGCCTGACCGGGGACTGTTATGCCCGCTATCTGGTCCGCGTGGAGGAGATGCGGCAGTCCAACGCCATCATTCGGCAGTGTATCGAAAAGATGCCGAAGGACGGGCCGGTCAAGGTCGACGACCACAAGATCTCGCCGCCGAAGCGCGCCGACATGAAGCGCTCGATGGAGGCGCTGATCCACCACTTCAAGCTCTACACCGAGGGCTATCACGTACCGGCCGGGGAGGTGTACGCGGCGGTCGAGGCGCCGAAGGGCGAGTTCGGCGTCTATCTGGTCGCTGACGGCACCAACAAGCCGTACCGCTGTCGCATCCGTGCGCCGGGTTTCCCGCATTTGCAGGCCATGGAGTTCATGAGCAAGGGGCACATGCTGGCCGACTCGGTCGCGATCATCGGTGCGATGGACATCGTGTTCGGGGAGGTCGATCGATGAGCTTCGGCACCCCCGCGCCGGAAGATCAGCAGCCGGACCATTTCGAGTTCACGGCCGAGAACCTGGAACGCGCAAAAAAGATCATCGCCAAATACCCGGAGGGCCGGCAGCAGAGCGCCGTCTTGCCGCTGTTGGACATCGCCCAGCGCCAGAACGACAATTGGCTGCCGCGCGCGGCCATGGATTATGTCGCGGACCTGCTCGAGATCCCACGCATCCGCGCCTACGAGGTCGCCAGCTTCTACACCATGTTCAACAAGGCGCCGGTCGGCCGCCATTTGATCATGGTCTGCACGACCACGCCGTGCTGGCTGTGCGGTTCGGACGATGTGCTGCGGGCGATCGAGGACAAGACCGGCTTGAAGCCGGGTCAGAACGGCGATGACGGCATGTTCTCGGTCGTTGAGGTCGAATGCGCGGGCGCCTGTGTCAACGCCCCGATGGTGCAGATCAACGACGACTATTACGAAGACCTGAACTATGACCGGATGGTCACGCTGATCGACGAGTTGAAGGACGGCAAGACGCCGGCCGTCGGGTCGCAGACCGGCCGTCACGGCAGCCAGGCGCAGGCGGGGCCGACCAGCCTGCTGGACCGGCGGCCGCCCGATGTCGTCGCGGCGGCGAGCGAGGACTGAGCGATGCTGCGTGACGAAGACCGCGTCTTCACCAATCTCTACGGCTGGGAGGATTGGGGCCTGGCCGGGGCGCGGGCCCGGGGCATTTGGTCCAACACCAAGGACCTGGTCGCCATGGGCCGGGAGAAGATCATCTCGGAGGTCAAGGAATCGGGCCTGCGCGGCCGGGGCGGGGCGGGTTTCCCGACTGGCATCAAATGGTCGTTCATGCCCAAGGAGACGGATCCCGACCGGCCCAGCTACCTGGTCATCAACGCCGATGAATCGGAGCCGGGGGCCTGCAAGGACCGGGACATCATGCGCTTTGATCCGCACCGGCTGATCGAAGGCGCCCTGGTCTCGTCCTTCGCGCTGGGTGCGCACGCCTGCTACATCTATATCCGTGGCGAGTTTTATAATGAGGCCTCGCACATCCAGGTTGCCATCGACGAGGCCTATGAGGCCGGGCTGCTTGGCACGAACGCCGCTGACAGCGGTTGGGATTTCGACCTCTATCTGCATCGCGGCGCTGGCGCCTACATCTGCGGCGAAGAGACGGCGCTGTTGGAAAGCCTGGAGGGCAAGAAGGGCCAGCCGCGCAACAAGCCGCCCTTTCCGGCCGGCGCCGGCCTCTATAGCTGCCCGACGACGGTCAACAATGTCGAGACCATCTCGGTCGTGCCCGAGATCCTGAGGCGCGGCGGCCTCTGGTTTTCCAGCTTCGGCCGGCCCAAGAATGAAGGCATCAAGCTTTACAGCATCTCCGGCCATGTCGCGCAGCCTTGCAACGTCGAAGAGGCGATGGGCATCCCGCTGCGCGAGCTGATCGACAGGCATGCCGGCGGCGTGCGCGGCGGTTGGGACAATCTGAAGGCGGTCATCCCTGGCGGTGCGTCAACGCCGATGATCCCGCGCGACGCTTGCGAGACCGCGCTCATGGACTTCGACGGGCTGAAAGAACTCCAGTCAGGCCTGGGCACCGGCAGTGTCATCGTCATGGACCAGTCCACCGACGTGATCTATGCCATCGCGCGCCTGTCTTACTTCTACATGGACGAAAGCTGTGGCCAGTGCACGCCTTGTCGCGAGGGCACCGGCTGGATGTGGCGGGTGATGCAGCGCATGGTCAAGGGCAATGCGGAGGTCGAGGAGATCGACACGCTGCTGGAGGTGACCAAGGAGATCGAGGGCCATACGATTTGTGCCCATGGCGACGCGGCAGCCTGGCCGGTTCAGGGGCTGATCCGTCATTTCCGGCCGGAGATGGAGCAGCGCATCCGCGACTATCGCGACCGGGTGCATGCCAGAGGGGCACAGCCAATTGCTGCGGAATAAGCTTCATAGTCAACGCGCTGTTGGAGTTTCTTAATGCCGAAACTCACGATTGATGGCATCGAGATCGAGGTCGAGAAGGGCACGTCCGTGCTGCAGGCGTGCGAGCAACTCGGGATCGAGATTCCGCGCTTCTGTTTCCATGACCGGCTGTCGGTGCCGGCCAATTGCCGCATGTGTTTGGTCGAGATGGAACGCTCGCCCAAGCCGATCGCGTCCTGCGCCATGCCGGCCAGCGACAACATGGTCATCCACACCAACAGCGACCTGGTTCACAAGGCCCGCAAGGGCGTGATGGAATTCCTGCTGATCAACCATCCGCTGGATTGCCCGATCTGTGACCAGGGCGGCGAGTGCGACCTGCAGGACCAGGCTATGGCCTATGGATTTGACCGCAGCCGCTTTGCCGAGAACAAGCGCGCGGTGAAGGAGAAGTATCTAGGTCCCCTGATCAAGACCTTCATGACAAGGTGCATCCATTGCACCCGCTGTATCCGCTTTGCCGACGAGATCGCCGGCGTGCCGGAACTGGGCGCGACGGGCCGCAGCGAGCACATGGAGATCGGCACCTACATCGAAAAGGCCATCACCACCGAGCTGTCGGGCAATATGATCGACATCTGCCCGGTCGGCGCCCTGACCTCTAAGCCATATGCATTTTCCGCCCGCCCGTGGGAGCTGAAGCGCACCGAAACCATCGACGTTATGGACGCGGTCGGCAGCAACATCCGCGTCGACAGCCGTGGCGGCGAGGTCATGCGCACGCTGCCGCGCCTGCACGAAGCCATCAACGAGGAATGGATCAGCGACAAGACCCGCTTCGCCTATGACGGCTTGCGGCGCCAGAGGTTGGACCGGCCGTATGTCCGGCGCGATGGCAAGCTGGAACAGGCCACGTGGCCGGAGGCGTTTGGTGCCATCGCTGAGGCCATGGCGGGGCTGGACGGCTCGGCCATGGCGGCGATCGCCGGCGATCTCTGCGATGTCGAGGCGATGTATGCGCTGAAAGGGCTGATGACGTCTGTCGGCTCGGCCAACATCGATTGCCGTCAGGATGGCGCCAAATTGCAGGCGGACGTCCGGTCCAGCTATCTCTTCAACACGGGCATCGCCGGCATCGAAGAGGCGGACGCGATCCTGATCGTCGGCTCGAACCCGCGCTGGGAGGCGGCGATGGTCAACGCCCGCATCCGCAAGCGCTGGCTGCAGGGCGGGTTGAAGGTCGGCGTCATCGGCCCGCGCGTCGACCTAACCTATCGCTATGACTATCTGGGCGCCGGCCCCGATACGCTGAAGGCGCTGGCGGATGGCTCGATCGACTTCGCCGAAACCCTGAAATCGGCGAAGAAGCCGATGCTGATCTTAGGCCAGGGCGCCTTGACGCGGGACGATGGAGGCCAGGTTCTCGCGGCGGTCCGGGCCGTTGCCGACACCTTCGGCATGGTCAAGGACGGCTGGAACGGCTTTAACGTGCTGCATACGGCCGCCGCGCGGGTCGGCGGTCTCGATATCGGCTTCGTGCCGGGCGAGGGCGGTCGTGACGTGGCCGGCATCCTGGCCGGTGCTAGGGACGGGGCGATCAAGCTGGTCTGGCTGCTTGGCGCGGACGAGATCGACAGTTCAGCACTCAGCAATGCCTTCGTGATCTATCAAGGCCACCATGGCGATGCCGGCGCGCATGCCGCCGACGTGATTCTGCCGGGCGCGGCCTATCCAGAGAAGAACGGCACCTACGTGAACACCGAGGGCCGCGTGCAGCACGCCAAGATGGCCGTGTTCCCGCCGGGCGACGCCCGCGAGGACTGGACGATCCTGCGCGCCTTCAGCCAGCAGATCGGCAAACCCCTGCCGTTCGACGATCTGCATCAGTTGCGTCGCAAGCTGGCCGAAGACCATCCGGTCTTCGCTGAGATCGACACGCTTCAGGCGGCCGAATGGCAGCCATTCGGTGCGGACGGCGAGATGGGCAGCGCACCCTTTGCCTCGCCGATTGAAACCTTCTATATGACCGACCCCATCAGCCGGGCTTCGATCACCATGGCGAAATGCCTGGATGAGATCGAAGGCCGGGCGGCGGCGGAGTAGGGGGCGGACGATGGACGGCGGATTCTGGGGCGGCTACGTCTGGCCCGGCATCATCATCATCCTGCAGATCATTGCGATCATCGTGCCGCTGATCGTGGCCGTCGCCTATCTGACTTACGCGGAACGCAAGGTGCTGGGCGCCATGCAGTTGCGCCAGGGCCCGATGGTGGTCGGCCCCTGGGGCCTGCTGCAGCCGATCGCCGACGGCATCAAGATGATCGGCAAGGAAACCATCATCCCGTCCGGCGCCAACCGCGTGGTCTTCATGATCGCGCCGATGCTGACCTTCCTGCTCAGCCTGGTGGCTTGGGCGGTGATCCCGTTCGATTACGGCCTGGTGCTGGCCGACATCAATGTCGGCATTCTTTACCTGTTCGCGATCTCGTCGCTCGGGGTCTACGGCATCATCATGGCCGGCTGGGCCTCGAACTCGAAATACGCCTTCCTGGGCGCCATGCGTTCGGCCGCACAGATGGTGTCTTACGAGGTCTCGATCGGCTTCGTGATCATCACGGTCCTGATCTGCGTGGGCTCGTTGAACCTGACCGACATCGTCATGGCGCAGGAAGGCCTGTGGTTCGCCATCCCGCTGTTCCCGATGTTCGTAGTGTTCTTCATCTCGGCCCTGGCGGAGACCAACCGTTCGCCGTTCGACTTGCCGGAGGGCGAATCGGAGATTACGGGCGGCTTCATGGTCGAATACTCGTCCATGACCTATGCTCTGTTCTTCCTGGGCGAGTACGCCAACATGATCTTGATGAGCGGGATGACCACCATCCTGTTCCTCGGCGGCTGGCTGGCCCCGTTCGACGTCGCGCCCTTTACCTGGATCCCCGGCCCGATCTGGTTCGCGCTGAAGGTGGCTCTGCTGCTGTTCGTCTTCATCTGGGTGCGTGGGACGATGCCGCGTTTCCGCTATGACCAGTTGATGCGGCTGGGCTGGAAGGTCTTCCTGCCGTTCTCGCTGATCTGGGTCGTGCTCACCGCTGGCGCCGTGGTCGCGTTCGACTGGCTGCCGAACTAAGGCCGAAAGGAAAGCAAGCTAGCCATGGCTTTCATCGATCGCCAAGCCCGCAACTTCCTGCTTCTGGAACTGCTCGGCGGTATGTGGCTGACGTTTCGGTACATGTTCAAGCCGAAGGCGACCTTGAACTACCCGAACGAAAAGGGCCCCATCAGCCCTCGGTTCCGGGGCGAGCATGCGCTGCGCCGCTATCCCAACGGCGAGGAACGCTGTATCGCGTGTAAGCTGTGCGAGGCGATCTGCCCGGCCCAGGCGATCACGATCGAGGCCGAGCCGCGCGACGATGGCAGCCGGCGCACGACCCGTTACGACATCGACATGACCAAATGCATCTATTGCGGCATGTGCCAGGAGGCCTGCCCGGTGGATGCGATCGTCGAAGGACCGAACTTCGAGTACGCAACGGAAACCCGCGAAGAGCTGTTCTACAACAAGGAAAAGCTGTTGCAGAACGGCGATCGTTGGGAGGCACAGCTAGCGGCAAACATTGCCGCCGACGCGCCGTATCGCTAGAACGACGCCGGCGATGCCGCTCGGGCACTGTCGGGTTGAGATGAGGATCAGAGGGGCGTTCGCCCCGAACCCAGAGTATCGGTTTCGATCACCGGTTCGATCGAACACCAACCAGTCTGTTTGAGGAGCCGTCCGATGGTGGCCCGTGAGATCAAATCATATCGTCGCGAAGTAGACGATCGGGTGAACGACCGGGCTGGCGCATCCGACCGGGGCGGGCGGCCATGATCATCGAGACGATCGCCTTTTACCTGTTCGCGTTCATCACCATCGCCTCGGCGGTGATGGTGATCTCGTCGAAGAACCCGGTCCACTCGGTCCTGTTCCTGATCCTGGCTTTCTTTAACTCCGCCGGCCTGTTCATTCTGATGGGGGCGGAGTTCCTGGCCATGATCTTGATCGTGGTCTATGTCGGCGCCGTGGCGGTGCTGTTCCTGTTCGTCGTCATGATGCTGGATGTGAACTTTGCCGAGCTGCGCGCCGGGTTCCTGCAGTACCTGCCGATCGGCGGGCTGATCGGGCTGATCTTGTTGATCGAACTGGTCTTCATCCTGAGTGCCTGGTGCTGGCGCCCGAAGCGGAGACGGTGGCCCAGGCGCCTGTTCCCGGCGGCGATATCTCCAACACCGACGCGCTTGGCCGGCTGATCTACACAGATTACGCCTACCTGTTCCAAGCGGCTGGCCTGATCCTGCTGGTCGCCATGATCGGCGCCATCGTACTGACGCTGCGCGAGCGGGTCGGCGTGCGCAAGCAGAAGATCGCCGACCAGATCGGTCGCAGGCGCGAAGAAGCCGTCGCCGTGCGCAAGGTCGGCACGGGCGAGGGGATCTGAGCCATGGGGGTCGGTCTTGAGCACTTCCTGGTCGTCGCCGCAATCCTGTTCACTTTGGGCATCTTCGGCATCTTCCTGAACCGGAAGAACGTCATCATCATTCTGATGTCGATCGAACTGATGCTGTTGGCGGTCAACATCAATCTGGTCGCCTTCGCGACCCATCTGAATGACCTGGTCGGCCAGGTCTTCGCCCTGTTCGTTCTAACGGTGGCGGCCGCCGAGGCGGCGATTGGTCTGGCGATCCTGGTCGTCTATTTCCGCAACCGCGGCTCGATCCAGGTCGACGACGTGAACCTGATGAAGGGCTAAGCCGCCATGGATACCTTGGCCTTCTTCGCCATCTTCCTGCCGATCATCGGTGCCGCGCTGGCGATGCCGTTCGGCCGCGCCTGGGGCGATCATGCCGCCATGGCCGTGTCGATCGCCTCGGTCTGCCTGGCGGCGATCTTCTCGATCATCCTTTTCTTCAACATCGTCGGCGGCGAAGACCGCATCGTGACGCTGTTCACATGGATGGCGGTCGGTAATCTGGACGTTACCTGGGCGCTGCGTTTCGACAGCTTGACGGCGGTGATGTTGATCGTCGTGAACGGCGTGTCGTCGATGGTGCACATTTACTCCGTCGGCTACATGCACCACGACCCGCACCGGCCGCGCTTCTTCGCCTATCTCAGCATGTTCACCTTTATGATGCTGATGCTGGTGACCGCCGACAATCTGATCCAGCTCTTCTTCGGCTGGGAAGGCGTTGGCCTGGCGTCCTACCTGCTGATCGGCTTCTGGTACGACAAGGACAGCGCCAACAAGGCGTCGATCAAGGCCTTCGTCGTCAACCGGGTCGGCGATTTCGGCTTCATGCTCGGCATCCTGGCGGTATTCCTGATCTTCGGCTCGGTCGAGTTCGACGTCATCTTCGCCAACGCCGCCAGCGAGGCGGATGCGACGTTCCACTTCCTGGGCTGGGAGGTGCATGCCCTGACCACGGCGTGCCTGCTGTTGTTCATCGGTGCCATGGGCAAATCGGCCCAGCTTGGCCTGCACACCTGGCTGCCGGACGCGATGGAGGGCCCGACGCCGGTCTCCGCCCTGATCCATGCCGCCACCATGGTCACCGCCGGCGTTTTCATGCTGGCGCGCATGTCGCCCTTGTTCGAGTACGCGCCATGGGCGCTCTTGGTCGTCTGCATTGTCGGCGGGCTGACCGCCTTTATCGGTGCCACGATCGGCATGACCCAATGGGACATCAAGCGGGTCATCGCCTATTCGACGATGAGCCAGCTTGGCTACATGTTCTTTGCCATCGGCGTTTCGGCCTATCAGGCGGCGATCTTCCACCTGATGACGCACGCCTTCTTCAAGTCCCTGCTGTTCCTGAGCGCCGGCTCGGTGATCCACGCCATGTCGGATGAGCAGGACATGCGCAAGATGGGCGGCCTGGCTCGACACATTCCGTGGACCTATTCCATGATGTGGGTCGGCGGTCTGGCGCTCGCGGGCATCGGCATTCCGCTGACCTTCGGCATTCCGTTCCTGTCAGATCTGCCGGGCATTGGCTTTGCCGGCTTCTATTCCAAGGATCTGATCATCGAGACGGCGTTTGCCGACCACACATGGTTCGGCGATCTGGCCTATTGGCTGGGCACGCTCGCCGCCTTTATGACGGCGTTCTACACCGGACGCCTGATCTTCCTGACCTTCCACGGCAAGTCGCGCGTTGAAGAGAAGGTCATGGCGCACGTGCACGAGTCGCCCTGGGTGATGCTGGGGCCGCTCTGCGTGCTCGGGTTCGGCGCGACCTTCGCCGGCGCCATCGGCTATTACTGGCTTGTCGGCCCGGGCTTGGAAGGCTTCTGGGGCCACAGTGTCCTGGTTCTGCCCGGCAACGACACGATCGAGGCCGCGCACCACGTGCCGCTTTGGACAAAGCTGCTGCCGCTGGCGCTGGCGGTCTCTGGCCTGATCATCGCCTGGCTCTACTATATCGGCATCAAGTCGTTGCCGGCGACGACGGTCCGCGCCTTCCGGCCGATATACTATCTGTTTTTCCACAAATGGTACTTTGACGAGCTCTACGACTACACCTTCGTGCGCGGGGCGATGAAGGGCGGTGATGAGCTGTGGAAGGTCGGGGACCAGACGATCATCGACGGGCTGGGCCCCAACGGGTTCGCCAGCGCCTCGCGCGCGCTGGGCGGCCGGTTCAGCCGGCTGCAATCCGGCTACATCTACCATTACGCCTTCGCCATGCTGATCGGCGTGGTGGTGTTCGTTTCCTGGTACTTCTGGGGCCTCGGTGGCTGACGCGAGATCACGAGCGGATTGATGAACAACTTCCCCGTCCTGTCTCTGATCACGTTCCTGCCGCTGGTGGGCGCGGCCATGATCTTCGTCATGGTCCAGGGCAGAGATCCCGAGGATATCGCCCGACGGTCGCGCTGGATGGCGCTGTTCACGTCGGGCATCACGTTCCTGATCAGCCTGGTTCTGTGGATCGATTTCGACCGCAGCACGGCCGACTTCCAGTTCGTCGAGACGCTGACCTGGTTTCCGGGCCTGAACATCTCCTACCACATGGGCGTCGACGGCATCTCGGTGCTGTTCGTCCTGTTGTCGACCTTCCTGACGCCGATCTGCATCCTGGCGAGCTGGGAGTCAATTAAGGACCGGGTCAAGGAATACATGATCGCGTTCCTGATCCTGGAAACCATGATGGTCGGGATGTTCTCAGCACTCGACTTCGTGCTGTTTTACGTCTTCTTCGAGGGCGTGCTGATCCCGATGTTCATCATCATCGGTGTCTGGGGTCATGGTGAGCGGCGGGTTTACGCCGCGTTCAAGTTCTTCCTGTACACGCTGCTGGGTTCGGTCCTGATGCTGTTGGCGCTGCTGGTGCTTTACCTGCAGGCCGGCACGACCGACATCCCGACCCTGATGCAGACGCCGTTGGCCAGCAGCCTGCAGATCTGGCTATGGCTGGCGATGTTCGCCTCGTTCGCAGTCAAGATACCCATGTGGCCGGTGCATACTTGGCTGCCGGACGCGCACGTCCAGGCGCCGACCGCCGGTTCCGTCATTCTGGCCGGCGTGCTGCTGAAAATGGGCGGCTACGGGTTCTTAAGGTTCTCGATCCCGATCCTGCCCGAGGCGACGGAGACCTTGACGCCGCTGATCTATGTCTTGAGTGCGGTGGCGATCGTCTACACCTCGCTCGTCGCCCTGGCCCAGCCGAACATGAAGAAGCTGATCGCCTATTCGTCGATCGCGCATATGGGCTTCGTTACGATCGGCATGTTCACCCTGACCATGACCGGCGTCACCGGGTCGATCGTCCAGATGCTGAGCCACGGCATCGTGTCTGCCGCGCTCTTCCTGTGCGTCGGCGTGGTCTATGACCGGCTGCACACGCTGGAGATCTCGCGCTATGGCGGCTTGGTCCACAACATGCCGAAATACGCCGCCGTGTTCATGGTGTTCATGCTGGCCTCGGTCGGTCTGCCCGGCACCAGCGGCTTCGTTGGCGAGTTCATGATCTTGATCGGCACATTCCAGGTGAACACTTGGGTGGCCGTGTTCGCGGCCACGGGCTTGATCCTCGGCGCGGCCTATATGCTCTATCTCTACCGGCGGGTCGTATTCGGCAAGCTGACCAAGGATGACGTCAAGGCGATGCCGGACCTGAATGCGCGCGAGTTGGCGATTTTCGTGCCGATGATCCTGATCGTGATCTGGCTGGGCATCTATCCGTCCAGCTTCACCGCAATCACCGATGCCTCGGTCGCCAACTTGATCGAGAACTATCAGCAAGCGCTGGCCGACGCCGATGGCGTCGACGTGGCGGCGCAGTAGGCGAGGGGCGGTTCGATGACCAGCACCGATCTAATCGTCGCGCTGCCGGAGATCTTCCTGGCCGTTATGGGCATGGCCCTGTTGATGGTGGGCGCCTTTGCGCGCGGAAACCCCTCGCGGCTGGTTAACTACCTGGCCGTGATCAGCTTCGCCATCGCCGGCATCCTTGCGGTCGCCACCTTCGACGGATCGCAAAGCGCCTTTGGCGGCCTTTTCCGGGTCGACAGTTTCGGCCTGTTCATGAAGCTGCTGGTTCTTTTGGGCGCGGCCCTCACCTTGATCATCAGCCAGGATTTCATCGAACGCGAGCAGATGGCCCGCTTCGAATACGGCGTCCTGTTCGTCTTCGCCACGCTGGGCATGATGATGATGATCAGCGCTGGCGACCTGATCTCGCTCTATCTCGGGCTGGAACTTCAGAGCCTCTGCCTCTACGTGATCGCGGCCTTCCGGCGCGACACGGCGCGCTCATCAGAGGCAGGGTTGAAGTACTTCGTGCTCGGTGCGCTGAGTTCCGGCCTGTTTCTTTATGGGGCCTCAATGGTCTACGGCTTTGCCGGCACGACCAGCTTCGCCGGGCTGGCATCGGAGTTTGCCGGCGAGGGCGGGCCCGCCGTCGGCCTGATCGTCGGCATCGTCTTCATTGCCGCGTCGCTGGCCTTCAAGGTCTCGGCCGTACCCTTCCACATGTGGACACCGGATGTTTACGAGGGCGCGCCGACACCGGTCACCGCCTTCTTCGCCGTTGCGCCCAAGATCGCGGCCATCGCTCTGTTCACCCGCGTGCTGATCGAACCTTTCGGCGAGCTGGTCGCGCAGTGGCAGCAGATCATCGTCGTCACCTCGATCCTGTCGATGGCGCTGGGTGCCTTTGCCGCCCTGGTGCAGACCAACATCAAGCGGCTGATGGCCTACTCCTCGATCGGCCATGTCGGCTATGCACTCGTCGGCCTCGCCGCCGGATCGCAGGACGGGGTGCGCGGGCTTATCGTTTACATGGCGATCTACCTGGCCATGAATGTCGGCACCTTCGCCTGCATCCTGTGCATGCGCGTCAATGGCCGCGCGGTCGAGGGCATTCGCGACCTCTCGGGGTTGAGCAAGACCAACCCGATGATGGCCCTGGTGCTGGCAATCTTCATGTTCTCGATGGCCGGCATCCCGCCGTTGGCCGGCTTCTTCGGCAAGCTGTTCGTGTTCCAGGCGGCGCTTGAGGCGGAGCTGTACGCCCTTGCCGTAATCGGCGTGCTGACCAGCGTTGTGGCGGCATTTTATTATCTGCGCATCATCAAGCTGATGTATTTCGACGACCCAGTTGAGAAGCTGGACCGCCCAATCGGCCGAGACATGGTCGTCGTCCTGGGTGCCACCGGCTTGTTCACCACGCTGTTCTTCGTCTTCCCGGCCTTGATCCTGGAGCCGGCTGCCCAGGCGGCGCGCTCGCTGTTCGCCGGATGACCGCTGGGCCGGCCGGCGCAACGGGCCGCGATATCGCGCTGCCGCCCGGTTGGGCGCTCCATCGATACGGCAGCGTCACTAGTACGAACGACATCGCGAAGGAGCTCGCCCAACAAGGCGCGGCCCATGGCACCGTCGTACTGGCGGAACAACAAGAGGCCGGTCGCGGCCGGCAGGGCCGATCATGGTCTTCACCACCCGGCAATCTTTACGTCAGCGTACTTCTACGACCCACGGTACTGCCGGCATCCATTGCCCAGCTCTCGCTGGTCGCAGCCCTTGCCATGGCGGAGGCGCTGGCGGGTTTCGTTCCGGGCGGTGCCGTGCGGGTCAAATGGCCCAACGATGTCCTGGTCGACGACGCCAAAATCTCTGGCCTCTTACTGGAGTCTGCCGGGGCTGATCGCGAACGGGTGGAGTGGGTTGTGATCGGCAGTGGCGTGAACATCGTCAGCCATCCGTCCCTGGCCGAACGCCCGACGGTTGCGCTGGCTGATCTCGGCGCGCGGGATGCGACCCCGGCCAGCGTTTTGGAAGGCTACTTGGCACGGCTGAACATCCTGGTGGACCGCTGGGCCAGCGACGGCTTCGACGAGATCCGGCCTCGCTGGCTCGATTGGGCGGCGGGCGTGGGTGGATCGGTTCGTGTTGGCCATGGCGCACAATCGATCGCCGGGCGCTTCCTCGATCTGGATGGAAACGGTGCCCTGATCCTCGGCTTGCCGGATGGCGGACGGCGCACGATTGCCGCAGGCGATCTCGTATTGGCGGGTGGCTAGACTATGTTTGTGACCCCATGTTTCTGACCCCATGCTTCTGACAATCGACGCCGGCAACACCAACACCGTCTTCGCGCTGTTCGACGATGAGCGCAAGATGCGTGGCCATTGGCGCATCTCAACCGATGCGCGGCGCACCTCGGACGAATATGCGGTCTGGCTGAACCAGTTGATGGCCTTGAGCCGGATCCGGCCGATCGAGATCAGCGGTGCCATCATCGCCAGTGTCGTGCCGTCCGCGACCTTCAACCTGCTGGGATTGTGTCGCCACCACTATAGCTGCGAAGCCCTCATCGTCGGCGCCGAGGGCGTCGAACTGGGCGTTGAGGCGAAGATCAAAAACCCGTCGGAGGCGGGCGCTGACCGCCTTGTCAACACAGTCGGTGCACGCATGAGCTTCGAGCCGCCCTTGATCGTGCTCGATATCGGGACCGCGACGACCTTCGACGTGGTCGACGAGGACGGCAACTATGCGGGCGGCGCCATCGCGCCCGGCCCCAACCCGTCTTTGGATGCCTTGCACCAGGTCGCGGCGAAGCTGCCACGGATCGAGATCATGGAACCGGAGGCGGCGATCGGCAAATCCACGATCGAATGCATGCGTTCTGGCATCTTTTGGGGCTATGTCGGCTTGATCGAGGGCATGGTCGCCCGCATCAAGCGGGAGTATGGCCAGCCCATGCTGGTCATCGGCACGGGCGGCCTGTCCAAGCTGTTCATCCGGTCGACGGACGTCATCGACCATATCGATGACCAGCTGACGATGCGCGGACTGATTCACATTTATGACCTGAACCGAAAGGCGTGACCATTTCCACGTCCCTAGAACCCGATTCCGAGTTGATCTTCTTGCCCTTGGGCGGATCCGGCGAAATCGGCATGAACATGAACCTGTACGGGTATGCCGGCAAATGGCTGATGGTGGATTGCGGCATCGCCTTTGGCGACGAACGCCATCCCGGCATCGACATATTGATGGCCGACCCTGGCTTCATCGAGGAACGGCGCGACGATCTCGTCGGGCTGGTCCTGACCCACGCCCATGAGGACCATCTCGGCGCGCTGCCTTACCTGTGGCCGCGGCTGGGCTGTCCGATCTACGCCACCCCGTTCACGGCGGCCTTCCTGCGCTTGAAACTGCGCGAGAGCGACTTCGCGGACAGAGTCGAGATCATCGAACTGCCCCTGTCCGGCAAGGTCGATCTTGACCCTTTTTCGGTCGAGCTGGTGTCCATGACCCATTCGATCCCGGAACCAAGCGCGCTTGCTATCCGAACCCCTGCCGGGCTGGTAGTGCATAGCGGCGACTGGAAGCTCGATCCAGATCCGCTGCTCGGCGACGTGGCCGACGAGGGCGCCCTGCGGCGGTTGGGCGATGAGGGTGTGTTGGCCCTGATCGGCGACAGCACCAACGCGCTGGAGCCCGGCGTGTCAGGGTCGGAGGCGGACGTGCGGCGTGCCTTGACCGAGTTGATCGGGCAAAAGACGGGCCGTGTCGCCGTGACCTGCTTTTCATCCAACGTCGTCCGGCTGAACTCCGTCGCCCATGCGGCCCACGCCAATGGCCGCCATTGCGCCCTGGTCGGCCGGTCGTTGTGGCGCATCCACGCCGCGGCGACCGAAACGGGCTACATCGACGTGCCGGAGCCCTTTCTCAACGAACATGACGCTGGCTTCATGCCCAACGACAAGGTCGTGCTGGTCGTCGCCGGCAGCCAGGGCGAGCCACGCTCGGCCATGACGCGCATCGCCCACGGCGATCATCCCGACGTGGTGCTGGAGCCGGGGGACTGCGTGATCTATTCCGCGCGCGACATTCCCGGCAACGAAAAGGCGATCGGCCGGGTTCAAAACGCGCTGGCGGCCCAGGGGGTCGAGGTCATCACGCCGGACGAGTCGCCGGTGAAGCCGATCCACGTTTCCGGCCACCCGGCTGTCGATGAGCTGACGCAGCTTTATCAATGGCTGCGGCCGGATATCTCCATTCCGGTCCATGGCGAAATGCGCCATATGAAGGCCCATGCCGCCTTGGCGAAATCATGTCAGGTGCCTGAAACGCTCATTCCGGGGGATGGAGCGATCATACGTCTGGCACCCGGCCCGGTTGCGGCGGTCGATCACGTTCCGGCCGACCGTCTTGGCTATGACGGCGGTCGCCTCATAGCCTTGACCGGGGATACCTTGCGCACCCGCCATCGCCTGTCCTTCAACGGCGCGATCATGGCCAGCCTGGTGATCGATCCGCGCGGCCGGTTGGCGGCCGACCCGGGCGTCACCATGCTGGGCCTGGAGGATGAGCAGGCGGTGGAGGGGGCCCAGGCGGATCTGAGCGATGTAGCGGCCGAAGCCTTCAACGATCTGCCCAAGAACGGCCGGCTCGACGTTGAGACGGTGCGCGAGGCCGTGCGCCGGTCCCTGCGCCGGGCGGTGAAGCGCTGGTACGGCAAGAAGCCGGTCACGGAAGTCCATGTGGTGGCGCTGTGATCGGCCGGTTGAACCATGTCGCGATCGCGGTGCCGGATCTCGACGCGGCGGCCGCGCGCTATCGCGATCTGCTTGGGGCCGACGTGTCAGAGCCCGTCGATTTGCCCGAGCACGGGGTGACGACGATCTTCGTGACCGTGGCCAATACCAAGATCGAGCTGTTGCATCCGCTTGGTGGCGCGTCGCCGATCGCTGGGTTTTTGGAACGTCATCAAGCCGGCGGCATTCATCATCTCTGCTACGAAGTCGACGACATTCGTGGCGCGCGCGACCGGCTGGTGGCCGAAGGCCTGCGCGTGCTGGGCGATGGCGAGCCTAAGATCGGCGCACATGGCAAGCCGGTTCTGTTTCTGCACCCCAAAGACATGGATGGTGTGCTGACCGAGCTTGAAGAGGCGTGATCTATGGGCTGGGTGTCGGGCATTGCGGTCTTCGTCATGGTCTGGTGGGTGGTTCTGTTCGCCGTGCTGCCCTGGGGTATCAGGCTGGAGACTGATCCCGAAAAGGGGCATGCGTACGGTGCGCCGAAACGGACGCGGCTGGCGCTGAAGCTGGCGGTCACGACAGCGATCTCGATCGTCGTGTGGTTGGCCATTTTCCTGGTGATCGAGGCCGAACTGATTTCCTTCCGCGATTGGGCGGCGGAGATGTAGATCGCGGCCGTTCGGGTTGCTGCGGCACATGGCCCGTCGGCTATTTGCGCGGATTTGACGCCCTGGTCTGATCGTACATGACCGGCCGCCAGCGCATTACGCCTTCCGGCGCGCCAACCTGGTTTTCGGAGATCGCAACATGGTTCGACATTTGCTTCTGGCTGGCCTGATTGGCTTGGTCAGCGGGGTGGCCAATGCCCAGAGCATTTACCAACACGAACTGCCCGAGGCCGTGGCTTTCGGTCTGCAGCGGCTTGATGAAGTGTGCCGCGACGGCGGAGGCCATCTGACCTTTCCGGAGGATTTGTCCACCGGTTATCTGGAAACCGACGTCAATGGCGATGCCGAGCCGGATTATGTCATCTATCAGTGCCAGTATGCCTGCGATTGGCGGACCAATTTCTACACCAACGGCCACGCATGCGCGTTCAACATGCTGGTGATCTCTGGTTGGCCTTGGTACTCGGTCGTGGACATCCAGGGCGAGCCGCTGCACTCGATTGCCCACGAGATCGGTCCCGAGACACTCATCGGTCTACGGCGCAATTTCGACGACGGTGGTCCGGACGAGGTGTGTGAAGGGTATTTTTGCTGGGTGGCTTGGGAACTTGACGGCTTCAACCTAAATCCCATCCATTGGGCGGCTGATGAGGAGTCGCTGCGCGCCCTGGTGGCGGCGGAAGGCCCGTAGCGGAAGACCAAGAACAAAGGGGGGAACCATGCAGATCAAAGACCTCGAGGCGTTTGAAAACGTGCCCTTTCTCGTCTGGGTTAAGGACGAGGATTGGCGCTATCTTTGGGGCAATCGCGCCATTTGCGATCTCGCCGGCGAGAACGTCGTCGGCAAGCTGGACAGCGAGCTGGTCTGGAAGGCGAACGCCGAGGCACTGGTCAAGAACGACCGCGAGGTCCTGGAGACGGGCAGGACCGATTTTGTGCATGAGGTCGTCGATCACTCAGAACACGGCAAAGCGACCTTGAGCGTTTGCAAATGGGTCGACGACCTCGACGGCAAGAAGCTGGTGTTCGGCATCTCGTTCGTGATCCCGGGCTGAACGCCGGCCGTGCGCCCTCGGTCGGCGACCGCATTCGTCTAAATCACCGCGCGGTCCTTAGCGCGATCAGGTGGGCGCGAGCATGTGCTTTCGTCCGTCTTCGCGGCATACGCATCTGCTCAATTGTTCAGACGGCTTGACACGCCGAGGGCGCCCCCGCATGCTTGATCCATAATTTGGCAATTGTTCCAAATATGGAACATGGGGGGATGCTGGATATGGGCACAGTGCCGTCGTTGGAACAGGCGTGCGCGCTGGCGGTAGACGCGGTCGACGGCGACCGGGTGATCGATCTTGTTCGCGGTGCGCTCAAGATTCCCAGCCTGTCGGGCGAGGAAGGCGACGTCGCGGCGTACTTCGTCGCGCGCATGGCCGACCTCGACATCGAGAGTGAACTCCAGGCCGTGCCGCACGACCCTTTGATGCCGGGGCCCAGCGTCAACGCGCTTGGCCGTCTCGCCGGCAGTGGCGGCGGGACCAGCATCCTGTTTAACGGCCACATGGACCACAACCCGGTGTCCGACGGCTGGACGAAAGACCCGTTCGGGGCCGAGATCGAAGACGGCTATGTCTACGGCTTCGTTCATATGAAGGCCGCGGACGCCTGTTACATCGCCGCCCTGGACGCCGTCAAACGGGCCGGTATTCCGTTGCGCGGTGACGTCGGCATCGCCCTGGTCTGCGGAGAGTTGCGGGGCGGCGCCGGCACCAAGCATGCGCTCGCCAACGGTCTCGTTGCAGACTACTTCGTGCTCGGCGAACCCACTGAACTGGAGCTGGCGACCAAACATACCGCATCGCTGGTCGCCGATATCCATGTGCTCGGCCGGACCAAGCACTTCGCTACCCAGGACGCGGACGGCAAGCGCGGCGTCAACGCGGTGGAGCAGGTCGCGAAGGTCATCCCCTTGCTCGGGCGCAGTCATCAGCCGCTGCCGTCGCGGGCCGATGGGGGTTGGCTCGACTTCGAGCCAAGGGCGGGCTTTGAAGGCCTGCCTCAGATCAATATCGGCAGCATACAGGCGGGCATCTCCCGCAAGTTCAATCGCACGCGCCCGGCCCTGATGCCGGACCGCGCAGCCCTGACCGTCGATTTTCGGATCGTGCCCGGCATGACGCGGCAAAGCATCGAGGCGGATTTGCGCCGGCTTCTGGACGGGCTGGCCGACGAGGACCCGGACTTCGCCTATGAGATCGCGTTTCACGGCGAGACCTTTCCCTATCCCTATGACAGCCCGGACGACACGCCGGTGGTCAGGGCTGTTGCGCGGGCGCACGAGACCGTCATGGGCGCGCCGCCGGGCTGGTCGAAGATCCTGAAATTCGCCGCCTCGGACGCCAGCTGGATGGCCCGGGCCGGGATTCCGGGCGTGGTCTATGGCCCGACCGGCAAATACCTCAGCCGGCCGGACGAGCGCGGCCGGGTCGACGACTTCATCGCCGTTACGAAGATCTATGCCTCAACCATCGTGCGGCTGTGTTCCTAGCGCCGATTGGGGGGCGCCAACATCAAGCAGAAGGGGGAGACTTCAGATATGCGAGCAAGAACAGCGATCATCACCGCATTGGCAACGGGGTTGTCGTGGCCGGCGGCCGCTCAGACGGACATCACCTTCCATCTCGATTTCCTGGTCAACGGCTATCACGCGCCGTTCTACATCGCCGAGGCGAACGGCTTGTATGAACAGGCGGGGCTCGATGTCACCATCAATCCTGGTCGCGGCTCCACAGACGCCGTCGCGACCGTCGCCTCGGGTAATGCCCAGATCGGCTTCGCCGATGCCGGTGCCGTGGCCCAGGCCGTCGCCAACGGTGCCCCCGTCACGGTCGTCGCCGTGATCTTGCAGGAGGCGCCTTACGGCATCATCAGCTACACCGAGGAAGGCATCGACGAGCCCACCGACCTGGAAGGCCACAGCTTGGCCGTGGTGCCGGCCGGCGCGACCACACAGGCTCTGCCGGCCTTTTTCGCCCTGAATAACGTGAACACCGACGAGGTGGAGGCGATCACCTATAATTTCGGCGCCACCGTGCCGAGCTTTCTGTCGGGCCAGGTCGACGCCACGATCGGCTATCTGTTCGGTGAGTTTCTGGCCGCACGCAATCAGGCCGACCGAGATGTGCAAATCATGCGCTTTTACGATTGGGGCTTTGACGTCTATTCCAATTCCCTCATCGTCAACAACGATTTCCTGGCGGACAATCCCGATGCCGTACGCGCCTTCGTCGCCGCGACGATCGAGGGGGTCGAATACGCCATGGCAAACCCGGAGGAGGCGGTTCAGGCGGCGGCGGACAACACCGAAACGCCGTTCGAGACGTTGTTGGAGCAGTTCCAGGTGGCCCTGCCGCTGATCTACAACGCCGATGCCGAGGCCAACGGCATCGGCTCGATGGATGCGGAGAAATGGGACCGGACCCAGAGCGTTAACGTCGATTACGGCGAGCAGGCGGAGATGGTGCCGACGGACACTCTGTACACCACCGAGTTTCTGCCGCAATGAGCCCCGCGCCCGTCGCCGGGCGATCAGCGGGACGCGCGACGCAAACAGGCCCTTAGATGCGCTGGCTCGGATCGCGCTGGAAGTCGATCGCCTTCTTTCTCGCGCTTCTCGTCCTGTGGCAGGTCGCCGTCGATAGCGGCCTGCTGCTGCGCTTCATCGTGCCGTCACCCACAGACGTGATCGGCGAGATTATCGACCGTTGGAACCGCCTGCTGCTGCACGCTGGCTATACGCTGATGATCGCCGTCTCGGGTTTCGTCATCGCGCTCACGGTCGGCGTCCTGATGGCGGTTCTGATCGCCCATTCTCGCTTCTTGGCCGAGAGCCTTTATCCCTTGCTGGTTCTGTCCCAGGTTGTGCCGACGATCGCCATCGCGCCGATCCTGTCGATCTGGTTCGGGCCGGGAGAGGTTACCAAGCTGATCGTGGTCTTCCTGATCTCGGTATTTCCCATCGTGGTCAACACCACCGCCGGCCTGCTGCATGTCGATGAGGATCTGCTTTATGTCGCGCGCGGCCTGAAGGCCAGTCGCTGGAAGATCTTCGCGCTCATCCGCATGCCGAACGCCTTGCCCAACGTCTTCGCCGCCATGCGCATTTCGATCACGCTGGCGGTGATCGGGGCCGTGGTGGCGGAGTTCGTCGCCGGCAGCGTCGGGCTCGGCTATGTCGTCTTCACCGGCGCCGCCAACGTCAATACGCGCCTGGTATTCGCGGCCGTGGTGCTGCTGGGGGTCATGGGCATCGCCCTATTCACCGCCGTCAAGGGTCTGCAGCGGTTGGCGATGCCGTGGGCGCGGGTCGCGAAGGAGGGCGAGGCATGAGCGAGGTTGCGCCGTCCGTGGGCGGGGGCGGGCGCCCGCATCTGGCCATCGAGCACCTGTCAAAGGTGTACGAAACCGGTACGGGACCGGTCGAAGCCTTGCACGACATCTCGACGACCGTGGACAATGGCGCGTTTGTTTCCATCATCGGCCCGTCCGGCTGCGGCAAGTCGACTCTGCTGAAAATCATCCTGGGCGTGATCGGCCATGAAGGGGGCCGCGCCTATCTGCGCGACATGCCGATCGATGGCCCGCAGGTCGGCGCCGGCATGGTCTTTCAACAGCCGGCGCTGCCGCCCTGGCGCAAGGTGTTGCCCAATATCCTGCTGCCGGTCGATGTGCTGGGTCTGCCGCGCCGCGACTACCGGGAACGGGCCTTGCATCTGCTCGATCTGGTCGGCCTGCGCGGCTTTGAGGACAAGTATCCGCGTGAGTTGTCCGGCGGCATGCAGCAGCGCGTCTCAATTTGCCGGGCGCTGATCCACGACCCTGACCTGCTGCTGATGGACGAGCCGTTCGGCGCCCTGGACGCGATGACGCGGGAGATCATGCAGGGCGAAATCCTGCGCATCTGGCGGGATAGCGGCAAGACGATCCTGTTCGTCACGCACAGCATCGATGAGGCGGTGCTGCTGTCCGACCGGGTGATCGTGATGTCGCCGCGACCCGGTCGCATCCTGCGCGACATCGCGATCGACCTGCCCAGGCCGCGCGGTGGGGAACTGCGACAAACCGCACGCTTTCAGGCCTATGCCGGGCAACTGCGCGAACTGCTGGGCCTGATCGATCACAACGCGCAACCGCCGGAGCCAGAAGACCATGGTTGATATCGTCATCAAGCACGGAACCGTTGTGACCATGGATCCCGGGCGCCGGGTGATCGCCGACGGCGCATTGGCCATTGAGGGCGACAGCATCGTCGCCGTGGGCAAGACGCAAGACATCGCGGCGTCGCACAGCGCCGCGCTAACGATCGACGCCACCGATCGGCTGGTGATCCCGGGGCTGATCGATGGCCACAATCACCCGTTTCAATACCTGTCCAAGGGCATCGGCGACGATGTCGACATCATGACCTGGCTTTATCGCCGGGTGTATCCGTTTGAGGCAGCCGTGTCGGCGGAGGAGGCCTATGTCGGCGCGCTGGGCAACTTCGCCCAGATGATCCGATCCGGCACCACATGCTTCAACGACCCGGGCGGCTATCACGCCGACAGCCTGGCCCAGGCTGCGCTCGACATCGGCATGCGTGGCATCGTCAACCGGTCAACCCGCGATCTGGCCGACGACGATGTGCCCATTCCGGAGAAGCATTTTGAGGATACCGACACCGCGCTCGCCCGGTCCGAGGCGCTGATCGACCGTTGGCACGGTGCCGGGGATGGCAGGCTGCGCGCCTGGACCAGCCTGCGCTACATCCCCAACTGCAGCGACGATCTCTGTCGGCGGGTCAAGGATCTCGCCGATCGGCGCGGCGTCGGCATTCACACCCATGTCGCCGCCGTGTTCGGCGAGAACGAGCTGATCACCGAGAAGTTCGGCAAGCGCTCGCTGGAGCGCTACTACGATCTCGGTTTGTTCGGACCCAATCTCTATTGCATCCATATGGGCTATCCCAACGAGCGGGAGGTCGGCTGGCTGAAACAGCACGACGTCAAGGTCGTCCATTGCCCGTCGGCCTCGATGCACGGTTCCTACGGCGTAGTACACAATCGCATGATGCCGGCAATGGCAGAGGCGGGCATCACCATCTCGCTGGGCACCGATTCCGCGACGGCAGGGCGCTTTCTCGACATGGTCCGGGTCATGTATCTCGCCGCCTGCGCGCACAAGGACGCCTATGTCGACCCGCTTAAAATGGGCGCGCACAAGGCGCTGGAGATGGCGACCATCGATGGCGCCCGTGCCTGTCTCTGGGACGACCAGATCGGCTCGATCGAGGTCGGCAAGAAGGCCGATATCGTCCTGGCCGACATGACCGGCCTGCATTGGGCGCCGACGATCGATCCGGTCAACACGTTGGTCTATGCCGCCAACGGGGCGGATGTGGAGACAGTGATCATCGACGGCAGGGTGATCATGCGTGATCGGACATTGTTGACCGTCGACCCGGCCAGTTTGCGCCGCGACATCGATGCCGCTGCCAAGGCGATCTGGCGGCGCTCGGACCTGTCGCTGGCGCCGCGCTGGCCGGCGCAATAGGTTGGCGGTGCCGACCGTTGTGAGCGTAGCGTGCGCGTCAGAACTGCTCCTCCATCCACGGCGTCGGCCCGATGAACAGAAGGTCGGCCATTTCGATGGCCTCGCGCGGCCCGTCGAGGCGGCCCATGGCTGCGAGCCGGCTGGCGCTGACCAGGCCGGTGAACAGCGGTACCAGGCTTTGCACGGTAAGCTGCAGCGAGCCGTCCGGATCTCCGTCGGTCTCGACCGACGCCGTGCCATTCGCGACCTCGAGACCGAACGTGCCGTTGTTGTGGGCCAAGACCGGGTCTTCGACGGACAGCACGACGCGTCCGCCGACGCCCTTGGCATAGCCGCGCTGGGCTAAAGCCTTGCGCACATCCACGATGCGGCTGAACCAGTGTTCGTGCTGTTCCGTTTCCCACCACCGGTCGTTCATGGCCATGATCAGCGGGTCGACCAGCGCGCCTCGCCAGATGACGTCGCTATAGATCGCCCTAAAGCCGCCGAGGAACCCCAGCATCGCTGATGCCGCCTGGCCGGTCGGGACACAGTAGTCCGCGACCTCGAACTTGCCCGGCGTGTGGTGCAGGATCGCATAGGCCCCGGGGTCGTCGGCGTCGTCATGCCAAACGAAAACATCCGTGTGCTTGTCGTAAGGCTGCAGCAGACACGTCCAAACCGTGTCGCGACGTTCGAACGGCCCCGAGGTCAGCGGTAACCAGCGCCTGTGCAGTTCGATGAGCTGGGCCCGGGTTTCTGGCGCCATCGGATCGACGGCGCGAAAGCTGCCCGTCGGCGATCCGGACGACGCCATCTGGGCGGTCCTGCCTTTGTAGGCGATAAACTTGCCCGCGCGCTCAAAGCCTACCTTGCGATAGACGGCGGGCGCCGAGGCATAGAGCGTCATCATGGCCGGGCCGGCGGCCGCGGCCTCCTTGATGCTGTTGTCCAGCAATATGCCGCTGAGGCCACGGCCCCTCGTGCCCGGATCGACGCCGACGGCCGTGACGCCCCAGGTCGAAACGGCGCCACCGGCGAAATGATGGGCATCGTCGAAGAACCCGATGGAGGCCACCATCCGTTCGCCGTCGAACAGGCCCCGGTAGCCTTCGATGCCCAGCAGTTCCGTATAATGCTCGGTCAACGCGGCCGGGTCGCCGAAGGCAAGCCGCATCAGGCGCGCGAAGTCCTTCACCTCGCCAGCGGCGATGGGGCGATACTGCATGACGGCCTCATTGTTCCGAATTCGGATGTGTTCCTAATTGGGACGCATGGCCGTGGCAAGCAAAATCTAGTCCGAAAGGCGCTCCGCCATCAGCTTGCGGATCACTTTGTGCCGACCATCGGCGGCGTCTTGCAGATGCTCTCGGCTGGTGCGATAGCTCTCTGCGTCTCGCTCGTCGCGGATGCTGCCGAGATTGATGTCGACATTGTAGAGAACGGCGGTCAGCGCACCATGCAGGATAGCGCCGCCGGCCCCGGCATCGCTGACGATGGACTTGTGGGCGACATCCATGGCTTGGCGGGCAAGGTCCAGCGCCTCGAGTGTCGATTGGGCTGCGTTCAGGGGCACCTCGGTTGCCGCGACCGCCGCTTCAGCCAGCCGTTGTCGCCGTACCTCCTTATCCGTGTCGCTGTCGCGGGGCAGTTTCAGCGCGTCCATATAGGCCTCGAAGACGGCGATATCCGCGTCCGCGTGTTCGCTCAATTCGTTCAAAAGCCGATCGCCCTTATCGATCAGCGGCGTGAGGGATTCGGGTCGGTCAGCCCGCCGGGCCGAAACCCTCAGGGCCATGATGACGAGGCCCAGCCCAATGGTTGCCGAGACCATCGCGGCGGACCCGCCGCCCGGAGTTGGGGCGTCGCTGGCCGTACGGTCGCGAAACTCCGCCAGGCCGATTTGCCACAGACTGCTCATGACGGGACGTGAATTCCTTGCAAGGACATGGCTTTCAGCAGATTGGCAAAGATCAGGGTTGACGTGAGGGGGCCAACGCCGCCCGGAACGGGCGACAAGGCGGCGACCTTATTGGCCGCCTCGGGGGCCACATCGCCGACGATGCCGTCTTCGGCCGGGTTGACGCCCGCGTCGACGACGATGTGTTCGGGGCGCAGATGGTCGGGGCCGATCAACCCGGCCCGGCCGGCCGCGACGAAGACAAGATCGCAAGGCGCGATGGCCTCGGTCAGGTCGGGCGTTTTGGTGTGGCAAACGGTGACCGTCGCGTCGCGGTTGATCAGCATAGAGGCCAGCGCGCGGCCCACGGTACGGCCGCGGCCGATCACGGCGGCACGCTTGCCCCTCAACGGCGTCACCTCCTCGGCCAAGCGGATGCAGGCTTGCGGCGTTGCCGGCGCCAGTGCGGCGGCTTCGTTACCGGCGGCGATCAGACCCAGATTGGCCGCCGTCATGCCGTCGACGTCCTTTGTCGGGTCGATCCGGGCGATCGCTGCCCGCTCGTCGAGACCCTCGGCGACGGGCAGTTCCAGCAGGATGCCGTGCACCGAATTGTCGCTCGACAAATCGTCGATCAGCCTCTCCAGTGCCCCTTGGCCCACGTGCTCATGCATGGTCTCAAGCCGGATCTCGATGCCCAGCTTGGCGGCCGAGCGCTGCTTGGCTTCGGCGTAAGACCGTACGGCGCCGTCGTCGCTGGCGATAATGACGGCCAGTGTCGGGGCGGTGCCGGCATTGCGAAGAGCGGCGATTTTGGTCGTCAGCGTCTCGCGGATCGAGGCGGCGATCGGTCCGCCGCGCAACAGACGGGCATGTGAATCAGACATCGGGTAGGCTTGTGTCGGGTCAGGTGGCCAGGCGGCTCTGCATACACCTCGACTTTCCCTTGGCACAAGGTCATAAAGGCCGATGGCATTGCCATGAAGAGTTCACATGAATGCGGGATCGACTGGCCGTCCCGCGCCTGGCGCTCCGACAGAAGGGTGTTGCTTTGACCAGTCATTCCGTTTTGTTCAGTCTCGGCACGAATCTCGGCGATCGGCGTGCCAATTTGCGCGGCGCGCTGGCCGGTCTCGGACGGTTTCTGCACGTCGTGCAGACCTCTCCGGTTTATGAGACGACCCCGATGTATGTCGTGGATCAGGCGCCATTCCTGAACATGGCGGCGGTGGCGGAAACCGTGCTTTCGCCGGAGGCCTTGCTGGGCGCCATCCAACAGGTCGAACGCCGGCTGGGGCGAGTGCGCGAGCGGCGCAACGGCCCGCGCGTGATCGATATCGATATTGTACTGTTCGGTGATCGGACGATCACGACAGACGCCTTGACCGTGCCCCACGCGGCCATGGCTGAGAGAGCGTTCGTGCTCGCGCCGGCCGCCGATATCGCGGGCGACTGGGTGCACCCGCTCAACCATCGGACGGTTGCGGACATGCTGGCCGAACTGGGTCCGGTTCATGATCTCGTGCGGCGCGAGGCGCTCGCTGCCTGACCGAATGATGGCGCTGGTGCGATCCGCGCTCGCGCTTGTCGTCGCGAGCCTGGGCTTCGCTGGCCCCGCCCTTGGCGAACCCGTGGTGCTCGACGGGATCACGTTCAGTGACAGCGCGGGCGGTTTTGAAATCGTCGACGCTTGGGGAACGGGCACCCTTGACGACCCGTTCACGCTGGTCGAACGGGTCACGGGTTCCGGCGACGCGGTCCTGCTGGTCGAAGGTATGACGCGGGAGTTCGGCAACCGGGCCGACTCCAACCATTTCTCAGGCTTCGCCCTGGTCAAGATCGTGATCAACGAGACCTCGCAGACCTGGCGGCAATACCGCATCGAGCTTCAAGAGAACCCCGGCGACGGCAGCACCTACTATGACGGGCTCTCCTTTGCGCAAGAGCAGGGCGGCAACGCCCGCCCGATCGTTTCCGACAGCTTTTCACAAGCCCGCGTGGTCGATGAACCTGCCGACGGGCTGGTCTTCACAGGTGGCACCGTACCGCCGGGCGACAGCGTGACCTTCTCGCTGGTGGTCACTGACAATTCGCCGGTCGACCGCTTCTACATTGTCCAAAGGCGTGAGACCCCGCTTTCGATGCTGGTACAGCCGTGAGCGCCAACGGCCTGAACCAGCTTACGGAAATGACCGCCATTGAGGCGTCAACTGCATTGGCGCGCGGCCAGGTTCGACCGACCGAGCTTATCGATGCCGCCGCACAACGGATCGAGCAGGTCGACGCTGTCCTGAACGCGCTGCCGACGCTGTGTCTCGATCGCGCCTACGACCACGCCAAGCGGATCGAGGCGGAGCAAGGCTTGACCTGGTTGGGCGGATTGCCGCTGGCGATCAAGGATTTGAACGAGGTAGCCGGCGTTCGCACCACGTTCGGATCGCCCATCTATGCCGACCATGTTCCGACCAACTCGCAAAGCGAGGTCGAGCGGCTGGAACGGCATGGCGGTATCGTGATCGCCAAGTCGAACACGCCGGAATTTGGCGCCGGTGCGCAGACCTTCAACGAGGTGTTCGGCCGAACCCACAATCCATGGAACACCGCCAAGACGTGCGGCGGTTCGTCGGGCGGCGCGGCGGTGGCCCTGGCGACGGGCATGGTTTGGCTGGCCCAAGGCTCGGACCTCGGCGGATCGCTGAGGACACCGGCATCGTTCTGCTCGGTGGTCGGCTTGCGGCCGACGCCGGGCCTGGTGCCGTTCGGGCCATCGCCGCTGCCGTTCGATACGCTCGCGGTCGAGGGCCCGATGGCGCGTAACGTGGCTGATCTGGCCTTCATGCTGGACGCGATGGTGCTCGACCGCGATCGCGGCTATTTGGCGGCCGTGAACGGTGCGGATGCCACGACTGCTCTCACGCATCGACGCATCGCCTATTCCCCAAATCTTGGCGTCGGGCCGGTCGATCCCGTCGTCGCCACGGTGGCGCGGTCGGCGGCGGAGCGTGTGGTGGATCTCGGTGCCGAACTGACCGATACCGTCCCCAGCTTTGCCGAGGCGCGCGATGCCTTTCAAATCCTGCGGGCGGTCCGTTTCGCGACGGCGCTTGGTGATACGCTGGAGAAGCATCGCGACAGGCTGAAACCCGACGTTGTCTGGAACATCGAGGCCGGGCTTGATCTGTCGGCGGCCGAAATCGCACGAGCGGAACTTGCGCGCGGCCGCCTCTACCATCGCATGATGCGGTTCTTCGACCGCCATGATCTACTGGTTTGCCCGACGGCAATCGTGCCGCCGTTTGATGTGGAGCAGCGCACGGTCGAACGGTTGGGCGACCATGTATTCGAAACCTACATTGACTGGATCGCCATCACCTTTGCCTTCACGTTGACGGGCTGCCCCGCCTTGTCACTGCCCTGCGGCTTTACGCCGGACGGTCTGCCCGTGGGTTTGCAAATTGTTGCGCCGCCGTTCGCCGAGTCGCGCTTGCTCGCGTTCGCAAAACTGTTGGAATCCACTCTGGATGTTCATCCAAAGACGCCAATCAGTCCGATTACAAATTGATTTTTAAAGATTTTATCTGAGTACGAACCTTGGGTTGTCCATTGCCGAGCGGCACTCTATATTGCATTGCGAAATGCTGCAGATGCGAACAAAACGAAAGGCATTCGGGGTCAGATGGATGATGTTCGATCGTATGATGACGGGATTGTCGGTTACTTTATCGAGGATCTCTCGGTCGGCATGTCAGCCAGCTTTCAAAAGACCGTAACCGAGGCCGATATTGTTCTGTTCGCGGGTGTGTCCGGTGACACCAACCCGGTCCACATCAATGAGGAATACGCCCGGAAGACCTTCTTCAAGGGCCGGATCGCCCACGGCATGTTGGGCGCCGCGTACATCTCGACCGTCTTGGGCACGCGCATGCCCGGACCCGGCGCCGTCTATGTGTCACAGAATCTGCGCTTCCGCGCTCCCATTCGGGCCGGGGACACGGTCACGGCGCGTGTCACGGTTGCAGACATCGTGTTGGAAAAACGCAGGGCATTGATGAACACGATGGTGACCGTCGGCGAGACTGTTGTCATCGAGGGCGACGCGACTGTGAGTTTGCCGACACGCGGCGACTGAGGTCGTCGGCTGCCCGCCGGACATGGTTCGGGCCGGCAACCGCGTCTATAGTCATCCGAACCGCCTGAACCACCACCAACCGGTCCCAATGCAGCTGTTCCGACATCTTGACGGCCTGCCCGATGCGCTGAAGGGCGGTGTCGTGGCCATCGGCAACTTCGACGGCGTGCATCTCGGCCACCGTATCGTGTTGGACGAGGCAAAGGAGGCCGCCCGACAACTGCATGCGCCCGTCGGTGTGCTGTCCTTCGAGCCGCATCCCCGCAGCCTGTTTCGGCCCGACGATCCGCCCTTTCGGCTAACCCCGTTTCGCGCGCGGGCGCACCTGCTGCAGGCGCTGGCGGTGGAGTTCCACATTGTCCTGACCTTCGACCAGGCGTTTTCGGAGCATTTGGCCGAGGATTTCGTTCGCGACGTGCTGGTCAATGCCCTGTCCGTGCGGCATGTCGTGATCGGCTACGACTTCCATTTTGGCCATCGGCGCCGCGGCAATGCCGACCTCTTGCGTGCCATGGGTGCGGAGCTAGGTTTCGGTGTCAGCGTCGTGACGCAGGCCGGCGACGAAACCGGCGACGTCTATTCGTCGAGCCGGGTGCGCGAACTGCTGCGCCAAGGCGATGCGCCGGGTGCCGCCGCGTTGCTCGGCCGAAACTGGGCGATCGAAGGCAGGGTCGAGCAGGGGGACCGCCGGGGCCGAGAGCTTGGCTATCCGACCGCGAATGTTGGCCTGGGCGACCATTTGCGGCCGGCCTTTGGCGTCTACGCCGTGCGCTGTGCCCTCGAGCCGGCCGATGGCGCCCCCGCGCACTGGCGCGACGGCGTGGCCAATCTTGGCATCCGGCCGATGTGGCGCACGGACGAGCCGATGCTGGAGGTCCATCTGTTCGATTTCGATGGTGACCTTTATGGCAAACACGTCATCGTGGAACTGGTCAAACGGCTGCGCGACGAGGCGCGGTTCGACTCAGTGGAGGCCCTGATCTCGCAAATGGATCAAGATGCGGCCGAAGCGCGGCGCGCCCTGGCACAACCAAGCCATGACCAGCGTTCGGCTTGACCGACAGATGGCTTCGACTATGCTCCCGCCCATTATGGACCAGATGGCGCGCAGCCGCGCTGGGGGGCCGATACCCCAGCGAATTACCGCCCCGGTCTCCTGAGGCAACGGGGGCCGGGAAACGTTGCGTCGCCATGGCGACCGAAGGTGCCAAGCAAGCAGACATTTGATCAAGCCTCTTGCCGCCCGCTAATTGGAGGCGGGGCAACGAGGTCGCATTTTGAGGACCATGATGAGTGATACTGTCGTCGCGGACGTCGACTATAAATCCACCGTCTTCCTGCCGAAGACGGACTTCCCCATGCGCGCCGGCCTGCCGAAGAAAGAGCCGGAGATCCTGTCCTGGTGGCAGGAAATCGACCTTTACCGCCGGCTGCGCGCACAATCGAAAGGCCGAGAGAAGTTTATCCTTCACGACGGGCCGCCCTATGCCAACGGCAACCTGCACACCGGTCATGCCCTGAACAAGATTTTGAAGGACATCGTCGCCCGCTCGCAGCAGATGATGGGCCGCGATTCCAACTACGTTCCCGGCTGGGACTGCCACGGCTTGCCGATCGAGTGGAAGATCGAGGAGCGCTATCGCGCCGAGGGCCTGGACAAGAACGAGGTGCCGATCCTGAAGTTCCGCCAGGAATGCCGCGACTTCGCCGAACATTGGGTTGGCGTGCAGTCGGACGAGTTCCAGCGTCTTGGCGTCGTGGGCGATTGGCAAGACCCTTATCTGACCATGTCCAAGGGCGCCGAGGCCCAGATCGTCCGCGAAATCCACAAATTCGTGACGAATGGTGGCCTTTACAAAGGCCTGCGGCCCGTTCTTTGGTCGGTCGTTGAGAAGACGGCGCTGGCCGATGCTGAGGTCGAGTACAAGGAACACACCTCGACGACGGTGCATGTGCGCTTCCCGATCGTCAGCGCGGACCGGCCGTCCCTGGTCGGTGCCAGCATCGTGGCCTGGACGACCACGCCCTGGACCTTGCCGGGCAACCGGGCGCTGGCCATGGGCCATGCGATCCCCTACAGCGTGATCACCGTCGAGGGCGTCGCGGAGGGCAGCCTGGCCCGCCCCGAGGAACGTCTCGTGGTGGCATCGGAACTGGTGGAGACCTTTGCCCAAGAGACCGGCATCACGGCCAGGCGGGTGGAAGAGATCGGCTTCGGCGACCCGGCATTGTCAAACGTCGTTTGCGCCCATCCGCTGCGGGGGCGCGGCTACGACTTTGACGTGCCTGTGTTTTCCGGTGACTTCGTGACCACGGAACAGGGCACGGGCATTGTCCATATCGCGCCGGGTCACGGTGAGGACGACTTCGACCTGGGCCAGGCGCACGACATCGAGGTGCCCCCGGTGGTCGATGAAGACGGCAGCTACTACAAGCATGTGCCGTTGTTCGCCGGGAAGGTCATCTACACGGCAGAGGGCAAGCCCGGCGACGCCAACGCCGCAGTCGTCTCGGCGATCGAGGGTTCGGGCGGCCTGCTGTCGCGCAGCCGGCTGAGGCACAGCTATCCCCATTCCTGGCGGTCGAAGGCGCCGCTGATCTTCCGCGCGACCTCGCAATGGTTCATCTCGATGGACACGAACGGCCTGCGTGAGACCGCGCTGAAGGCGCTGGGCGAAACACGATTCGTGCCGCCGTCGGGCTACAACCGGCTTTCGGCGATGATCCAGACGCGGCCGGACTGGTGCATCAGCCGCCAGCGCGCCTGGGGCGTGCCCATCGCCATCTTCGTCAACAAGGAATCCGGCGAGGTCTTGAAGGATGAGGCGGTGCTGAAGCGCGTTGCCGACACCTTCCAGGAAGAGGGGTCTGACGCGTGGTTCGATCGCGATCCCCAATACTTCCTGGGTAACGATTATGCCGCCGAGGACTGGACACCGGTCTACGACATTGTCGATGTTTGGTTCGAAAGCGGCAGCAGCCACGCTTACGTGCTGGAACAGCGCGAGGATCTGCACTCGCCGGCCTCGCTCTATCTGGAGGGGTCCGATCAGCATCGCGGCTGGTTCCATTCGTCACTGTTGGAAAGCTGCGGTACGCGGGGTCGGGCGCCTTACGACGCTGTGCTGACTCACGGCTTCATCCTGGACGAGCAGGGCCGCAAGATGTCGAAGTCGGCCGGCGACGCCTTGACGCCGCAGGAGGTTGTCGACCGGTCGGGTGCGGACATTCTGCGCCTCTGGGTCGTCGGCATGGACTATTCCGAAGATCTGCGCTTCGGTCCGGAGATCCTGAAGTATCAATCAGACGCTTATCGCCGGCTTAGGAATACGCTGCGCTACCTGCTGGGCGCCCTGACCGATTTCGACGAAAGCCGCCGGGTCGACGAAGCTGACATGCCGGAACTGGAACGCTGGGTCCTGCATCGCATGGCGGAGATGGATGAGCGCGTCCGCACAGCGGTCGACGATTTCGACTTCCATACCTTGTATGCGGCGCTATTCAGCTTCTGTAATGAGGAATTGTCGGCGTTCTATTTCGACGTCCGCAAGGACGCACTTTACTGCGACCCGAGGGACAGCCTGACCCGCCGCGCGGCGTTGACGGTGATGGATCTGCTGTTCCGCCGTTTGGCCGTTTGGCTGGCGCCGATCCTGTGTTTCACGGCGGAAGAGGCGTGGCTGACCCGGTTCGGCAAGGAGGCGGGCTCGGTCCACGAGCAGGTATTTCCTGAACCCCAGTCGGCTTGGCTGGACCCGGCACTGGCGGCCAAATGGCAGGCGATTCGCAAGGTTCGGCGCGTGGTGACTGGCGCCTTGGAGCTGGAGCGGGCGGAAAAGCGCATCGGCTCGTCGCTGCAGGCCCATCCTACGGTTTTCGTGACGGAGGCACTGGCCAAGGCGCTTGACGGCGTCGACATGGCCGAAATTGCGATCGCGTCGGCGGCTACTGTGACGGTGGGCGACGGGCCCGGCGAAGCGTTTCGCTTGCCGGAGGTGGCCGGTGTCGCCGTCGTCTCTGGGCTGGCAAAAGGGGAAAAGTGCGAGCGCTGTTGGCGAGTTTTGCCGGATGTGGGCTGGGTGCCCACCCATCCGGCGATCTGCCGCCGGTGCGCGGACGCCGTCGATCGCCTGCCGCAGGCCGCCGCATGAGCCAGGGGGGCCTTCGCACCCTGGGCCTGGTGATCGTTGCGGTCATTCTGATCGCCGATCAACTGGTCAAATGGTGGATGCTCAGCGACATTTTCGGCCTGACCGGGCCGATCGTCGCCGGCATGACCGCACCGCGGGTCGAAGTGACGTCCTTCTTCAACCTCACGCTGGTGTGGAACTATGGCATCAGCTTCGGGCTGTTCGGCGGGGGAAACGGGGCCTGGATATGGTCGACCGTCGCGGTTTTGGTCTCGATCGCGCTTTTGGTCTGGCTTTGGCGTGCCAATGGCAGACTGTTGGCGGTATCGTTGGGCCTGGTCATCGGCGGCGCGCTGGGCAATGTGATCGACCGTCTGCGATTCGGGGCCGTGGCAGACTTTCTCGACTTCCATCTGATGGGGTATCATTTCTTCGTGTTTAACGTGGCTGACGCCGCCATCAGCATCGGCGTCGTGCTGATCGTCATTGACAGTTTCTTTGCCGGCGCGCGTACTGGCCGCGACGCAGGGCAAACCGTTGCGGGGACAAAATCGGTGGAGGGGGAACGTGACTAGTCGGCGTTGGCTTGCGATCGGACTGTTGACCACGGTCGCTGGCTTTACCGCTGCGTGCAGCAGCGACAACTTTAATGAGACCTTTGGCTTTGGACGGAACGCACCGGATGAATTCGCGGTCGTGCCCCGGGCACCGCTTACCGTGCCGCCGGGCATCAGCCTGCCTCCGCCGACGGCCGGTGTTTCCGAATTCGGGATCGGCACGGCCGCGGAACGTGGCGAGGCGGTGATTTTCGGCGCGCAGGCGGACGGTGTCGAGGTCGTCGAGGAGGTTACGTTCCAGGAAGAGGTGGTGAGCGTCTCGCCCGGCGAATCAGCGCTCTTGTCACAGGCGGGTGCCGGCAACATCCAACCCGGCATTCGGGTCGTCGTGGAGGAGGAGTCGCGAGACCTGATCGTGGCCGACGACCGGTTCATCGACAGTATCATCTTCTGGCAACCGCAGCCTGAGCCGGGGACGGTGATCGACCCGGAGGCGGAGGCGCGCCGCCTGGCCGCGAACCAGGCCCTCGGCCAGCCCTTGACCCAGGGCGAAGTGCCGGTCATCCAGCGCCGTCGGCGGGCACCGCTTGAAGGTGTATTTGACGGCCTGTTCTAGCCCCTTAGGCGCAAACCACGACGCAAGTCACAAAGATTTGGCATGGGTGTTGGGGCGTTCCCCGCACTTCGCCCTGCCAATTCGCTTCGCATCACCTAAATAGTCGGGTGGCTGGCGCTCGCGCTTGAGCGCGGTCCAGCATGTTGGCTCGTGATTTGACGAAAGCGGATTTGGCATGACTCGTATTGGTTGGGCTTTGGCCGGCGCCATCGCCGTGAGCCCGATGATCTCCCTCGGCGCCTCGGCGACGGTCGATCGGCTGTTCGATCTCGACGGCTTCACGCTCGACAACGGCTTGGAGGTTGTCGTTATCGAGAATCACACCGCCCCGATCGTGACCCATATGGTCTGGTATCGCGTCGGCGCGGCGGATGAACCTCCGGGTCAATCGGGTATCGCGCATTTCCTCGAACACATGATGTTCAAGGGTACGACCACCGATCCGGACCGGGATTTCAGCGAGGAAATCTCGCGGCAGGGCGGCAACGACAACGCCTTCACCTCATGGGACTACACCGGGTATCACCAGACCGTCGCGGTCGACCGCTTGCCGATGGTCCTGGCGCTTGAGGCCGATCGCATGGCCAACCTGTCGCTGGATCCGGAAGAGGTGCTGACCGAGCGCGACGTCATCATCGAGGAGCGGCGCCAGCGCATCGACAGCAACCCGGGGGCCCGCCTGGGCGAGCAGATGGCGGCTGCGCGCTATCGCAACCATCCCTACGGCATCCCCATCATCGGTTGGGAGCACGAGATGGCCGGGCTGTCGATCGACGACCTGGCCGACTTTTACGAGACCTGGTACGCGCCCAACAATGCAATCGTCGTCATATCGGGCGATGTAACGGCCGAAGAGATCAGGCCGCTGATCGAGGCGACCTATGGCGCCATCGAGGCGCGGCCGGTGCCTGAAAGGGCGCGGCCGGCCGAGCCGCCGGTTGACGCGGTGGCTACGGTGACCCTGACCGATCCGACGGTGACCCAGCCGCAATGGCGCAGAGTGTATCGCGCGCCATCCTACACCAGCGCCGTGGGCAACGAGGCCTATGCCCTTCAGGTGATGTCCCAGATCCTGGGCGGCAGCACGACCAGCGAATTGTACCAGGAACTGGTGCTCGATCAGCAGTTGGCGACCTCAGCCGGTGCCTTTTACAGCGGCGACAACCGCGACTACGGCCAGTTTTTCGTCTATGCCACGCCGCGGCCGGAAACGGACATGGCCGAGTTGGAGAGCGCGATAGACGACGTGGTCGCCGCCTTTCTGTCCAGCGACCTTGATGAGAACGAGGTCGCCGCCGCCCAGCAGCGTCTGACCACGGCGGCCGTCTATGCACGGGACGGCTTCTTCGAACCGGCCCGGATCGTCGGTGCCGCGGTCGCCAACGGCGAAAGCCTGGAGGCGATCGAGGCCTGGCCGCAGCGGATTGCCGAGGTTACGGCCGAGGACGCGATCGCGGCGGCACGAGCGATCTTGACGCCTGAAAACGGCCTGACGGGTTACCTTCTGCCCGAGCCTGCAATGGAGACGAACTAATGCGCGCCGCATTCATCTGGCTGCGGTCGCCCGTGGCTGCTGTTCTTTTCATCGTTCTCCTGGCGGCGTTCAGCCTGCCGGCCCGTGCTGTCGAGATCCAGCGTGTCGTCAGCCCCATGGGCATCGAAGCCTGGCTGGTCGAGGCCAGCGAGATCCCGGTCATCTCCATGGCCTTCGCCTTTCGCGGAGGCACGACGCAAGACGATCCCGGGCTTGAGGGCACGGCCTACCTGACGTCCTACTTGCTGGATGAAGGGGCGGGGGAGCGTGATTCGCAGACCTTTCAGGGGCTGCTGAACGACGCGGCGATCGAGCTGCGCTTCCGCACCGGCTATGACACGTTCACCGGGTCATTGAGAACCACGGTCGACAATGCTGATCTGGCCTTCGAACTGTTGGGCGACGCCCTTAACGAGCCCCGCTTCGACGAAGACGCCATCGATCGGATGCGCGCAGCGCTGACCTCCGAGATCCAACGGCGCGTTTCGCGAACGGGCTGGCTGAGCACGCGTGCCTATTTCGATCTGGCGTTTGGCGACCATCCCTACGGCCGCTCCTCGCGCGGCACGCCTGCGACCTTGATGGACGTGGATGCGGCGGCCCTGCAAAGCTTTGTCGACCGCACATTCGCGCGCGACAATCTGGTGGTCGCGGTCGCCGGCGACATCGATGCCGACCGGCTGGGTGCGGTTCTGGACAGCGTTTTCGGGTCGTTGCCGGCCGAGGCACAGCTTCGCTCTGTGCCCGAACTGCCGCTGGCCGGCGCGGGCCAGACGATCGTCGTTTCCCGCGATGGTCCGCAAAGCACCCTGTTCATGGCGCAACCGGGCCTGGAGCGATCGGACCCTGACATCTATGCCGCGTCGGTGATGAATTACATCCTCGGCGCCGGCAGTTTCGGCTCGCGCCTGACCGACGAGGTGCGCGTCAATCGCGGTCTGACCTACGGCATTTCGACCAGCATGAACCACCTGCAACAGGTCGATTTCTACAGCGTCGACTCCGATCTCTCGAACGACAATGTCCCTGAGGCGATAGGGGTCATCCGCGACGAGTGGCAGTCGATGGCTGAGGACGGGCCGACGCAGCAAGAGGTCGACGACGCGATCACCTATCTGACCGGATCGTTCCCGCTGCAGTTCTCGTCGACTGAGAACGTCGCCGGCATCCTGCGCGCCATGCAGCTTTACGATCTCGGCATCGACTATCTGGATCTTTATCAGGACCGGATTGCCGCCGTGACCCGCGAAGACGTTGCCCGCATCGCGACCGAATTGCTGGACGAGCCGGCCTTGACCACGGTGGTCGTGGGGTCGCCGGACATCGAGGCACTGGCACCGGATACGATCATACCCTATGACACGCTCGTCAATCGCGAGTTGTCGATCAACTGACGCGGCCAACTAACGCGGCGTTCGTTCCGCATTTTGGGGGAGATCATGGCCAATGTGACCGCGCTGCCCGAATGGCAGGCGCTTGAACAGCACCAGCGCGCCATCGAGCCGCAGCATATGCGCGACATGTTCGCCGCGGACCCGGATCGGTTCGACCGGTTCTCGCTGCGTCTGGGCGACCTGCTGTTCGACTATTCGAAGAACCGCATCACGGCCGATACGGTCAAGCTATTGCTTGCCCTGGCGGAAGCGGTCGAGGTGCCGCGCTGGCGCGACGCCATGTTCAACGGCGAGCGCATCAACACGACCGAAAACCGGCCGGTGCTGCACACCGCGCTGCGCAACCGGTCCAATAAGCCGGTTCTGGTTGACGGCGTCGACGTGATGCCGGATGTGCGCCGCGTGCTGGGCCAGATGCGCGACTTTTGCCATGCCGTCCGGTCCGGCGACTGGACGGGCCATACCGGTAAACCGATCACCGACATCGTGAATATCGGCATCGGCGGATCCGATCTGGGGCCGGCCATGGCGACGCGGGCGCTGACGCCCTACATCCACGAGCGGCTGTCGATGCATTTTGTCTCGAACGTCGACGGCACCGACATCGCGGAAGTCCTGAAGCGGGCCAACCCCGAGACGACCCTATTCATCATCGCCTCGAAGACGTTCACGACCCAGGAAACGCTGACCAACGCGCATACCGCGCGGCAGTGGTTTCTCGACAGCGGCGCCAGCGAACCGGACATCGCCAAGCATTTCGTCGCCCTGTCGACGAACACGGAGGGCGTGACGGCGTTCGGCATCGATCCCGCCAACATGTTCGTCTTCTGGGATTGGGTCGGCGGCCGCTATTCGCTTTGGTCGGCCATTGGGCTCTCAATCGCGCTCGCGATCGGCTTTGACCGGTTCGAGGAGATGCTGGAGGGCGGCTACGCCATGGACCAGCATTTCCGGACCGCGCCCTTGGCTGAAAACATGCCGGCGATCATGGGCCTGATCGGCGTCTGGTACGACAATTTCTTCGGCGCCTCGACCCAGGCCGTGCTGCCCTACGACCAGTATCTGGCCCGACTGCCGGCCTATCTGCAGCAGGCGGAGATGGAGAGCAATGGTAAGACCGCAGGCCGCGACGGCAAACCGGTCGACCACTCGACAGGGCCGATCATCTTCGGCGAGCCGGGCACCAACGGCCAGCATGCCTTCTATCAGCTCATCCACCAGGGCACGCACCTGATCCCGTGCGATTTCATCGCCCCGGCCCAAACCCACAACCCGGTCGGCGAGCACCACAAGATCCTGCTGTCGAATTTCTTCGCCCAGACCGAGGCGTTGATGCACGGCAAGGACGCGGACACCGTCCGAGCCGAACTGGTCGACCAGGGTCTCGACGAGGCCGCGATCGAAAAGCTGTTGCCGCACAAGCTGTTCTCCGGCAACCGGCCGACGAACTCGATCATGGTGCGCCAGATCGATCCCTACAGCCTCGGCACGTTGATCGCGCTGTACGAGCACAAGATCTTCGTCCAGGGCATCGTCTGGAACATCAATAGCTTCGACCAGTGGGGCGTCGAACTGGGCAAGCAGCTTGCTAAGACCATCCTGCCGGAACTGGACGGCGACGCCCCAGTCAAAACCCACGATTCCTCCACCAACGGCCTGGCGAACCACTACAAGAGCTTGCGCTAAGGCTCTGCGCCGTCTGGGCTCCCGACAGAGTAACCTTCCAGGGCGCTCAAGCATCAAAGGGGTAAAGGGGCCGATCCTTCTCCGATCGGCCCCTCAATTATGCTTGTCTGGCCTCCCGATGGTATCGTGTCAGGCAGGCACCATGACCAGACCCGCAAGCTGAGCCGGAGGCCGAACATGCCCGAGACATTCGACGCCATCATAATCGGGGCAGGGCAGGCCGGGCCGCCCTTGGCCGAGCGGCTGACGGCCAGCGGCATGAAGACGGCAATTGTCGAACGCAAGCTGTTCGGCGGCACCTGCGTGAATGTCGGCTGCATCCCAACCAAGACGCTCGTCGCCAGCGCGCGTGCCGCCTATGTTGCCCGGCACGGTGCCGATTACGGCGTGATGGTTGACGGAGCCATCGACGTCGACATGAAGCGGGTGAAGGCGCGCAAGGACGAGGTCGTGCGCCAGTCCAACCAGGGTGTTACCAACTGGTTGGAAAACATGGACAATCTGACCGTCTACCGAGGCCATGCGCGGCTGGAGAGTGCGACGTCCGTCAAGGTCGACGGCGAAATCCTGCAGGCCGACAAGATCTTCCTGAATGTCGGTGCCCGCGCGGCCGTGCCCGACATGCCCGGCATTGACAGGATCGACTATCTGACCAACTCCAGCATGATGGCGGTCGACTTCCTGCCGGAACATCTGGTGATCGTCGGCGGCAGTTACATCGGGCTGGAATTCGCCCAGATGTATCGTCGCTTCGGCGCCCGGGTCACCGTGATCGAGATGGCCGATCGGCTGATCGCCCGCGAGGACGAGGACGTTTCCGCCGCTGTTCTGGACATCCTGGAAGGCGAGGGGATTGAGGTGCGGCTGCAGGCCGAGTGCATCGCCTTTGAGCGGCGCGGCGACAGAGCCTGCGTGAACGTCGAATGCGAGGACGGCCCGCCGGAGGTGATCGGCAGTCACGTCCTGCTCGCGGTGGGGCGACGCCCCAACACGGGCGATCTAGGTCTCGATGAGGCCGGCGTGACAACCAACGAACGGGGCTTTATCGAGGTCGACGAGCAATTGCGGACCAACGTCCCTGGCATTTGGGCGATCGGGGAGTGTAACGGGCGCGGGGCCTTCACCCACACCTCGTACAATGATTTCGAGATCGTAGCCGCCAACCTGCTCGACGACGATCCGCGCACGGTCACCGACCGGATCGTCTGCTATGGCCTGTTCGTCGACCCGCCCTTGGGCCGGGTCGGCATGACCGAGGGTCAGGCGCGGGCAACCGGTCGCGACGTGTTGGTCGGGCAGTGGCCCATGGCGCGGGTGGGCCGGGCACGCGAGCGCGGCGAAACCCAAGGCTTTATGAAGATCCTGATTGATGCCGAGAGCGAACGCGTGCTCGGCGCCTCTATCCTGGGCATCGAAGGCGACGAGGTCGTGCAGGGCATCCTGAACACCATGTACGCCGATGCGCCCTACACCACGATCAAACGCTCAGTCTACATCCACCCGACCGTGACCGAACTGGTGCCGTCGATGTTCAATGATCTGAAGCCGCTGTCGAAAGCGGCTTTTTGAGACTTGCGCGCCGTCGACGCCCGCACAAGACTTGGGCGGTGCGATAAGGATAGAGCGGGTTCGCCATGGCTGATGAAGGATCGGTTTTTCACGAGGGTGAGAAGGCGATCCAGTCTCGCCTCGGCATCCGTGATCGCATGGAGAAGGCTGGCCGCGCGTCCATCCGCGATCACATTGCCGAGCCCCATCAGGCGTTTCTTCAGCAACTTCCCTTGTTCGTCGTCGGCACGCTGGACGCTGCCGGTCGACCCTGGGCCTCGGTGCTAACCGGTCAGCCCGGCTTCGTGCAGGCGAGAGATGCCGGAATGCTGAACATTCACGCGCGTCCGGCCTATGGCGACATCCTCGAGAAGACGCTTGCCAACGGCGCCGAAATTGGCGGACTCGGCATCGACTTTGAAACGCGTCGCCGGGTGAGGGTGAACGGCAGGATTACGGCCGTCGACGAGCACGGCTTTGGCATTGAGGTTGCGCAGAGCTTTGGCAATTGCCCCCAATACATCCAAGCGCGTTCCGTCGACTGGTTGGATCGAGCCAACGATCACGACGGGCAGCCGAGGGTTAGCTGCGGGCCGACACTAAACAAGGCGCAAGCCGCGTTCGTCGCTGCCGCCGACACCTTTTTCATTGCCAGCCGCGCCGGTGGCGATGTGGAAAACGCCAGTCAGGGACTGGACGTTTCACATCGAGGCGGTCTGCCCGGGTTCGTCATCGTCGCCCATGAAACGTCGCTTCTTTTTCCCGATTACAGCGGCAACTGCTTCTTCAATACGCTGGGTAATCTAACGCTCGACCCGCGCTGTGGTTTGACGTTCGTCGACTTTGCAAGCGGAGACCTGCTCCAGCTTAGCGGCGAGGCCGAAATCCTCTGGCAGCCTCATCACACGGACCGTTTTCCGGGTGCGCAGAGGGTAATCGCATTTCGGGTCGAGGAAGCGCGGTCAGTCGAAAACGCGATGAAGCTGAGGACAAGCTTCCAAGGATACGCGCCCGAGCTCGAGGCGCTTCGGGAACCGGAGGCCCAGCCGCAAGACCCCACATCGGCGGGCGCGATGACACTCCTGTCGGTCAACTTGTCCGGTCCACGTGAGGTGGCGCACGAGGGCAAGATGGTCCAAACCGGTATCTTCAAGCAGCCGGTTGAGGGCCGGGTCATGCTGCGGCGGCTCAATCTGGACGGCGATGGCCAAGCCGATTTGTGGGGCCACGGCGGCGCGTTTCGTGCGGTTTATGTCTACTCCGCTGAGAACTACAGCTTTTGGCGGCAAGAGCTCGGTCGGGACGATCTGCCCGTCGGAACATTCGGTGAAAACTTCACAGTCGAAGGCATGCCGGACGATGCGATCAATGTCGGCGATGTCTTCCGGATTGGTGGCGCTCTGGTCGAGGTGTCTCAGCCGCGGATCCCCTGCTTCAAGCTGGCCTTGAAGATGGGCATCCCCAACTTCCAGAACCGGTTTCTTGAGCAGCGGCGCGTCGGCTTTTACTTCCGTGTTCTTGAAGAGGGCGAGGTGGGCGCCGGCGACCCAATCGAACTTGTGCGACGAGATCCTGAAGGCCTGTCTGTTCGACAGGTCAACGAGCTGCTGTTCTTCGACAAGGATGACCTGGAGGCGACACGTCAGGCTTTGGCCATCCCGGCCCTGTCGCATGGCTGGAAGGGCTCGTTCGAGGAACGCCTGGCCAACGCCGAAGCGGACGCGGACGCCCAAACGGGTTTTCGCGATTTCGTCGTCGATCGCAAGGAGCCCGAAAGCGAAACCATCACCTCGTTCTACCTCTTGCCGTCCGATGGCAAGTCACTCGCGTCATTTCGGCCGGGACAATTCCTGACGTTCCAGCTGGTCATTCCGGGGCAGTCCAATCCGGTGATGCGCACCTATTCGCTGTCCGACAGCCCGGACTGCGGCTATTACCGCGTCAGCATAAAGCGCGAGCCGTCGCCCAGTGAACAGCCAGACCTTCCGCCTGGCCTGTCATCAACCTACTTCCACGACCAGGTCGAAGTCGGTGAAACTCTGTCCGTTGGCCCGCCACGCGGCAAGTTCGTGCTCGATCCCGACGGCGATCGATCGCTCGTCCTGCTGAGTGCCGGCGTAGGCCTGACGCCTATGATCAGCATGGCAAATTCGGTGGTCCGGGCTGGGTCGTCTCGGCCGGTCTGGTTCATTCATGGAGCCCGCAACGGGCGCGAGCATGCGATGGGTGACCATCTGCTCGGTTTGGCCGATCGTCACCCGAACGTCCATTCGGTCATCTGCTACAGCCGGCCGGATACGACCGACGTCGCTGGCCGCGACTACGACCGTCACGGCCGCGTCGATGTCGATCTCTTGAAGAGCGTCCTACCGTTTGACGACCACGAGTTCTATCTCTGCGGTCCGGCGCCCTTCATGACATCGCTCTACTGCGATCTGGCCGCAATGGGCGTGCCGACATCGCGCATCCACTATGAATTCTTCGGCCCGGGCTCCCTGCTGGCGGAGGAGGCCGAACTGGCAGGTCGAGCGCCAACACGGGGTGGCGATGAAGAGGTAAGCGGTGCAATCTCCGTGACATTTGCTCGGTCGGGCGTGACGGCCCAATGGTGCGAGTCGTCTGGAACCTTGCTGGAACTGGCGGAGGGGCAGGGCCTGCAGCCGCCTTACAGCTGCCGCTCAGGCATCTGTCAGACCTGCATTTGCGACGTCGTGGACGGCGATTTCGAGTATGTCGAGGAGCCGCTCGCTCGGCCGGGCGACAGCCAGGTGCTGATCTGCTGCGCCCGACCGAAGAGCAATCTGACGATCGATGTTTGAGAGCAGCGCGGGCGGCTGCCTCAAGCCTCAGCACTCGCTGGGGGTGGTTGCGGCGGCGTTGGGGTCTGGGGGGTTGTCGCTGCGGCCGGTCGCCGTTTTGCCAGATCTTCCAGCACCTGTGCCGTACGCTTGGTCTGAACCCGTATGTCGAGCAGCAGGAACACGACGCCAAAAGTTACGACGGCAGCCACCAGCCCGCACAGCGCGCCGATAAGAGCCCCGATCGCCGGGTCAATCGCGACCCCGCCGATGCTTTGCGCGGCCATCAACTGTTCGTAGACATAGCCTATGTAGCCGCCGATCGCGATCATCAGGATGAAGCCGACGACTGCGACGATCTGCAAGAGACCGATGATCAAGGTGCGCATACTGTCCTCTTGAACGCGGTTCCGATGACCGCGGATCATGGCTTTGCGCTATCGCGGGGCCAAGTTCTTTTTCCGCACGTCTCAATCCTGGGCGCAGCTATCGGGTGGTTCGCGACCGCGCGATCGGCTACATTATCTAGATGTTGGCCGCACCCGAAACCTCAACATCGTCCAATCCGACCCTGATTCGGCGCTTACCGTCGGTTCTGGTCAATCAGATTGCCGCCGGCGAAGTGGTTGAGCGGCCGGCGGCGGCTGTGAAGGAGTTGGTTGAAAACGCGCTGGATGCCGGTGCCGCCCGAATCGATGTCACGATTCGCGATGGCGGCCGCAGTTTCATTGCGGTTGCGGATGACGGGCACGGGATGGATCCCGACGCGCTGGTTCTGGCCATGGAGCGGCACGCCACGTCCAAGCTGCCCGACGATGATCTGCAAGCGATTCAAAGCCTGGGCTTTCGCGGCGAGGCACTTCCGTCCATCGGCGCCGTCAGCCGCCTGACTCTGATCTCCCGCGCCGAGGGGGTGGCGGAGGCCTGGCAGTTGGCGGTCGATGGCGGCGTCGTCGGCACGCCAAAGCCGGCCGCGCTGGCCAGGGGCACGCGGGTGGAGATCCGGGATCTGTTCTACGCCACGCCGGCACGGTTGAAGTTCCTCAAGAGCGTCCGCAGCGAACTGGCCGCCTGCATCGACGTGGTGAACCGCCTCGCCATGGCCCATCCGCATGTCGCCTTCAGTTTGCGGGACGACCAGCGCCGGCCGATCCAGCTAAACGCGGGCCAGGGCGAACTTCTCGACGCGCGACTGGCGCGCTTGGCCGCCATCTTGGGCCGGGATTTTGCCGAGAACGCGCTGCCTGTTGCGGCGGAGCGCCAGGGCATCCGGCTGGATGGCTATGCCGCCTTGCCGACGCTGAACCGGGCCAACAGCCTGTCACAATATCTGTTCGTGAACGGCCGCCCCGTGCGCGACAAGGTGCTGATCGGCGCCTTGCGCGGCGCCTATGCCGACTTTCTGGCCCGCGATCGTTATCCGATGGTGGCGCTGTTCCTGACGGTTCCTGAAGACGAGGTGGATGTGAACGTGCATCCGGCCAAGGCCGAGGTTCGCTTTCGCGATCCCGGCGTCGTGCGCGGGCTGATCGTTGGTGCCTTGCGCCAGGTGCTGGCCGAGGCTGGCCATCGGGCGTCGTCCACCGTTGGCGGGGCGGCTTTGGGTGCCATGCGGCCAGGTGGGGCGCCGCCATCCACATGGCCGACGGGCCCAAGCCGACCGTCGCTGGCGCTGGCCGAGGCTGGCCGCGCCTGGCAGGCGCCGATTGAAGACCCGCGCGCGCCTGGCGCGACGTTACCGATGGCTGATCAGCCCTCGGCCCGGGCCGAGGTGCCAACAGACGAAGCGGCCGTCGCCCATCCGCTGGGCGCGGCGCGCGCGCAGATCCACGAGACCTACATCCTGGCGCAGACCCAAGACGGCATGGTCATCGTCGACCAGCACGCCGCCCATGAGCGGCTGGTTTATGAACGGTTCAAACAGGCGCTGATCGATGGCGGCGTGGCCTCGCAAGGGCTGCTGCTTCCCGAGGTGATCGAACTGGCCGAGGCGGACGCCGACCGGCTCGCGGCCAGGCAAGTGGAGCTGGCAGAACTGGGTCTTGAGATCGAGGCCTTCGGTCCGGGAGCCATCGTCGTGCGTGGTGTGCCGGCTCTTTTGGGTCAGACAGACACGGCCGGCTTGATCCGCGATCTGGCAGACCAGTTGGCGGAGCTGGACGAGGCCACCGCACTGCGGGAGCGGCTTGATCAGGTCGCCTCGACCATGGCCTGCCATGGCAGCGTGCGCGCCGGCCGCCGCCTGAACGCCGAGGAGATGAATGCCCTGCTGCGCCAAATGGAGGCGACGCCCCATTCGGGCCAATGCAACCACGGCCGGCCGACCTATGTCAGTTTGGGCCTGGCCGATATCGAGAGGCTGTTCGGCCGGCGCTAGGCTGCCGCGCGCCAGAACCCCACGCGTGTGCTGGCGTAGACCCGGCCGTCCAACGGCTGGTATCTGTCCGCCAGCGCGATTTGCTCATCGGCCGCGCATTCGGTGACGATGATCGTTCCATCGGCGATCCAGCCCGCCGCGTCCAAGGCGTCGACTGCGCCCTCGACAAGACTTCTGCCATAGGGCGGATCGAGAAAGACGAGGGTCGCGGCTTCGCCGCTTGGCGGCGGTCGCAGGGCGTCAGCGCGATGAACCGTCAGCCGGTTCGCCTCGCCAATGGCGGCGGCATTCTTGCGCGCCACGGCAAGGGCCTTCGACGAGGCATCGAAGCCGGTCGCTCGCTCAGCGCCGCGCGACAGAGCCTCCAGCGCCAAGGCGCCGCTGCCCAGGAACGCATCCAGCACCACGGCCCCTTCAAGCACGCTTGATCCGTCTTCGCCCCACGGGCGGTGCGCGAGAATGTTGAACATCGCCTCGCGCGTCCGGTCGGTCGTCGGCCGGACCGATCGGTCTGCCAGCGGGGTCAGGGAGCGGTTGCGATGCCGCCCGCCGATGATCCTCATGGGCGGCCGCCGTCACGAAGAAAGCCGCCAAGTTGGTCGCGCAGGACGGATGCCTTGATCTCCTCAACCGCGCCCCGCACCAGGTTTCCAAGATGAAACGGGCCGTAGGACACGCGGATCAGCCTGTTTACGGTGAGGTCGATGGCCTCCAACACCTTGCGGACTTCGCGATTTTTGCCCTCTTGCAGGGACATCGTCAGCCAGGCATTCGCACCCTGCTGGCGTTCCAAGGCGGCATCGATCGGCCCGTACCGTACGCCCTCGACAGTGAGGCCGCGTTTGAGGGCTGCCAGCCTTTTCGGATCGACCCGGCCGTGCGCGCGTACCCGATAGCGCCTGGGCCAGCCGGTAGACGGAAGCTCCAAATGCCGAGCGAGAGCGCCATCGTTGGTCAAGAGCAACAGGCCCTCGCTGTTCAGGTCCAGCCGGCCGATCGACACCACCCGGGGCAGTTCGGCGGGCAACTGCGCAAAGACCGTTGGGCGCCCCTCAGGGTCACGGGCGGTCGTCACCAGGCCGGTGGGCTTGTGATAGCGCCACAGGCGGCTTTGCTCAGCTTCCGGTAAAGGGCGACCATCGACCAGCACCCGGTCGCGCGCTGTGATCAGCGTCACGGGCGTGGTCACCGTCTCGCCGTTCACCATGACGCGGCCGTCGGCGATCCAGCGTTCGGCGTCCCGGCGGGAACACAGACCGGCCCGCGCCATCACCTTGGCCAGCCGGTCGCCGGTGCGGGGTGCGCTATTCGCTTGAGGGGGGTTCGACATCGCGGCGACGCTACTCTGGCGGTTTGGGGCGGGCAAGGTCGCGATTGTCGCTGGAAATGTTGCTAGACAAGGGCAAGGGCGCGATGGTGGGGTGTCGGGGTGGAACTAGACGCTGATATCGCCCGCTATATGGCGGCTGCATTTGAGGAGGCGGAGGCTGCCGCGGCGCGCGAGGAAGTGCCGGTCGGCGCCGTGCTCGTTGACGCCGGTTCCGGCGTGATCCTCGCCCGTGACGGCAATCGAACACGCGGCAATGCCGACCCGACCGCCCATGCCGAAGTACTGGTCATCAGGGCCGTGGCGGCCGAGCGTGGCGTGCCCCGCTTGCCGGACTGCGACCTTTACGTGACGTTGGAGCCCTGCGCCCTATGCGCGGCGGCGATTTCCTTCGGCCGGCTGCGTCGCGTCACCTTCGGGGCATTCGACGAAAAGATGGGTGCCGTCGTAAACGGCCCTCGCTTTTTCGAACAACCGACCTGTCACCATCGCCCGGAGGTTAAGGGCGGCGTCATGGCCGACCGTTCGGCCGACCTGCTGCGTCGCTTTTTCCAGGCGCGCCGCGCGTCAGGCTGAACCCGCGATGTCCTTCCGGCAGTAGCCCTCCGGCCAATCGATCTGGTCGACCGCCCGGTAGGCCAGATCGCGCGCCGCGGCCAGGTTGTCGCCATGGGCGGTGACGCCCAGCACCCGACCGCCATGGGCCTCGATGCGGTTGTCTTCGCCCTGGCGCGTTGCGGCGTGGAAGACGGTGACCACGTCACTGCCATCTGCCGCGCTTATGCCCTTGATGATCGAGCCCTTCTGGTATGCGCCGGGATAGCCCTTGGTGGCCATGACGACGCAGACGGCGCTGTCGTCGTACCATCTAAGATCGATGTTCTTCAGTTGGCCGTCACAGGCGGCCAGCAGGGCGGGCACCAGGTCGCTTTTCAGGCGCATCATCAGCACCTGGCATTCCGGATCGCCGAAACGAACATTGTATTCCAGCAGCTTGGGGCCGTCCGCTGTCAGAACCAAGCCGGCATAAAGCACGCCCAAGAAAGGCGCATCCTGTTCGGCAAGGCCCTCGACGGTGGGCTTGATGATGTCCTTCAAGATGCGACGCTCCAGGTCGGAATCGACCAGAGGCGATGGCGAAAAGGCGCCCATGCCGCCGGTGTTCGGCCCCTCGTCATTGTCCAGCGCGCGCTTGTAGTCCTGGGCGCTGGCCAGCGGCAGGATGGTCTTGCCGTCCGCCAGGGCGAAATAGCTGATCTCCGGGCCCTCCAAGAACTCCTCGATCACGAGCACGGAACCGGCATCTCCGAAAACCTGGTCTGTCAGCGCCTGGTCGATGGCGGCTTCGGCTTGCTCGACCGAGCCGGCCACCGTGACGCCTTTGCCGGTCGCCAGACCGTCGGCCTTTATGACGATGGGCGCGCCCTTGGCCCGCACATACGCTTTGGCCGCGTCGACCTCGGTAAAAGTCCGATACTCGGCCGTCGGAATGTCCTTGGCATCGCACAGGACCTTCATGAAGGCCTTCGAGCCCTCCAGTTCGGCCGCCTTCTGGCTGGGGCCGAAGGCCTTGATACCGGCCTCGGCCAGCCGGTCTGCAAGGCCCAAGACAAGCGGCGCCTCCGGGCCGACGACCACCAGGTCGATCGATTCGCGCTCGGCGAACGCCACCAGCGCGTCGACATCCTCGGCCGCGATGTCGACCAGGGTCGCCTCTTGCGCGATGCCGGCATTGCCCGGCGCGCAAAAGAGCGTGTCACAGAGGGGGGAGGCGGCGATGCTCCAACACAGGGCGTGTTCCCGCCCGCCAGAGCCGACCACGAGAATGCGCATAAACCAGGATCCTTGATGACCAACCGCAAGCACTCGGGCTTGAGCGCCCGTGCCGGACTTGTATCATGACGCTGCCGCCATGACGCAAGATCTGAACACGGGCGCAGCGCCCGGCAACATCCCTGAGTTCTCCGTCAGTGAGATCTCCGTCGCCCTAAAGCGCACGGTCGAGGAACGCTTCGACCATGTGCGCGTGCGCGGCGAGGTCTCCAGGCCGTCGCGGCCGAAATCGGGGCATCTCTACTTCACGCTGAAGGACGAGCGCTCGGTGCTCGACGCGGTGTGCTGGCGCGGCACGGTCAGCCGCCTGTCGATCCAACCGGAAGAGGGCATGGAGGTGGTGGTCACGGGCCGGTTGACGACCTATGCCGGCAGTTCGAAATACCAGATCGTCGTCGAACAGCTCGATCTCGCCGGTGAGGGTGCGCTCTTAAAACTGCTGGAGGAACGGCGCAAACGGCTGGCGGCCGAAGGCCTGTTCGCACCGGAACGCAAGCGCAAGCTGCCCTTCCTTCCGTCCGTGATCGGGGTCGCGACCTCACCGACCGGTGCCGTGATTCGCGACATTCTGCACCGTCTGGCTGACCGCTTTCCGCGCCATGTGCTGCTCTGGCCGGTATCCGTCCAGGGCGAGAAAGCCGCCGAGCAGATCACAGCGGCCATCACCGGCTTCAACACGCTGCCGTCCGACGGCGCCGTTCCCCGGCCCGATCTGCTGATCGTCGCGCGGGGCGGCGGCAGTCTGGAAGATCTGATGGCCTTCAACGAGGAAAGCGTGGTCCGCGCGGTCGTCGCCAGCGAGATCCCGCTGATCTCCGCCGTGGGGCATGAGACCGACACCACCCTGATCGATTTCGCGGCCGATGTTCGGGCGCCGACGCCGACCGCCGCAGCAGAGATGGCTGTTCCCGTTCGTGCCGACCTGATGGCCGAACTGGCGGAAATGGACCGGCGCCGTCAGGCCGGCCTGGCCAGGGCACTGCGCGACCGCCGGGTCCAGCTTGACGGCTTGGCACGGGCCATCGCGCGGCCTCGGCAGGTGCTGGAGGGGCCGGCACAGCGGCTGGACAATGCCGCCGGGCGCTTTGATCGGGCCTTTGTTGGCCGCCTCGACCGCCTGCGGGCGCGACTGGCCGAACAGTCGGCGCGTTTGGTGCATCCCCGGCAGCGGTTGGCGGAGCGCGAACGAGTGCTGCGCATGGTCGTCGACAGGCTGGATGCCCGTGTCGTGACCCGTCGACTGACCGACGCCGCGCGGCGATTACAGGATCAGGAGGATCGGCTGGGGCGTGGCGCTGGCAGCCGTTTTTCACAAAGCAGCGACCGCTTTGATCGGGCGGCAAGGCTGCTGGAGAGTTATTCCTACCGCCGGGTGCTTGATCGCGGTTTCGCCGTGGTGCGAACCGAAGCCGGCGTTCCCATCGGCAGGGCGGCCGACGCGAAAGCCAGCAGCAGGCTGCGATTGGAATGGGCCGATGGCGAACGGGGCGCGGTGATCACCGAGGCATCGCGCCCAGCACGGCGCCGCGCCAAGCCAGAGGACGATCAAGGCCGGCTGTTGTGATCCCGATCGGTCCCGCGCAGCAGGTTTGAGAGCAGCCGGTCTAGTTCCGCCGGTTCTGACCAGACGACCTCGACTTCGACAAGCTCGACCATCTGGCGCGCCTCGATCGGCAGGCGGGCGAAGTCCTTCGTGGTCGTCACCAGCGTCGCCTCGGCCGCGGCCGCCATTTCCGCAAGTCGCATGATGTCGTCGGCGTCGTACCGGTGGTGATCGGGGAAGGCAAACCGGCTGACGATGTCGGCGCCCAGTCGGTTCAGCATGTTGAAGAATTTCTGCGGGCGTCCGATGCCGGCAAAGGCGACGATTGTTTGGCCGCGCAACCATTCGGCATCGCGGCTGGGCTCAAGCCGGGCACCTAGAATGGGCAGGCCGGTTGCCGAAATCAGTTGCGAGAGGTGCGGTGCTGGGGCTCGGTCGCCCATCAGGACGATCGCATCGGCCCGGCGGAACCCGTCTTGTGGATACTCGCGCAAAGGCCCCGCCGGAATGATCTGGCCATTCCCGATGCCGGTTTGGGCATCGATGACCAGAAAGGACAGGTCCTTGTGCAGGAATGGGTTCTGAAACCCGTCATCCATGATCAACAGGTCGACACCGTCGGCCGTCGCCAACCGGGCGCCGGCGATTCGATTTCGCGAGACATAGACTGCACCGTGGGCGGCGAGCAAAAGGGGCTCATCGCCGACATCGGCGGCGGTATGGCGGCTTGGGTCCACACGCACCGGGCCGGTCAATCGGCCGCCATACCCGCGCGACAGGAAGGCGGCCACCGTTCCAAGTTCGGCCGCGCGCTTTGCCAGGCCGATGGCGGTCGGTGTTTTGCCGGTGCCGCCGGCCACCAGATTGCCGACGCAGATGACCTTGGGGCCGACTTTTGTTGGCGCGACCCGGCGCATGCGCCGACGCCCGACAGCGCCGTAGATCGCGCCCAGCGGCGCCAGCAAACTGGCGCGCAATCCCGGCGAGCCGTACCAGAAGCTGGGCGCCTTCACGGCGGGGCCTTGACCAGCAGCGGCGACAGCGTCGCCATGACGGTGTCGAGCATGCCGCTGTTTTGCTCCGCCACCGTTCGCGCCGATTGCGTCATCGTGGTTCGCGCCGAGGGGTCGGACAGCAAATGATCGACCTTGGCGGCCAGATCGTCCGCGCCATCGACCCAGGCAAGCCCGCCGGCGGCCGCCATGTCGGCCATGACGTCGGAGAAGTTTTCCACCTGTCGACCTGTCAACACGGCAGCGTCCAACTGCGCCGGTTCGATCGGGTTGTGGCCACCGACGGGGACCAGCGATCCGCCGACAAAGGCGATCGGCGCCAGACGCAACAGCACGCCCATCTCGCCCAGCGTGTCGGCCAGATAGATCGGGTCGCCGGGCGCGGGCAGGGCGCCTTCGGACCGCCGGCCGGCCTGCCAACCGGCCGCTTCGATCATCTGTGCGATCTCGGGTCCGCGAGGAGGATGGCGTGGGGCCAGCACCAGCAGCAGATCGGGGCGATCGGCGAGCAGGCGGCGTTGGGCGGCAAAACAGATCTCCTCCTCGCCCTCATGTGTGCTGGCGGCCAGCCACACCGGCCGATCGCCGACAGCGTTTGCCAGAGCCTCGACCGCATCTGTGTCGGCCGGAGGCGGCGGGGCGGCATATTTGATGTTGCCCGCGGGGCCTAGCTGGCGAATGCCGAGCGACGTCAACTTCTCGGCCTCTGCCTTGCTGGCGGGAAGCACCGCTTGGAACACCGCCATCATGGCTTGCAGCGTGCCTTGCGCCCGCGCCCAGCGTGCCGCCGACCTGCCGCTCATGCGGGCGTTCAGCATCACGGCCGGCACCGACCGCTTCGCGATACCGTCCAGCAGGTTCGGCCACAGCTCCGATTCCAGCCAGATGGCGAGGTCGGGCCGCCAATGATCCAAGAACCGGTCGACATAGCTGATGCGGTCGAGCGGGATGTACTGGTGAAACGCCCGGTCCGGCAGCCGGCTTTCCAGCAGGCGTGCGGCGGTAACGGTGTGGGTGGTCAGCAGCACATGCAAGTCCGGCGCGGTCTGCAAAAGCCGATCGATCAGCGACAGCACCGACAGGGCCTCGCCGACGCTTGCGCCATGGATCCAGACCAGGCGGCCCCCGGGCCGCGGCCGCCCGGCAATGCCCAGGCGCTCACCGCGCCGCGCAGGATCTTCCTTGCCGCGTGCCGTGCGGCGGTTCAACAGCAGGGGCACCAGCGGGCCGGCCAGCGTGGTCGCGCCGCGATACAGGGTTCGGAACATGAGGCCGGTTTAGACCGGAGGGCCGATATCGTCCATCCCGATCACCGCCCATCAAGCGATTGAGCTAGCCGAATGGCGCCAGATTGCCCAGGAACTGTTGCGTGGCGCTGGGCCAGCTTCGTTCCAGCGCGAAGGCGCGGCAGGCCTCCGGCGGCAGGCGCAAGGCGCAATCGACGGCCGCCGCCAGATCCTCGCTGAGGCAGCCTACGCCGGTGCCGTCGATCACGTCGAGGGGACCTTGAACCGGATAGGCGGCGACTGGCACGCCGCTCGCCAATGCTTCCAGCATCACCAGGCCGAAGGTGTCGGTGCGGGACGGAAACACAAAAACATCCCCAGCCGCGTAATAGCTCGCCAACTCTTCGCCTTTCTTCGGTCCGACGAACCGGACCTCGGGGTACCGCTTGACGAAGCCGTCCAGTTGCGGGCCGCCGCCGACCACGACCTTGCTGCCCGGCAGTTTCAGGCGCAGGAAATCGTCCAGATTCTTTTCCACCGCCACCCGGCCGACAAACATCGAGACGGGGCGGGGCAGGTCGAGAAAGTCCTTGTCGCGCGGGTGGAACAGGTCCGTGTCGACGCCCCGGGTCCAGCGCACCAGGCTTTGAAAACCCCGCGCGCGCAGGCGGTTCTCCAAGGTCGGGGTCGCGACCATTGTCCTGGCCGCTGCCCGGTGAAAGCGGAGCATTAATCCGTAGGTCCAGCTCAACGGCAGGCGGGTCCGCAGCCAGACATATTCCGGGAACTGGGTGTGAAAGCTGGTCGTGAACGGCCAGTTGCGCCGCCGACAGATCGAGCGCATGGCCCAGCCCAGCGGCCCTTCCGTGGCGATGTGCACGGCTTCCGGCTTGAAGTCGTCAACAAGCGACTGCAGCAGGCGCTTGGGCTGCACGGCCAATTGGATCTCACGATAGGTTGGCAGGGGCACGGTGCGGAACCGGTCGGGGCCGATGACCTCGACCTCGTGGCCTTCTCCGCGCAGATGCTGGGCCGTGGTATCGAGCGTGCGCACCACACCATTCACCTGCGGATACCAGGCGTCGCTCACGATCAAGAGTCGCATGGGCAAACGGCCGCCTGAGTCAGGCGGCGACCTGCTCCGGCTCGGCAGGGACTTGGTCGCTGTGACGGCTGGTCTCCTCCGCGAGCGCTGTCCAACGCACAATCTCAAGGCGTCCGTCGCTATGCTCAACCAAGGCCGTACAGCTCTCGACCCAATCGCCGTCATTGCAATAGGTCAGCCCGTCGATCTCCTTGAATTCGGCGGTGTGGATGTGGCCACAGATGACCCCGTCGAGCCCACGCCTCTTGGCCTCGTCGACGAGGGCGCCTTCGAAGCGGCCGATGAAGTCGACCGCACGCTTGGCCTTGTGCTTGAGATGGGCCGACAGCGACCAATAGGAAAAGCCCAGCCGGCGGCGCAGACCATTGACCCAGGTGTTCAGCACCAAGAGCAGGACGTAGATCTTGTCGCCGACATGGGCCAGCCACTTTGCCCGGCGCACCACGACGTCGAACTGGTCGCCATGGATGACCAGAAACCGGCGGCCGTCGGCCGTCTCATGCACGGCATCGTCGGCGAGCTTCACGGCGCCGAATTCGCTGCCGAGAAAGCTGCGGGCAAACTCGTCATGGTTGCCCGGGATGTAGGTGATCTCAGTGCCCTTGCGGCCCTTGCGCAGCAGCTTCTGGATCACGTCATTGTGGGCTTGCGGCCAGTGCCAATGTCGCTTCAGGCGCCAGCCATCGACAATGTCGCCCACAAGATAGAGCTGGTCGCTGCTGGTGTTTTTCAGGAAGTCGAGCAGCAGGTGCGCCTGGCAGGCCTTGGTGCCCAGGTGAACGTCGGAGATGAAAATGGTTCGGTAATGCCGCTCCAACGATGCCGTGGCCATTACGCTCTCCAATAGCGTTCATTTTCTGGCGACCTGAGTAATCGTTTGATTTTTTCTTCTCAACGACTTAGGCAGGCATTCACACATGTTCGTCGGAAATTTCAGCCAATTGAAATGCGTTTGCCAGAAGACCATAATATTACTGTAACGAAAGCGTCATCTTCTCCGGGGAACCGCGTGAGAGCGCCCAGTTTCGAACCGTCGAGCGTGCTGGTGATTCGAAACCCGGTGGCGGGGCAGCGGCGCGGACGCCGGTTTCAGGAGGGCCTGGAGAAGCTGCGCCGTTTGGTTCCTCGGGTGGAGGTCTGCGAAACGTTGGCAAGGGGTGACGCGCTGCAGCGTGCGCGCGATGCTGACGGCGACCTGGACGCTATAATCGCGGCCGGCGGTGACGGGACCATCAACGAGGTGATCACCGGGTTGATGGCGCGGCAGGACGGCCCTTTGCCCCTGGGCATCCTGCCGCTGGGGACGGCAAACGTGCTGGCGCACGAGCTCGGTTTGCCGATACCGGCTGGCCCGGCCGTCGATGTGATTTGCCGGGGCGCGGTGGGCCATATCCATCTCGGTCAGGCCAACGGTCATCCCTTCGCGATGATGGCCGGTGCCGGCTTTGACGCCATGGTGGTGGAGGATCTGCCGACCGGCCTGAAACGGTTAGCCGGTAAGGGGGCCTATGTCTGGCAAACCGCGCGCCAGTGGCTGCGGCCCTTGCCAGGGCCATACCAAGTGACGTTTGGTGACGAGCGGGTGATGGCAAGCGCCGTGATCGCTGCCAACGGCCATTACTATGGTGGCCGCTTCATAGTCGCGCCGGCCGCGCGCCTTACCGAGCCGTCGCTGGAGCTCTGCTTGTTCCTGGGCATCGGGCGGTGGGCGGCTTTGCGGGCGCTGCTAGGTCTTGTGACCGGCCGCGCCCACAGGCTGAAAGACGTGCGCATCGTCAGCGTTCGCGCGGCGCGGATCGAGGGGCCGTCGACGGATCCCGTTCAGGCCGACGGCGATATCGTGACGCGGCTGCCCGTCGATCTCTCGATCATGCCAACGCCGTTACCCGTGATTCTTCCGAACAGTGGCACCGTTTGAGCCGACGACCTACTTGCCGGCAACGGTCATGCCGTCGATCCGCACCGTCGGCGAGTCGACGCCGTAGCGGAACGACAGATCCTTCGCGGGGACTAGATTGGCGAACATTTCTAAGAGATTGCCGGCCACCGTGACTTCGTTGACCGGGTAGGTCAGTTCGCCGTTTTCGATCCAGAAGCCGCTGGCACCCCGGCTATAGTCGCCAGTCACCATGTTGATGCCGTGGCCCATCATCTGGGTGACGTAGAGGCCCTTATCGATGGAACCAATCAGGTCTTCGCGGCTGCTGGCACCGGGCTCGAGATAGAAATTTGTGATCGACGGTCTGGGCGGGCTTGATGTGCTGCGTGCGGCATTGCCCGTCGATCGCAGGCCCAACTGGCGCGCCGACGCCAGGTCCATCACCCAGCTTGTCAGGCGACCATCCTCAATGAAGGCGCGGCGCTGATTGGCCAGCCCCTCTGCGTCAAAAGGCTTGGACCGCAGGCCGCGTGGGCGATGCGGATCGTCGACGATCGAGACACCGGACGCAAAGACACGCTCACCCAGCCTGTCCTTAAGAAAGCTGGTGCCGCGCGCAATCGCCGGCCCGGATATGGCGCTGGAAAGGTGCTGGAGAAAGGAGTTCGCGACACGGGGGTCGAACACCACCGGCACGCGCGCGGTATCTGCCTTACGCGCGTTCAGGCGGGCCACCGCCCGCTCGCCGGCGCCCCGGCCGACCTCGGAGGCATCTTCCAGGTCCTTAGCAAACACCGCGCTGGTAAAGTCATAGTCGGTTTCCATCCCCGTGCCCTCGCCGGCGACCATCGACGCGACAATGCTGGAACCGGTGCGGGCGTAGGTGCCGGCGAACCCGTTGGAGCCCGCAAGCGAAATCTCAGTTCGTCCCCAGCTCGCGTCTGCGGCCTCTGAATTGGTCACGCCAGAGACCGCCAACGCCGCTTGCTCCGCGTCGCGCGCCCGTGCGATCAGGACTTCCGCCGATGGTTCCTCCTCATCCACCAGGTCGATGGCGGGCACTTGGCCGACGATGTCGTCCGGCTCCGCCAGCCCGGCATAGGGGTCCTCCGGCACCGCGCGCGCCATGGCAACCGCGCGTTCGACCATAGCGTCCAGGGCCGGCTGCCTTTGGTCGGCCGACGAGACGATGGCCATTCGCCGACCGACGAAGACCCGCAAGCCCAAGTCGGCCGCTTCCGACCGCTCGACCCGTTCGGTCTGGTCCAGACGGAGAATCGCGGACAGCGATGTGCTTTTCACCAGGATCGCATCGGCGGCATCGGCACCGGCTTTCCTGGCGCTGGCGATCAGGCTTGCCAGCTGTGGCAGTTGGGGGGCGGTATCGTGAGACATGGATGGGCCTTCGGCTTCGGAAACAGCACGGTGATCGGCTAGGGGTCCAACTCGTCGGTATCGACTTGGCCGGTCAATCGACGCCTTATATGCGACCACGAGATGCCGATTGCCATAAGCGTTGCCAAGGCAATCAGAATCACCCAGCTGATCGTGCCAGTGTTGCCAATGTCGAGGATGCCCAGATCGACGATCAGCCAAACCAACGCGGCGATGAGGGCAACGACCAAGATGATGCCCCAGATCTTGATCGAGCGCCAAGTCGCGCGGATGAAGATGACGTAACCGATCAGCAGCAGGATACCGGCCAGAATCTTCAGCGGCACGCTGCCTTGCTGATCCTCGGCGACCCAGTGATAGTAGGACCAGCCCAACGGGTTGAAGGTCAGAAGGACCAGCGCCAAGGCCGCGACCCACCGGATCGCGAAATGGGGAAATCCAAACGGCGCGCGTCGGGCCATCGCATCCTCCAAGCTTTGCTCATTGGGTGGCCGACATGGGGCCGCTGAGGGGCATGCATGGGACATCAAGCTGTGCGTCGGCGCAACCATGCGGTCGGGCCGCTATCGTTACCCGGCCGTCCGCTGGGGCCGGACCCTGTCGATTGCACCTGTCATACGGCATCCATACAATTGCCCCGGCAACGATCGGTCGGCGATTCGTCAATCGGATGAGGGTTGGTGGCAATGATGAGGGCAGTGCTTGGTCTTGCTTGTGCAATCGCGCTGATGGGAAGTCCCGGGGCCAGCGCGCAATCCGTCGCCTTTGCCGACATTCCCGGCCCGGCCCCAGGTCCGGCCCAATCGATCGGGACCTACACGAACGGTTGCTTCACCGGTGGCGCCGCGTTGCCCATTGACGGCGTCGGCTATCAGGTCATCCGCACCAGTCGCAATCGCTATTGGGGTCATCCGGCGCTAATCGACTTCATGGAAGATTTTGGCCAGGGGATGTCCCGCGAGGGGCTGGGTGTCGCCCTGGTGGGCGATCTGAACCAGCCCATGGGCGGGCCGATCAGCGGCCATGCCAGCCACGAACTCGGGCTGGACGCCGATGTCTGGCTGCGGCTGGATCTGCCGCGCATGTCCGTCGGACAGCGCGAGAGCTTGAGCGCCATCTCGGTCGTCGATACCAGCACCTATGACTGGCGCGTGACCGATGATTTCGGCCTCGTCCAGGCTGAGATGATCCGGCTGGCGGCCAGCGACCCGCGCGTCGGCCGCATCTTCGTTCATCCGGCGATCAAGCGTGCCATGTGCGAGATCAATTGGCCCGACCGGTCGTTCTTGAGGGTCATTCGGCCCTGGTTCGGCCATGACAGCCATTTTCACATCCGCCTGACATGTCCCGCCGGCAACCCGGAATGCCAGGTTCAGTCCGCACCGCCGCCAGGCGACGGCTGCGGCCCGGAGCTGCAATCCTGGTTCCCGGATCCCAATCGGCCGCCGGCGCCCAGCACCCCGAGTACACCGCGCCAGCCGCCGCCCTTGCCGGCCGGCTGCCAGGCGCTGCTCGACCAATTCCGTTGAGAATGACCGTCCTCACGAAGGTGTGAACGGCGAACCGGCGCTGCGGGAAGCCTGCTGTGGCAATGGCTTAGCCGCCGGTTCAGCCCCTTTGCGCCGAAGTGTCACATGCGTGCCATTGTCTTCGACGGGGACGTCGAGGAATATAGTCCGCATCAAACCCCCAAGAGACGGAGGACGCAATGTCAGGGCCAGGCAGCTTTATGTGGAACGAACTCAGCAGCACGGACCTCGAGGCCAGCAAGAAGTTTTTGGGCGAGGTTGTGGGCTGGAGCTTCGACGAGGTGGATATGGGGTCCGGCACCTACACGATCGCCAAGTCAGGCGACAGCCAAGTTGCCGGGCTCATGAGCACCATGGACCCGAACATGCCCAGCGCGTGGGTTTCCTACGTGCATGTCGCCGATGTCGACGCAGCGGCCGCGAAGGTGGAAGGCGCGGGCGGCAAGGTGATGGTGCCGATGATGGACGTGCCGAACGTTGGGCGCTTCTGCTGGGTGCAGGACCCGGCGGGTGCCGTCTTCGCCCTGATGACGCCGGCGGAATCCATGAACGGGTGATCCGCGATCTGACCTCTCAATTAACAGCCTGACCGACGACCAGCGCCAGGGTAACCAACAAGCCGAAGCCGGTGTTGGATTGGAACTTGGCCAGGCTGTCGGCAGGCTCGTCCATGCGCCAGGCGGCGACCTGCCAGCAAAGCTGGATCGCCGCCAGGCCGAGGATGGCGAACGCCCAGGGGTTCAACGACGCCCCGGCGATCGCGGCCGCCAGCAGCAGGATCGTGATGGCGTAAAAACCGGCGATCCATCGGCGGCTGGCGGCGCCAAGTCTCAACGCGGTGGATTTGACGCCGATCAGCGCATCATCCTCCTTGTCCTGGTGGGCGTAGATCGTGTCATAGCCCAACGTCCAGAAGATGCCGGCGACGTAGAGCAGCCAGGCCGGCCAGTTTTCCGGTCCGAAGATCGAGCCGGTCACCGCCGACCAGCCCATCAGGGCGCCCCAATTGAACGTCAGGCCAAGCCAGAGCTGCGGCCAATAAGTCACGCGCTTCATCAACGGGTAGGGGAAGACGAGCGCGAGCGACGCGACGCCGAGCCAGACCGTCATCATGTTGAACTGAAGCAAGATGATCAGCCCGACCAGCATCAGGCAGAGGAGAAGCACGAGGGCGCGAAACTTGCTCACCTCGCCCGACGGTATGGGGCGGATGCTGGTCCGCTCCACGCGTGCATCGAATTCGGCGTCGACAAGATCGTTGACCGTGCAGCCGGCGCCGCGCATGACGAACGCGCCGATGGCGAACAGCAGCGCCAGCCACAGGCTGGGCCATGCGGCGCCATCCGGCCGTTCCGCCAGCGCCAGGCCCCACCAGCACGGCAGCAGCAACAGCCAGGTGCCGATCGGCCGGTCCAGCCGCATCAATCGGCCGTACGGGCGCCAGGGGTCGGGTAGCTGGCGATCGATCCAACCGCCGATGCGGATATCGGTAAACGGGCGCGCCATGCCCCTGCTTTACGCCATTGCCAGGGACGGGCCAAGGGCGCAGGAATAGCGACGTATTGCCGCTGAACCGGCCTCGGCATCGGTGATTTCATGGATCACTCCCTTCCTCGGACCCGCCTCTACTGCACCCAGTCGCTGACCGCGGATGGACCGGTTCGGCTCGACCCGTCAGCGGCGCATCGCTTGAGATCAGTCCTGCGCCTGAAGCAGGGCGACACGCTTCGGGTGTTCAACGCCGAGCACGGCGAATGGCTTTGTCAGTTGGCAGAGCTGGACAAAAAACACGCAATCGTTACGCCTCGGCACCAAATTCGCCCGCCGGAACCGGTGGCGGATGCGCTATGGCTGCTTTTTGCGCCGCTGAAGAAGGACGCGATGGACGTGCTGATCGAGAAGGCGGTGGAGTTGGGCGTCGATCGCCTGCTGCCGACGATCACCGCGCACACAGACGTCGCGCGCATCAATGCCACCCGACTGCAGGCGCAGGCCGTTGCGGCCGCAGAGCAGAGCGAGCGGCTGAGCGTTCCGCCCATTGAGGCGCCCGCACGGTTGGTTGATCGTACCGCGGGCTGGCCAGCGGACCGTCCGTTGATCGTCTGCGCCGAGGCCGGTCCAGCGAAACCGATCGCCGATCTGGCGCGCGTGTTCGCGGCAAGACCAGCGGCAATCATGATCGGGCCGGAGGGCGGCCTTGCAAAGTCGGAACTTGACGCCCTTGGAAAACTGCCGTTTTCTCACGCCGCCGGGCTGGGGCCGCGCGTTTTGCGTGCGGAAACAGCGGCAATCGCCGCCTTGGCGGTTTGGCAATCCGTGGCTGGCGCCGACCAGTCTTTGGCTGGCGCCGACAAAGAAAGGCCGCCATTTCGGTCCTGAAGGATCAGCACCCGGCCGTCGCGGCCGATCCCCCAAGAGAAATCTGTCATGTCCGGTCCTGAATCGCGTACCGCCCCACCCATCACCGATAAACGCCAACTGGTCGAATGGCTGGAGAAGGGGGTGAAGCCCAAATCCGATTGGCGGATTGGGACGGAGCACGAGAAGTTCATCTATCACCGCGCGGACCTGTCACCCGTCAGCTACGACGAGCCCCAGGGTGTCAACGCGCTGTTGAGCGGCTTGCAGCGCTTCGGCTGGCGGCCGGTGCGCGAGAAGGAGACGCTGATCGGCCTGGTTGACGACACCGGCGCCTCGGTGTCGCTGGAACCCGGTGGGCAGATCGAGCTTTCGGGCGCGGCCTTGGAGACCATCCACCAGACCTGCGACGAGGTTCATGAGCATCTGCGCCAGGTCAAGGAGATCAACGAGGAGCTCGACCTGGGCATGATCGGCCTGGGCTTCCATCCGTTTTGGCG